>JAPLGZ010000832.1 GCA_026389895.1 Chloroflexota bacterium | reverse complement strand
TTGCCACCCAATCGTCCGCACCGCTGAGCACCCCACACAACGCAATGCTCAGAATGTTGATCAGCGGATGCAATTTTGTCCGCTCCACTCTCGGGTCAACTAAGCTCTCAAAATGCTCACTAATGGTTGTTTTCATTTCTCATCCTCCGGGCCAGTTATCTGCTATTATCTCTCCTTTTCTCGGTTCTCAAAATTTAGATGCGTTTACCCTGGCACCGTTTGTATGCCTTCTTTGTGCCGTGGCTGTTCTTTGCGCAGCAGCCAAAAAATTAAGAATGCGCCTGCCCAAAACTGTCTACAGCGCTCTCGCCAGTTGACAATCTGTCGCGACGGCTTACAATGCATCTGCGCAACTTGGTGCGCCAACAAAAATGACCAAAGAACTAATGTAAAGAACCTCCCCATGGCTACCTTTAACGTTTTAATCACCGATTATGCCTGGCCCACGCTAGAGATCGAGCGTGGCCTGCTGGCCGCTGTGGACGCTGAATTGATCGTGGCGCAGACTGGAGAAGTGGCCGAGCTAACCCAACTCGCCCCGCAAGTGGATGCCATTTTGACCTGTTGGAAGCGGGTCACCGCCCCGGTGCTAGAGGCCGCGGCGCGCTGCCAGCTTGTCAGCCGCTATGGCATTGGTCTAGACAACATCGCCGTTGATCGCGCCAGCGAACTGGGCATGCTCGTCACCAACGTGCCCGATTTTTGCCTGGATGAAGTCTCGGATCTGGTGATGGCGTTGTTGCTGAACCTGGCGCGGCGCGTTGTCCCTTTCGTTCACCAAACGCGGCAGGGCATCTGGAATTTGCAGACGGGCCGCACCATGCCGCGTTTGCGCGGCCAGACGTTGGGATTGATTGGGTATGGCAACCTGGCGCAGGCTGTGGTCCCGAAAGCATTGGGCTTTGGCTTGAAAATTATCGCCTATACGCCGCGCCTGGCCCCCGATGCACTCGCCCCTTTTGGCGTGGCCACCAATGATCTGGATTTTCTTTTGCGCGAGGCCGATTATGTCTCGATCCACGCCCCATTGACAGTAGAGACGCGCGGCCTGATCGATGCGCGCGCCTTGCGTTTGATGAAGCCAACCGCATTCCTGATTAATACAGCGCGCGGCGCGATCATTGATGAGCGCGCCTTGGTGACCGCCTTGCAAGAGCGTTGGATTGCCGGGGCCGCTTTAGACGTGCTCACGCAAGAACCACCACCGCCCGATCATCCTTTGTTGGCCCTGGACAATGTGCTCATAACGCCGCATACCGCCTTCTATTCGGAGGCCGCCATTGCCGAACTTGCCTACAAGGCCGCCGCCCAGGTTGTCCAAGTGCTTCAGGGGCAAATCCCGCGTAATCTAATCAACCCAGCGGTGCTTACGCAGCCAAATTGTCGTTTTAAACGGGAGTAGGGAGTAGGGATACAGGATGATGGCACGCAGTAGAGCATACCGTATCCCGTATCCCGTATCCCTACTCCCTCTACATATTCCAATCACTAAGGAGAAAACTCGTCATGAATTTAGAACACGTTGCCATCAACGTTCAAGAACCGGCTAAAATGGCGCAATGGTTTGCCGAGCATTTGGGGATGCGCATCGTCGTGGCCCAAGCCACATCCCCGTATATGCACTTTTTGGCGGATGACAAGGGCAGCATGATCGAAATTTATAACAACCCGGCGGCCCCGATGCCCGACTATGCCAACATGAATCCCTTCAATTTGCATCTCGCCTTCACTTCGCCCGACATCGAAGCCGACCGCACGCGCCTGGTCGCGGCTGGCGCCACCACCGTAACCGATATCACCGTCACGCCGGCCGGTGACAAACTGCTCTTTTTGCGCGATCCTTGGAGCGTGCCATTTCAATTTGTCCAACGGGTGAAGCCCTTAGTCTGAGCGTAGGAGTGAGCGCGATGAAACTCGGCCTAGGTTTGTATGATGGTATGGTGACTGCCGATAATCTGCGGTTTGCCCGCCAGATCAGCGCCACCCATATTGTGGCCCATTTGCCCCAAGACAGTTTCCCATCGACCAAAGACGGCTATTGGTCGTATGAAGATCTGCGCGGGCTACAGCAGTTTGTGGCCAGCCACGACTTGACCCTGGAAGCCATTGAAAATTTCCCACCACAACATTGGGATCAAATTTTGTTGGATGGTCCAGGCCGGGCGGCGCAGATGGAGAACATGAAAAAGACCATCCGCAATATGGGCAAAGCTGGCATCCCGATCATGGGCTATTATTTTAGCCTGGCCGGGGTTTGGGGCCGCGTCTGGCGTCCCTTTGCACGTGGGGGCGCAGAATCGGTTGGCTTTCTAGAAGCAGAAGCGCCCGAGCAGACGCGCATTCCGCAAGGCGAGATTTGGGGCCAAAAAGTAACTGACAGCCCCGGTGCCGGTGATATTGGCGTCGTGAGCCGTGAAGCAATGTGGGAACGCCTGGCTTATTTCTTGGAAAATCTCGTGCCGGTGGCCGAAGAAGCTGGGGTGCGGCTGGCCGCACACCCCGATGATCCACCTCTGGAAGTTTTACGTGACACTGGTCGCCTGATTACCAACCCTGATGCGTATCAGCGTTTGTTGGATTTGGTGCCCAGCCAGTATAATGGACTAGAATTCTGCCAAGGTACGATTACCGAGATGCCGGACGCTACCGATGTGCTGAGTATCATTCGCCGGTATGCTTCGACAGGTCGCATTCATTATGTTCACTTCCGCAATGTGCGGGGAAAAGCGCCGAATTATCGGGAAGTGTTTCTCGATGAAGGTGATGTGGATATGATTGAAGCCTTGCGAGCTTACCGCGATAGTGGCTATACAGGCGTATTAATTCCTGATCATACGCCGCGCACCAGTTGCGATGCGCCTTGGCATGCAGGGATGGCTTTTGCGCTTGGTTATATGCGTGCCGCCATGAATATGTTGGAGAAAGCGTAATGGATCGAAGCGATTAGCGATCTAAATTTCTGGCCTGATAGGTAGGATTGGCGCTTTAATTCAATAGTCTTAACTAAATAGTAGTGTCTAGTACATGGCCATAAACATGATGCCCCCATCGAGCAGCTATGGTTATTATCAAAGATCACGACTAGAGAGGAATTACATCTCTCCAGTCGTGATCTTTTTGTTTGCGAACTTTACCAATCTCTGTAAGCGCGAAGGGCCGTTTGGCTAGCCCAATCGCTGCAACATTTTACCGAACGGCTTGCTCAGTCAAGGTTGCTCAACGATTATTAGGTAAGTTTATTTTAAGGCAGGAACGCTATGCTTTGATCCTAGTTCTCATCTGAACAATTTTAACAAACGGATCTTGTCGGCCGATGCAGGGAGGTGATGTGAAGTTTGGCAACTGCTAGACAATGTTTGATGAGGCGGATTACCCTAAACTTGTTCGTTTATGCTCATCCCACTACCCTATTGATAAAAGGAGTCTCAGATGTTCAAGTTTCGTTCCATCAGTCAATTGACCCGCCGCGCGGGCATCGCCTTGGTATTGGCGGTTAGCCTCTGCGTTGCCATGCTGCCAACCGTTGCGATGGCGGCCCCTTTGGCCGGCCAACATGGTCACCGAGGTCCTGGCTGCCCCAACTATTACATCGTGAAAAAGGGCGACACGCTCTCTGGGATCGCTGTTAATTATCATGTTAGTTTGTGGGCGCTACGCGACGTAAATCACATTGGCAATATCGATCGGATCTACACCGGCGAGTATATTTGCATTCCGGCAAGCCGTCCTGGCCAGCATCATGGTGGCCATCCTGGCGGCCAACAGAATCATAACCCCGGTGGTTATCACCCCAACCGCCATCATTAATCAGGGGACGTGTTGGCCTGTCAATCGAATCGTAATCTCTATTGCAAACCCCGAAAATGATGGCTCGATCAATTTTCTAGGGTTCGCATAAAAGAGCACGGCTACAGCGGATTTGCGCCGCTGTGGCCGTGCTCTTTTTGTTATAAAAATTGATAAATTCCCCGTAACTTCTACGTAGGGAAAGCGTCATCTTAGATAGAACAACAGATGAGACATTTTACACCGCCTATTTACTTTATCAACGATAATTCAACGATTGTTGGTTATGCTTATCTTAAGGCCGAAGTGCTAAAAATGATTCGTAGCGCTCATCTAAACCAATCGTTTTAACCAGAGCCGTCTAGCAAAAGAATGCTAGTCAGGAGGTGATGTGAAGTTTGGAAATTAACCGACGAATCCTAATCGTAAGCTTTACCCTACGTTTATTTATTACCCTACTATCTATAAAAGGAGTCTCAAATGTTCAAGTTTCAATCAATCGGTCAATTTGCTCGCCGTGCGGGCATTGCGTTGGCGTTAACGGTTAGCCTCGGGGCCACCATGTTGCCTTCAGTTGCAATGGCTGCCCCCTTGAATGGTCAATATGGCCACGGTGGTCCCGGTTGCACCAATGGTTATGTGGTGCAAAAGGGCGATACACTCTCTGGGATCGCTGCTCGGTACGGAACTGGCCTCTGGGCACTGCGCGAGGCGAATGGGATTGGCAACATCGATCGGATCTATGCCGGCCAATATATCTGCATCACCGGCGGTTATCAAGGTGGCTATCAGGGTGGTTATCATCCAGGTCCCCAACAGGGTGGTTATCACCCCGGCCCTCAACAGACGCATTATGGCAACTCCTATGTGGTCTGCGCTGGTGACAATCTAACCTCGATCGCTCGCCGCTATCATACGTCGGTCTGGTGGTTGTTGAAGGCGAACAACCTCAGCAATCCAAACCACATTTATACTGGCCAGGTCTTGCGCGTCGGCTAAGTTAGCTGCATGACAAAAAAAGCCCAACAGCATCAACTGTTGGGCTTTTTTGTGCCTGAAATTTGTTAAAGCAGGGAGTAAGGATACGGGATATGGGATTAGCCGTATCCCGTATCCTTACTCCCTACACAAGCACCTGCTACCCTGCGTTACTAACTGATTAACTTATGCAAAGCCGTGTAATCAATTTTGGCATTGTGGCGCTTGTCTACTGGAAGTTGTTTAAAGACGCGTATGTCTGCAACGTGGGCCCAGGCCAGTTCGTCGGCCAACTGTTGTAATTCAATGGATGTTGGCTTCTGGTAACATTCGAGGACAAGCAGGCGTTTGTGTTGATGGGCAATGAGGGCGGCTTGTTTTACATTGGCGTGTTGGTGCGCTGCCACTTCGACAGCAAATGGGTAGATGATGCCAGCTTGATCTGTAATGCGCGCGCTACAACGGCCCATTAACCACAAACGATTCTGGGCATCTAAATAGCCCGCATCACCTGTGCGATGCCAGGTTGTGCCCGCCACTTGGAATTTGGTCTCCAGATCGCCCTGGCCATGCAGATAGCCGGTGAGGACATGGGGCCCACTAACCACAATTTCGCCTATCGCACCCACTGGCAAACAGGCTTGGCGAAAAGTGTTCGCGTCAAATGGCCCAATCGGTGAGCCCCAGCGATCCGCCAAAATTGCCACCTTGATGTCGGTGATGGGCGCCCCTGTGAGCAGCCCACCGCCGTTCAACATGCGCATTTTGTCGGGATCGCTCATCACTATATACGCAATGTGCGCGATCGGTTCGGCTTCGGTCGAACCATAGACGGCGGTGACCTGCGCCTGGGGCGCAACGCGCTGGGTTGCTGCCAATAAATCTGGAAAGACCGGCGCACCCCCTGTGAAAATTTGGTGCAATGTCGATAATGGCTGTTGCTGCTCTTGCCCATACCGGACAACGCGCGCAAGAAAAGCCGGTGATGCTTCCAGGCAGGTCACGCTATGTTTGGCCAGGGCCGCCAGCACGGGGCCTGGCTTGACGCGCCCTGGATGCCGCAGATCACCCGCTGGGATCAGGCTGCTTATCCCCGATGCCAGGTGTGAGAGCACAAAAATCGGCAAGGTGGTGAGCACAAGGTCCGTGGTGCGCAGCTGTAACGTTTTTTCGAGGACGGTCTGTTGCTGTTGCAAAAATCCATGCGTGCGAACTGCCACTTTGTGGAGACCTGTGCTGCCACTCGTAAAGGTAATCAGGGCTGGCGTCTCAGTTTGGCAGGCGACAATTTCGGCATGAGGCGGCCTTTGACGCCACTTTTGCCAACGCACGGTGCCTGGGATGCCCCAGCCAGTGGCAAAGCGTACGCCAATGCGCCGGAGCGCTGGCGAGACCAGCCACAATAAATACGCTTTGGGGCTACCCAACCAAGCTTTGGGCTGCACCAAGGCACAACAGCGTTCAATATGCGCTTTGCCCATCGACGGATCGATGAACATCGCAGCTAACCCTAGCCGCAAGATGGCATTCAAAGCAATGTAAAGTTCCGCCGACATGGGGTGGAAGACCAGCACCACATCGCCCGGCTGTAAGCCGCTTTGCACCAGCAACGTGGCGGCGCGCTGGGCTGCTGCCTCTAGTTCGGCAAAGGTGAGTGGTTCGGCGCGCCCGCTGCTATAATCAAGTAGCGCAACATGGTCTGGTATAAGTTCCGCATGGTGACGCAACAGTTCGACAAGATTCATCCCTGGTTTTCCGATGGTTTACCTAAATCATGATATGTAGGGATTAAGGATACGGGATTAAGGATACGGGATTAAGGATACGGCTAATCCCGTAATCCTGTATCCTTAATCCCTGCCTAACATGGTCTACCTAAATTTGATTACTGGCGAATTGGGTGGATTGCATACGGTGTAAATTTGTGGCTTGACGTATTATCGACACTATACTAGTTTATAATGGGTTCTATTATTTTATAATTTATTGTGGCAATTATCTGTGGCTGAGCCAACGCTGTCAATCTGGCCCGCTAATGATTAGAGCAGTGTGAGGCAATTCTATTTGTATTCTGGTCTATTTGCATTCTGGCAGCCTTATAGCCCATAATAGCACTTTGTTGGATGAAATGAGCAAACTTTCCGAGGATTACTTGAGCTGAGTCGCAGTGGGATTGAAAAGTATGGGGTTCAAAACCCTAGGCTGAAAGAACCCGAATAAAAACGAGCGGAAGCGTTGTGGCAAAGAAGCTACGGCGAGACGAGATAATTTTGCTTATCTGGAGCTTCATGAGTGGCGCAGATGATTAACCACTGGTGACTGACCCATAACGAAAGACCACAGATAACCCTGATCTGTGGTCTTTCCTCGGTAGTCGATCATCAACCGTGGATCACGAGCCTGTTCTGCTGGCCCGTGAGGATTCGGCCCAGAATTGCGCTGATTGAATTGCCCCTCTATAGGGCAGATAATAGGGTAGATAAATACAGAGAACGATAAATATATCGTTCAGATAAATTTCTTGAAGGAACGTGCATGGCTCGCTTAAATCAAACCCAAAGCCAGACCTGGTCTGCAACTTGGCCAGAGTATGATGGCCAACCCATTCCGCAGACGCCATTGGAAGGCGTTTATAACTATTTATTGCTGCTGACCTGCCTGTTGGGCTTGATCATCTTTGGCGCGGGGCCGTTGACCACACCGGATACCATTGAATTATATCAATTCCGTTTTCTGACCAAATTGGGCAACACCTATTCCTATGCCTATAGCACCAGCCCTTTAGCCAACATGGGCTCCAATGTCCATTTTTCGATGACCTGGTTAGCCCCGTGGTCAAATTATACAACTGGCCGATTGAGCTGGTATCGCCAGGGTTTACGCGAGGTAAAAGCCAATCGTTTCTTGATTGAAGCGCCCCATACGGATGAAGTCCCAGATATTTTGCTGGCCGCTGCGATTGCGAACCAGGGCAATTCTTACCAACGTCCGTTTGGTTGGGAAGGCATTGAACAGGGGCAGCGTTGGTTGGGCACCCATTTTGACTGGCCGCTGCCCCAATGGAAGTGGGCGCAGGATCATTGGAACGCGGATTTTGAAGAATATAGCATTGGCATTGCCCAAATTACACCCGCTGAAGCTGACCATTTTGGCTATGATCTCAAGAAGGTAGACCTGTTTGACGACGCCACCAGCATCAACTTGATGCGCGCCAAGTTGGCTGCTACCAGCGAGGCAACTGCGCCTTTTGAGCTGAATAAGACCGACTGGTTTATCCTGGTTGCGATTGGCAACAATGATGGGGCGGTTGTGCTGCGCAACTATGAAAAATATGGCCGCGATATGCAGAATTTTTTGGCCAACGATATTCGTTCGCGCCGGCAATTGGCCAAAATGATGAGCTACGTGGATTATCTGCATACTGTCGAGGGGTGGCCGCTGCCCGAAGGTGTGAATCACGACCATATTTGGTGGTTGATCCAAAGAGCGAAAGCCAGCCCATAAAAGCCACACCACAAGGAGCATTGGTATGCGTATTGCGATTGCCAGCGTTGGGCAAGAGACTTGTAGCTTTACCCCCGTTCGCACCACGTTGGCCACTTTTCGCCAATATGGCCTTTATGAAGGGGACGAAATTCTTCAACGCATGCGGGAGACGGGACCAATTGGCGGTTTTTTAGCGGCGGTCCAAGCGGAAGCGATAGAATTGGTGCCCCTCCCGATTATCCGGGGCTGGGGCAGCGCCAACGGCATGCTGACCGCGGAGACGTTGGCTTTTTTTGAGGATAAGATCGTAACCGGTCTCCAACAGGCATTACCACTGGACGGTTTCTTTTTTGATCTGCATGGCGCCGCTGCTGCCGAAAATGAGCCAGATGTCGAAGGATACCTACTGGCCGCCGCCCGCCGTGTGATTGGCCCGACCGTGCCAATGGTTGCCTCGCTTGATCATCACGCCAACATCACCCAACTGATGATCGACATGCTCGATGGCCTCGTTGGCCATCGCACGCAGCCGCATGATCCGTTTGACACCGGCAAACTGGCTGGGCATCTGCTCTTCTCGCTTGTCCGCAAAGATGTTACGCCCACGATGGCCTGGCGCAAGATCCCGATGTTGGCCCACCAAGAACAATTCCTCACCAGTCGCGGGCCGATGAAGGAATGGTTCGATTGCGCCCGCGCCATGGAGACAGATCCTGCTGTCCTTGCCGTTTCGCTTTTTCCGATGCAACCCTGGTTGGACGTGCCCGAAGGTGGCTGGGCTACTGTCGTGGTCACCAACAATGATCAACCACTGGCAGAAAAGTTGGCGGCTGAATTGGCGCAGATGTTGTGGGATATGCGCGAACGTTTCTGGGTTTATGAGAGCATTCCTGTGGAAGAAGCGGTCCGCAAGGCCGAAAAGGCAGGCCAGGGTCTCATCATTCTCTCGGACACCGGCGACAGTGTCTTTGGGGGGGCATCGGGCGATAGCACCTGTATTCTGAAAGAGCTGCTCCGTCAGCAAATATCTTCACCGACTCTGATGACAATGGTGGATGCCGAAGTGGTCGATCTGGCCATTCGCGCTGGCATTGGCAGCATGATCACGGCGCCGCTGGGGGGTAAACTGGCCAGTGAATTTAACCAACCCGTTACAGTGACCGCCAAGGTCGCCGCCATTGGGGGGGGGCGTATTGATGTGACGATTGTCGGGGTGGAATCCTTTGATATGGGGCGCGCGGTGGTCTTAGACGTTGGCCCGATCAAGATTGTCGTCAGCGAGCGCGAAGGCGTGGGTGGGAATCATCCGATTGTCTACCGTCATTTTGGGATTGAACCAGCCCAGGCCAAAATAGCCGTGCTTAAGACGGCCAGCAATTTTCAATATTATACGGATCTAACCTCAGAAATTATCCGTGTCGATAGCCCCGGCCCGACCATGTCGCATTTAGAAAAATTTGCCTGGCAACACGTGCCGCGCCCCATCTATCCGCTGGATGAGTTGGCGAGTTGGCAGGCGTAAGCATTTTCCACAAGCAAAAATTGTCCTTACCGATAAAAACCGGATGCAACCAGATGCATCCGGTTTTTATTTGCTGGCCATAATCATACAGCGGATTTAGGGTGCAGCCGTCTTCCGGGAAGTGGTCAGGCGCCCGCCGGTTAGCGAAGCAAGGTGTGACCACTTCCCGGAAGACTTTCCCTCTGAATCTGGGACGCACCCCTCTCAAAAAGTACCTTTGACAAACCGTTCTGGCTCGTGTATCATATTTTTATTGCTTCGTTCAAAAATTCAAGTAGCTTCGGCAAAGCGGGTGTTTCCTCCTCACAGGTAAACAGGTTCCAACAAGTGTGGGAATTACCTCGGTAATTCGGCCTGTATGCCCGCGCCTTCGCTTACTGTTGTGTTCGTCCGTGTTCTTTTGAATACGTTTAGTTTTTTTGCGCCACCCAGTTCGTCACCATAGGAGGTGTAGAGTATGTCTCGTTTACTTAATTCAGATTCTAAAATGCTCTCAAGGCGCGCCATCCTGAAAGGGATGATGGCCCTCAGCGCTGTCTCAGTTGGTACAAACTTGCTCGCAGCCTGTGTTGCACCCGTGGCACCGGCACCTGCCGCACCGGCTGCTGGGGCGGCTACGACTGAGACCGGCCCTGATCCAAAGAAATTAGAACCATTCAAACCCAGTGATACGGTTGGTGAGAAGCCTAATTTACCCAAGCGCATTGCCTGGGCCAATACGTCGAACGCTGAATTTTTCTTGGCGATTACCAACTCGATCCAACTAGCGGCTGAGGAACGGGGTTTAGAGTTTATCACCGCCATTGCCAATGACGATTCGGCCAAGAATATTGAACAGATCAACACCTTTATGCAACGCGGTATTGCCGCCCTCTGCATTCAACCGCTGGATGCCAACGCACAAGCGCCCTTGATGCAGAAAGCGATTGATGATGGCATTGCAGTCTTGTCGCTGGTGACGCCACCAAGTACAACGCAGGCTGTGGCGGATCAGTATAAAGTGGGCAATACCCAAGGGCTTGCGGCTGCAAAATGGATCAAAGAGAATTTGGATGGTAAGGCCAAAGTTCATTACTTTAACATTGACACCATCGAAGTGCTGAAAGCACGCCATCAGGGTGTACTCGACGGCGTCAAGACAGCCGGTGATGGTGTCGAAATTGTTAGCGATGTGAACGCTGGCGCCATTACCAACGAAGCTGGTTTTAATACCATGAACACCGTGTTGCAGGCTCACCCCGATGTCAACGTGATCTTAGGCGGTGATACCCTGGTGCTCGGCGCGTTGGCAGCGCTTGAGGCGGCTGGCAAGGCCAAAGATAAGATCTATATCTCGGGCATTGACGGCGACAAAGAAGCCCTGAAGAAGATCCAGGAAGGTGGCGCCTACAAGGCCAGCTTTGCCTTTGCCTACCCGATGATGGGCTATGCCTGGGGCCAATATGCGGCTGACTGGTTGGACGGCAAGGAGATTCCACTCCTTATGCAGTTCAACGCGATCGAGTTGAATTCCGCCGAAACGATTGCCGATTTTGAAAAAGCCATGGGCGATGTCAAAGAGACCTGGAAGTCTGCCGATAAATATTTCACCAATCTTGGCAGCATTAGTTATGCAACGCGCCAGAACTATCTTCGCGTACCGGGCTGATAGGTAAGGACAAGGGATAGGGAGTAAGGATACAGGATACGGGATTAGAGTCCATTCTAATCCCGTATCCTGTATCCTTACTCCCTATTTAATCAAGAGAGGCGACGTTATGTCATTTCGTTCGATACGCGCGCGGGTTCGACCGGCTAGCCTGGCCTGGGATTGGCGCAATCGGCTCGGCTTAGGTTTGCTGTGCATGGGGCTGATCGCCTTTTTTGGCGTCTGGTTTGACAATTTTTTTACCGTTAGCAATGGCTTTGCCACGCTGCTGAATATCTCTTCGATTGCGATTGCGGCGATTGGCAGTGGATTTCTCCTGGTTTCGGGGAATGTTGATCTGTCGATTGGCGGCCAGTATGCCTTAATTTCGGTGATCGTTGCGCGCATGGCGGTGACCAGTCAAAATCCAGTGGCTAGCGTATTGGCCGGCTTGCTCGCCGGCGCGCTGCTTGGTTTGCTCAATGGTCTACTTGTCCGTTGGATGAAAATTTCGCC
Organism: Chloroflexota bacterium; assembly: GCA_026389895.1. Taxonomy (GTDB): domain Bacteria; phylum Chloroflexota; class Anaerolineae; order Caldilineales; family Caldilineaceae; genus JAPLGZ01. The sequence goes on along the minus strand of JAPLGZ010000832.1, from coordinate 17,808 downwards.
CATTATTGTGACAATTGGCACCAGCACGATTTTCCGCGGCATGGCCTATATCGTCTCGGGTGGCGTCTCGATCTTTGGGTTCCCAGAGAGTTTTATCGCCATCGGGCGAGCGCGCATCGGGCCCGCGCCTGTGCCAGTATTGATCGCTGCTGTGGTCTTTATCCTTAGCGGTTTTATCTTGGTCAAAACGGTGGTCGGGCTGCGCACCTATGCGATTGGTGGGAATATTGCCGCGGCCCGGTTGACTGGGATCAAAACCAACAATTTTATGACGGGCCTCTACGTTTTTAATGGCTTGTTGATGGGCCTGGTGGCGACGCTCGCCACGGCGCGTTTAGGCAGTGGCACGCCATCAATTGGTGTGAGTTTTGAACTGGATGTGCTGACGGCGGTGATTCTGGGCGGTGTCGGTTTCAGTGGTGGCTCTGGCCATCCCTTTGGCATCTTCATCGGCGTGGCGACGATTGCCGTGCTCAACACAGGGTTGATCTTTGCCGGGTTACAAGATTGGTATCAACAGATTGCACGCGGCCTTGTGCTCTTGCTGGCCTTGGCCGCCGATCAATATGCCGCGGTCCGGCGCGAGCGCGCGGTGACATTAGAGCCGCAGACGGATAAGCGTAAAGCATTACAAACTGAACGTGAATTGGCTGTTGCTAGCCCTGTTTCGCCCGTTACTGCCTCTAATGGGCGGCGACCTGCGCCTGGTTCGGTGGTCTTTCGCTGTTCCAATCTGTCCAAAACGTTCGGAACGGTGACAGCGGCCTACAAAGTGGGTTTCGCGGTGGCCGCGGGCGAAGTTGTCTGCCTGGTCGGTGATAACGGCGCAGGCAAGAGCACGGTGATTAAAATGATCAGCGGCGCCGTCCAACCCGATGAGGGCGTGAATGAGCTAAATGGCCAGCCATTGCAACTCAACGGACCCTCCGACGCACGCGCCGCGGGGATCGAGACTGTTTATCAAGATTTGGCGCTCTGTACCAACCTGGGTGCCGCGCATAACATGGTGCTAGGCAAAGAGCCAACCCGCACCCACTGGGGGCCACTCTCGTTGCGCAACGATGCGGCCAGCGAACAGATCGCCCGCCAGCGTTTGCTCGAACTCAACATCGCGCTGGAAGATTATTTTCGCCCGGTTGGCTCGCTCTCGGGTGGACAACGTCAATCCGTTGCCATTGCGCGCGTCGTCACCGATGATGTGAAATTAGTGATTCTCGATGAACCAACCGCTGCGTTGGGTGTCGCCCAAACCAAAAATGTCCTAGCCCTAATTCGCACCTTGGCCGCCCGTGCGGTTGGCGTTCTGTTGATCACCCATGACATCGAAACCGTCTTCGAAGTTGCCGATCGGGTGGTGGTATTGCGGCTTGGCCAGGTTGTCTTTGACGGGGCTACGACGAGTATTTCACAGGCCGATCTAGTGCAATTGATGGCTGGGATTGTCCCCAGCGAACTCGTGGTCAGCAAGCACAACTAATCCATGTTACAAAGAGCACACAAAGGAAACACAGAGAAACACAGAGGAAACCAATCGACTTGATTGTGATTTCTCTGTGTTTCTCTGTGTTTCTCTGTGTAGGCTTTTTCGCTGTGTGCTCTGTGTAATTGTTTTTAGCGTGTGTGTATAGGAATGAACGATTGATTTGCCGCTGCCTTTGATGGATGGGGAGAAATAGATGGATAAGCATTTAAAACTATTGAGTTTAACCGGTAAACGCGCCTTGGTCACGGGCGCGGGCACCGGCCTTGGTTTGCAAATGGCGCTGGGGCTGGCCGAAGCGGGGGCAGATTTGATTATCTGTGGACGCCGGCTTGAGCCGCTGGAAGATTGCGCACGCCAAGCGCGCGAATTTGGGGTGGAAGTAACCGTCATCCAAGCCGATGTGACGGTGGAAGCGGATGTGTTGCGCCTGAAAGCGGATGCCGGCCAAGTGGATATTTTGGTCAACAATGCCGGTTTTGGCCTCTCAAAGCCCTGGACGGAAGTGACGCTTGACGAATGGCGCGAGGTAACGGCGCTTAATTTAGACGCGCCTTTCCGCCTCTGCCAGCTTTTTGCCCCGCCCATGATGGAACGACAATGGGGCCGGATTATCAACATTGCTTCAATCTATGGCAGTGTGGCTGGTGACGTACGGCGCTATCCTGGCCTGGAGTGGGATATCCCCTCGTATTTTGCCAGCAAACATGGCTTACACGGCGTCACGCACTATTTGGCCCCGAAACTCGCCCCGTATGGCGTCTGCATCAACTCACTTAGTCCTGGTATGTTTCCTTCGGAGCAGAATGACGACAAGTTGACACCCGCTGTCAAAGCCGCCCTGGTCGATGGCACGCCGATGCGCCGTATGGGCGAGACGGACGATCTAAAAGCCGCTGTGGTCTTTCTGGCCTCGCCTGGCGCAAAGTTTATGACCGGTCAAGATGTGATTGTTGATGGTGGCTGGACGGTTTGGTAAGACAGAGGCAATCTCTAGCCTCTACCACAAGAAAGGAATAAATTGTTATGAAGGTTCTGATTACCGGCATCAGTGGACGCGTCGGCGCCAACTTGGCGGTGCAGTTGATGAAAAAAGGCTATGAAACCCGTGGCGTGATCTTCCCTGGCGATCCAAAGACGGAGAAGGTGCAAAAGCTGGGAATTGAGGTCTTTGAAGCTGACATGCAAGATGCCGAAGGGATCTATCGCGCCTGTGATGGCTGCGATGCGATTGTGCATCTGGCCGCGCAAATGAAACAGGGCAATTCAACCGTGCAGCGCATGTTTGAGATCAATGCACTGGGCACGCTCAATGTATTAGAAGGCGCCGTACGCTCGAGCCGCAAAGTGCAGAGTATCCTGATGGCTGGCACCGACCAGGCCTATCATCCGTTTCTCTCGGACCGCAGCATTACCTTGTATGAAGACCATCCACAGCGACCCATTGACATCTACGCGCTGACCAAGTTGATGTCTGAGCAGATGTTTTACACCTATCAACGTGAATTTAACTTGCCGATCAAGATTATGCGTTTCGGTTCGGTCATCGCCGGTGATGAACCGCTGGAACTCTTCTACCCGGCTTGGCTCGATGCATACGTCAACCAAGATTGGACCTTGCCGGGCCGTGTGCCGTGGTTTGGGGCCGATAAGGTAGAGGCTGCCAAGGCCGCCGTGGCTGAAGCGTTGAAGACGCCGAACGGTGTCTGCGCGATCACCGATGAGGAGGGTAATTCCTGGGGCTTGCCATTTACGGATGTGCGCGACACGGTGGACGGGATTATCCGTGTGCTGGAAAGCAAGGATGCCGTAGGGCAAGCCTTTAATTTGGTGGGACCAGCGGCTACGCCCTTTGTCACAGTCGCCAAGTTGATTGCTGCTAATACGGATCGCCCCTACCTGGAAGTGAAGATGCCCTTCCTCTGGTGGTTTAACGTCTCGAACGCCAAGGCCCGCAGCATTTTGGGCTATCAGCCAAAATATACCTACGAAGATATGCTACAATCGGCGCTAGCCATGCGCCGCGGGGAAGATATTGGCGTGGTGCCCGTGTAGGCGAATGAATTTTTAACCGAATGGATAGCGCGCTGCTACGCTGACCTAGAATCTACTGTCATGCGTAGTGGCGCGCCCTGCCCATCAACGCCGGCCAACCACTGGCTATCCAGTCTATAGGAACAGTTGGGGATCAGGCGCGCAAAAGTTTGACTGTGCAGCAGGCGATCACCCTGGTAGACGTGCAGTTGACTCCGGCTGCAAAATTGCTGCACCTGAAACAGAAATTTACCCATTGGCGGCGTCGCAAGTGAGGTAAAAACCCGATTAGGCGCCACCCAGGCCAACGGGGCTTCAACGCAAAAGGCGACGCCACTTTGCGGCCAGAACGCATTGACCAAGAAATGGGCAATGCTGTGCGCGGCGTGACGCCCTTCAAGCGCAGCGTGATCAGCCGTCTCCGCCCCCCGCAACAGATTGCCCGCCGCGAAGACGCCAGGGGTGGACGTATGTAACGCTCCATCAACTTGGGGTCCGCTGGTTGCTTTGTCCATCTGTAAATCGCCCAGGCGGGCCAATTCATGCTCGGCGATCCACTTGCCGGTAAAAACAATGGTGTCACAGGCCACAGTTTCAACCTCGCCTGTTTTTAGACTCGTCAATTCAATGGCTTCCACACGTTTATGACCAAGAATACGGCTGACCTCTGTTTGCGTTGTCACTTTAGACCCCAACCGGCGAGTCGCATACCAAAGCGCAGGGATAAAAGGCCAATCGATCTGATGCGCCGGGTGCTCGGTGATCATCTGCGCCACCGGAATCTGAGCGTGATGCAACGTCAAGACGGCCGACAGACTGACCAGTTCCGCACCTACCACGATGGCCCGGTGACCAATGGATTGCTCTGCTCCGTAGATAAAACGTTGTAGCGAACCGGTGGTAAAGATGCCCGCTGGTCGATTGCCGGGCACAAGGCGCGCCGCGGCGGGGCGTTCACGACAGCCTGTTGCCAGTAAAATAGCCTGCGCCGCCATCTCACGGATACCAGTTGGACTGGTCATCTGGACTTGGCGGGGGCCGGTCCAGCCGGTCACGGTGGTAGAGGTTAAAACTTCGATCTTGGCCTTGGCAATTTTTGCCTGATATTCCCGCGCATAGGCTGGGCCGCTGTAGACGCGCCGCAGATCTCGCAAGCCGAAGCCTGTATGGTGACAGAAACGCGGCACGCCGCCAATTTCGGCTTCGCGTTCCACGATTTTTATATTATCAATGCCCAAATGCTTCAATTCTAGCGCGGCGGCCAGACCGGCCGGGCCGCCACCAATGATGAGAACTGTACAGTGATTAGTGGTCATAGGTAGATATGCTTTCGCAAAGGCCTAGCTCTTCATAAACTTAACAACTGCTGGATCGTCTGCCCACGCTCGCGCGCTAGCAGTGTGGCGACTGCGGCGTGGCAATTAAACCCTTGGCAGCGGCCCTGCAAGACACGGGTCCGCCGGCGCAAGCCGTCGAGTGTATCGGCTGGGATGGGGCTGTGGGCGGCATCGATAACCTCGCCGACACTCACTCTTTCGCAAAAACAGATCATGCGCCCATAGTCAGGATTTTCGGCAATTAAGGCTGCGGATTGGTAGGGCCGTTGGGCGGCTTCGCCAATATTGGGCATCTGCACCGGCTTAAATTCTGGCTTCGGGTTTAACGGCAGTTGCGCCGCTGCCAGCAAGGCAACCACGTATTCGGCAATGCCTAAAGAAGCCGAAACACCTGTAGAACGAATCCCCCCTACGCAGACATAACATTCGGCTGGATGGGCAAAAATTTGATAATCTTTGTGTTCTGTCGCGGGCCGCAATCCGGCATAAATGGCGGTCACTTCTTCATCGACTAACTGCGTGATCAGCGCCTTGCCCTTGTCAAGCAGCATGTGCAAGCCCGCTGCGGTCGTGGCCGTATCGGTTTTGTCGGGCAAATCTTCGGCGGTAGGACCGAGCAAAACATTGCCAAAGACTGTCGGACTGATAAGCACCCCCTTGGTAATGCTCGTTGGCACCGGTAACAGAATATGGTTGACCAGACGCCGTGCCAACTTGTCAAAGACAATCAATTCGCCGCGGCGCGGTGTCACCGTAAACCGGTTGTAGCCGAGCAACCGGTCAATTTCGTCGCCGTAAAGTCCCGCGGCATTGACGATATAGCGACAACGTACGCTGCTCTCGGGGCTCTGGACCGTGTAGACGCCATCAAGGTCGCGCTGGATCTGACGCACGGGGAAATTCAGCTTTAGGGTGACGCCATTGACAATTGCCTGGGTCGCATAGGCAAGCGGCAGGGTAAAGGTGCAAAAGATCGCCTCGCCCGGCACATAGAGGCCACCCAGCGCGCCTTGGTTGAGATAAGGCTCACGCTGATAAATTTCTTCAGCGCTCATCAGGCGCACATCCGTCACACCATTGGTGTGGGCGCGCGCCAATAAAGTGGGCAAAGATTGGTGCTGCTCTTCCGTCCAGGCCACCAGGATCGCGCCCGTGCGTTCGACTGGTATGCCCGCCTTGGCGATATAATCCCCCATCAATTCATAGCTGCGCCGCATCAAACGCGCTTCAAGTGTACCAGGCGTGGCATCAAATCCGGTATGCCAGATGCTCGTACTGGCCTTGCTCGTCCCCGCGCCGACATCATGCCCTGCTTCGAGTAAGACGCAACGTAGCTCATATTTGGCTAGTTCGCGCGCAATCGCTGCCCCCACGACCCCCGCACCGATGACGGCTATATCATATAGGTTCTGATCATCCATCGCGCATTGCTCCTTTGCCGGAATTAGGTAGGTTACACAGCGCGCCCAGAGAATATTACCTAGGTGGGTTTCGCCGCAGTTGCTGTGACTTTAGTCGCCGGCGGTCTGTTCTCTAGCCGTAAAATTGTTTCACACCAGCCAGCGCTCGTTGCCAACGATCCAGGCGCGCGCGGCGCACGGCGGGCGCCATCTGCGGGCGATAAACTGCCTGGGCCTGCCACTGTGCACTTAATTCATTCAGATCGATACCGCGCACCGCATGAATGGCCAAGTTCGCCACGCCGACGGCGGTGGCCTCTTGTTCCGCAGCCACTTTGACCTCAATGTCCAGCATGTCGGCCAAATATTGCATCAGATAAGGATTGGCCGAAGGGCCGCCGTCCACCTTCAACTCCTTTAGTGCATAACCCGCATCCTGCTCAAGGGCCTGGGCAATGTCCACTACTCGGCAGGCGATCCCGTTTAAGGTGGCGCGCACAATATCGGCCTGGGTGGTGGCGCGACTTAGGCCAAAAAGTGTGCCGCGGGCTTGTGATTGCCAGTGGGGCGCGGCCAAACCGGCCAAGGCTGGCACAAATACGAGGGTCTCATCCTGCGCCTGTTGCGCCATCTCGGCACTCGCTGTGGCATCGCGCAGCATTGCTACATTTTCCACCAGCCATTGAACGGCCGCGCCAGCCGCAAAATCGCCGCCGTCTAAGGCATATGTGGTATAGCCATCCATTTGCCAGGCGACCGTGGTCAACAAGCCGTGGTTGGACAATCGCGGCTGCTGACCGGTGTTCATCAGGAGGAATGTCCCTGTGCCGAAAGTACACTTCATCGTGCCGGGCGCAAAACAACTTTGGCCAAACAAGGCTGCCTGTTGATCAACCAACAGCGCATAGAGTGGATAGCGTTTCCCTGTGCCAAAGTCAAGCTCGCCCACATAGCCGGCGGAAGGCACAACCTGGGGCAACAGGCTGCGCGGTATGTCGAACAATGCCAGCAACGCCTCATCCCACACCAGACGGTTGATGTCAAAGAGCAAAGTGCGAGACGCCGTCGAAGGATCGGTGACATGTAGTTGTCCGTGGCTGAGTTGCCAGAGCACCCAACTTTCAACCGTGCCGAAACGCACGTCGCCAGTTGCCACCTGCTTGCGCAAGCCAGGATCATGGTCGAGGATAAAACGCAACTTGGGGGCAGAGAAATAACTGTCCAGCATCAAGCCCGTCTTTTGGCGCAACCAATCCGCATCGACCACGCTGGCCAACTGTTCGCACACCGCCAGCCCACGCTGGTCTTGCCAAACAATTGCGGGGGTGAGCGGCTGGCCGGTGGTGCTGTCCCAAAGCAAAAAAGTCTCGCCCTGGTTGTCAAAGCCAATCGCATCGATCTGATAGTGTTCTAGCAAAGGCGCGACGGCTCGGCGCACGGTGGCGAGGATGTCCCACGGGTCTTGTTCTACCCAACCGGGTTGAGGAAAACGAATCGGCAGTTGAATGGAATGGCGCGCCACAGTTCTGCCTTGTCCATCAACAATCACCGCCGTTGTCTGGGTTGTACCCTGATCAATTCCTAACGCGAATGGCATCGTTTGACCTTGCGGCTGCTGGGTAATGGGTCAATGGTGAGTAGGGAGCGTTAAATCGTTGCCTGGGCGCCTACCCTGGGCTGCAACCCTACGCGGCAAAAATGCTTGTAATTTATTGTAGAAATGATTATACTACAAACGCAAATTAACCCATCCCCACCCAGGAGGAATTATGGAAAATATCAACCCGTTTTTGCTGCCCGGCGCTTGGTACAAAGGCGCGCTGCATGCGCACACCACCCGTTCCGATGGAAAATTGTCGCCCGCTGAGAGCGCGGCGGCCCATCGCCAAGCTGGTTATGATTTTATTTCGATCACCGATCACGAAGTCATTACCGACATGAGCGAATTTGGCACCCCTGACTTCCTTACGATTCCCGGCGTTGAAGTGGGGCATAGTAAAAATGCGGTTGGTCAGCAGTACCATATGGTGCTTGTTGGCATCCGGCAATTGACGCGGGCGCACTACGGCGACTCTATGCAAATGGCCATTGACACCTGGCGTGAGCAAGCCAAACTCGTGTTCATTCCCCATGCCTACTGGTCGGGCATGGTCGTGGACGAGTTAATGGCTTTAGAACGGATCGCTGGCATGGAAATCTGGAATACCTCGTCGCAAACCGATTTAGGCAAAGGTTTGGCCACTGTCCAGTGGGATGATCTGTTGGCGCGCGGTAAGCGGTGGGCCGGTTTTGCCACCGATGACACGCACGGCATCAATGATGACTTTGACGGTGGCTGGGTCTGTGCGAAAAGTGAGCATTTGGATGAAGCGAGCATTTTGCAGGCACTCAACACGGGCGCGTTTTATACCTCCACCGGTCCTGTGATCGAAGATTTTCGCATCGAAAACGGTGTAGCTTATCTCCGTTGCTCGGCTACGAGCGTGATCAATTTTATCGGCCATACCCAGTGGGGTCTTCAGCGCCGCGCCGCGCCAGGCCAGACCATCACCGAGTTTGAATATAAACTGACCGGCAAAGAGCGCTATTTGCGCGCCGAATGTCGCGATGCGGCTGGCCACATGGCGTGGACCAATCCGTTGTACCTGCTGTAAAAATAGCGACTGCTCTGTGGCCGCTTCCAAAAAGCGAAACTGCTGCAGAAATGTCAACGATTCGGTAGGCATTGATCAAGCGTAACCGAGGGTGAGGATGGGAGGCATATTGCCATCCTCACCCCTATGTGGAGGTAATGAGAACTATGCAAATCGGCATGAATTTGTGGACAGTCTACGGGTGGCAGTTAGCAACGCGCCCAGATGAACACGTGTTGGGTGCGTTGGCCGAGATGGGCATGCGGGCTGTAGAGCTCGTGGTGGATGAGGGGCCCAACAGTGTAGAGAACCTGCTTGCCCATCGGGCAGAGATCCAGGCGCTCTTGCGCAAGTATGGCATGGTCGTGCCTAGCGTTGCTAGCGCGCTTTTTTGGCGTTATAACCTTGGGTCGAAGGAAGCATCTGTGCGCCAGCATGCTATCGAAATCATTGAAGGTATGGCGCAGGTTGCCAAAGCCTATGGGGCTGGTGTTATCCTGATCGTAGCTGGCCAACAGGAAGCACATACCCCATTTGCGCAAACCTGGAACCACGCCGTCGCCTCGATCCAGCAAGCGGCCCAGGTAGCGGAACAACTTGCCGTGCAAATTGGTGTAGAGAACGTAGGCAGCAACTTCTTGGACAGCCCTGGCGAGATGGCTCAGTTTTTGGCGGATGTGAATCGCCCAAACGTCGGCAGCTATCTAGACCTCGGCAATGCTATGTCCGTCCTCAACGGCTATCCAGAGAACTGGTGTACCGCGCTCGCCGGTAAAATTGTGTGTGTGCATGTCAAGGATTATGACCGGCAGTCCCACCAAACCGTGAATTGCGGCCAGGGCCAACTACCCTGGGGTGAGGTCTTGCCTGTGCTCAAGCAATGTGGCTACGACGGCTATCTCTTTATCGAAACGCCGCCTGAGCCGGCTGGAGGAGTCGAGGCAGGGCTAGCCGCGGCACGCGAAAGTCTGGCTGGCATGAAGCCATTTGCACCATTATGAGACGCGCACCACACTTCCCACTAGACCGATAAACGTATAGATAGAGGAGAACTTCTTCATGGATTATGTCACCTTTGGACGCACCGGCTTGCGAGTGAGTGTCATGGGCTTGGCTGTGGCGGCCCCAGCCGGCTTGGCCAGAGCACGGCCAAGAGCGAAGCCGATTCGATTGCCATTATCCGCCATGCCGTGGAGGCCGGTGTTAACTTTATTGACACCGCCGAAGCCTATCATACAGAAGCATTGGTCGGCAAGGCGCTGGCTGGGATGAAGCGGGATCAGCTTGTCATCTCCACCAAAAAGAGCTATCGCAAAGAGATTAGCCCCGCTCTGGTGCGTTCGGGTGTGGAAACCAGTCTGCAACAGCTCCAGACCGACTACATCGATATCTACAACTTGCACGGCGTTGCCGCAGCGGATTATCCCATGTTGCGCGATGAGATTCTGCCAGTTTTCGCTCAACTGCGCACGGAGGGCAAGATTCGTTTTATCGGTGTCTCCGAGATGTTCGGTGAGGACAAAGCCCACCAAATGTTGCTTGATTCGCTGCCCGACGATCTCTGGGATGTCGCGATGATTGGTTTCAATATCCTCAATCAGACCGCCCGCCAACAAATTTTCCCCCAGACGATGGCGCAGAATGTTGCTGTGCAGATTATGTTTGCCGTTCGGCGGGCGTTGAGTCAGCCAGAGAAGCTAGTGGCCGCGGTGCAGGAGTTGATCAGCGTAGGCCAGCTTGACCCCGCCGAGATTGATCTAGCGAACCCGCTAGGTTTTGTGCTGGAAGAATCAGATGCCAGCAGCATTGTCGATGCCGCCTATCGCTTCTGTCGCTACGAGCCAGGGGTGCATGTCGTGCTGTCGGGCACAGGCGATTTGGCGCACTTGCAGGCCAATATCGCCTCGCTCTGCCGCCCGCCTTTGCCAGAAGGTGTGGTGCAGAAACTACGCCATATTTTTCGCAACGCCAGCGCCGTAACGGGTCAATAGGATAGCACGTAAGGCTTGTTCTATGCGTTACATGGGTCAAGCGAGCGACAGACGTAATCGCTACCAATATGTCTATTCGTTATCCTGATCTTCCTGTTGCGCGTAATGCAGTCCTCTTCTAGCTGCGTCTAATTCATGTTGAGTGTTCGTTGCGACTTCTTGATGAAGCCATGCAAGAGCACCATATAGCTACCTAAAACGGTGAACAATATACGGGCAATGCCTTGTGGTAGAAAAGAGCGAACTTCCCACAAATCTGACTCTAGTTTTCCCACGAGTGGCATACCAAGCGGCCAGCCAAACTGAACAGTTTTGATATCTTCTCCAAGCAGCTTCCGTTGGCCTGGCTCAAGCGATTTGAACCAGGCGCGTACGGTTCTTTTCCGCTGTCTGAGCGATTAGAAGAGTTGACGGGCGTGAGGCTGATTTGCTCTCATCAATGTCTAGATGCGATGCTAAGCTCTAACTTGGTCAGGTTTTGCTGATCGCCACCACATTCCAATATCTACCTTGTGGCCAATCGTTGCATCGACATTAAGATGCAATCCCAATGACACAATCCGATCATCATTAGGAGTGAACGGTTTTTGTGGATTTACTTCGCCAAGAATAGGCCCCATACAGTCTCCTATTGGCTTCCACAATGTAACCCAGTTGCGCTGTGGTGAACAGCGCAACGAAATCTGTATCTCGACAGCTCCTTCGTTTGGCCGTTTGGGGTGGGTGGCTGCAATAGCTGTCCGTAGGTTTTCTTTCCACTGTTTCGTTTGAACGCTGCCCTGCGCTGTAAAGGAAAAGTGCTCCCACCCCTTAACTGTGTTTATGTCTGTCGCTGAAGAGGCTACGCCGAGAAGCAGGCGTGAACCACCGCCGACGTACTTTTTTGCACTGACAAAGGCAAAGCGTGAAGGATCGAGCACAGTGGAACCAAATAGTGGGGTCAAATAATTTTCGAGATCATAGTGACGTAGCAAGCGCACGGGTTGTTGGACATCTACGTCTAGGTGCAAAAATAACCTGCGCTCACTTTGTGGCAAAGGCGAGATTCTTGCCATGAGATTATCGAGGTATGTTTGGAGACGTATCTGTGCTGGATCTGTTTTCTTGTTCCAACTTGCCAATCGCGGTTCAATATCAGTGACAATTTGCAGTATTTTATCGACACGCCAGAGCGAGAATATTGGCATTACACTTCCCCACGACACAGACTTGGTCTGTAGGATTTTATCGCGCTGAGTTATGGATGCAATCCCTCACCCGCACCGCGCGCAATCAAACTAATATTGCCCAACGAACAAAAGATCGACTTTCCCTCCTGGCCTAACAACTGAAACCGCTTACTACCCCCCGCATGAATCCGCAACTCCGTCTTGCCTACTCGCGCCTGCACGATCACTGTGCCGCCGGTGAGCAGGGCCTGCTCTACGGTCGCCTCGACCACGTTGGTAGACTTGGCCTGTTGATCGGCGTCGATAATGTCAATATCGTCGGCTCGCGCACAGACCCAAACCGGCGCACCGATGGGGACGCCCGGCAGCACTTGTTCGGCCGATAAGGTCGTTGCTGTGCCGTCTAGCCGCACCGTTGTATTGCGGTTGATGCCGGTGATCGTCCCTTGCAGGAAGTTGTTGGTGCCGATAAAATCAGCGCTGAAGAGGGTATTGGGGTAGCGGTAAAGTTCGACTGGGCTACCCTCCTGGACAATCTTGCCCTGGTGCATCAGGAGCACATTGTCAGCAATCGTGAGCGCCTCGGCTTGGTCGTGCGTGACCATGAGCGTGGTGCAGCCGGTCTTGCGGTGAATTTCGGCGATCTCCAACTTTAACTCGTCGCGCAGTTTGGCGTCCAACTGACTGAGCGGTTCATCCAGAAAGAGCACATCGGGTTGCGGGGCCAGGGCGCGGGCGATCACCACACGTTGGGCTTGCCCGCCAGAAAGCTGGCGATAGGCACGGTGCTCCAGGCCGTCTAGGCGCACCAGACGTAACATTTCCATCACGCGATCTTTGACCTTAGGCTTCGGCCACTTGCGCAGCTCTAGCGCCCAGGCCACATTTTCATAGACCGTCATGTGTGGAAACATGGCCGGACGTTGGAAGACAAAGCCCAAATTGCGTTTGAAGGGCGGCACCCGCGTCACATCTTTGCCACCAATCAAGATCTGGCCGGCGTCTGGTTCAATCAAGCCCGCGATACAGCGCAACAAGGTGGTCTTACCACAGCCCGATGGCCCGAGGATCGCTGTGAACGAGCCTTCACGGATATCGACATTCACATGATCCACGGCGGCAAAGTCGCCAAAGCGTTTGACCAAGTTTTCGGTGCGTATATTAGCCATCGTTATCCCTCAAAATTGACAACGAATTCAGGAAGAAACGAATTTTGCTTGTAGCTAATTCGTTTCTTCCTGAATTCGTTGTTGTTATCAGCTTGGAACTAAACAAATATCCCTCTAAACTGCTTACGAAAGACAAAATAGAGAACTTGCACGGCGCCTAACACGACCAACTCCATGACCAACACTTCCACCGCGATCCAGGGGACAAAACCGAGACGACCGACATCGCCGAAGATGTACAAAGAGACCGTCGGCTGATTGGAACCCAGAATAAAGGGCACCACAAAGGTTGTCGTAGCCGAAGTGAAGCCGATCATGGCGGCGGTGATCAGACCGGGGGCGATCAGCGGGATCGTGATTTTGAAAAAAGTGTGCAACGGCGAAGCGCCCATAATCACCGCCGCTTCCTCATAGACCACATCCACATTGGCCAGCGACCCTTGGATCGAACGCACCACCAACGGGATTGGCCACATTGCTGTAACCAGGACGATCAGCCAGAAGTTTCCGCGTAGAGCCGGAAAAAACATAAAGACATAGACGCGAATCGCCGATGAATAGGTCACCACCGGAAAGATGATCGGGACAAAGATCAGGACGGAGAGCAGCGCCTTGCCCGCGAAGCGTCGACGTTCCATGGCATAGGCGGTAGGCAAGCAGATGATCAGCAGCAAGATTGTCACTGCCGCACCCATTTTCAGGCTGAAGAGCAAGGATCTGAACAGCCCTGGCCAGAGCACTTCGTTAAACGCATTCAGTGACCAATGTTGCGGCGGGAAGACGATGTCAGAGGTGAACGAGGTGAGCACGATCTGTAAGACCGGCCACGTCAGCAACAGCGCCAAAAACAGCGCATAGGCATTCAACAGTACGGCAACTGGACGCGAGATTTTCATCGTTCACCGCCTGGCTCTTGTGTGCGTAGATAGAAGTAAAAGAGAATCCCACAGATAACGGTCAGGATGACGCCAAGCGCCGACGCCATCGGGAAATTGAAATAAGGATCAACTTCGCGCTGAATCTTGTTGGTCAACCAGTCATTATAAGGCCCAACCAGGATCAAGGGGATGGTGTACGCACCCACGCCACCCGAAAAGGAGAGCAGGAACGCACCCGCAATCCCGTTCTTGGCCAGTGGCACCGTGACTTTGAAAAAAGTTTGCAGCGCACTGGCGCCCATCGTCTGCGCCGCTTCTTCATAGAGTACATCGACCCCGCTAAAGGCGCTACGGATCAGCAGCACGGAAAGTGTGGGCAGCGACATCCAGATAATCACCGCCCACGACGAGCCAACCAAGGCGATCGGGGTGCTGATCAGGTGAAGTTTGAGGAGCAGCCAGTTTAACGGGCCCTGTGGCGTCAAGGCATAGGCCAGCGCATAAATCGTGAAGATTTCGCCAAAGATCGGCAGCAAGAAGGAGACTTCGATCAGGCTACGCCCCCAGACTTTTGTGCGCGCCAGAAAATAGGCCACGGGCAACGCCAACAGAATATTGATCGATGTGGTGACCGCGGCAATACCAACGGTCCACGCAATGCTGTATAGGTAGGTTGGGTTTGTAAATGCTTCGGCAAAGTTCCCCAAGTAGAAAGCCGGCTTGGGAATCCAGATCACGTTTTTATAAAAGACGCGGTCAAAAAAGGCGAAAGCGAACTGAAAGACCATCGGCATCGCAAAGACGCCGAGCATGAAGATGAGCAATGGCGCGAGCAACAACAGCGTGCTCGCATTGCGCGCCAGCCAGGTGCGCGGCGGTGGGGTGGATATATTCATTTGAGTGATGAGTGATGAGTGACAAGTGATGAGTGAACAACTGTGGCCTGTCTAACTCATCACTTGTCACGTGATTCAGCTGATTATTTACCCAGCACGATCTTCTCGTAGCTCTTGGAGATCCATTCGGCATTCTTGTTATGCCACGGCCAGTCAACCTTGAGGCTGAGGCTGGCGGGATCGGCCGGGTGGTAAGCCTTGGCCCAATCTGGGATCAATTTGCGGGTTTCGGCACGTACGCCACCACAATAGGCCACCAGAAATTGCGCTTCGGTCACATTCCAGTGGTTGACAGCCTCTTTGGCGTCGGGTGACTCTTTATACCAACCCGCCGTGTTGACTTCGGTGCTGAGCATCCAGTTGATCAAGATGCGGGCCGCCACCGGATGGGCCGCGCCGCGCACCGCGCTCATCGTCTCGCGGTCGACCAAAATGCCCGATTTGGGATAGAACGGCGCCAGCACATCATCGCGCTGGTTCCAATCAGTGCCGAGCAGTTCGCGGGTATAGACGCCCCACGTGCAGCCGGCCAAGACTTCGCCGCTCTGGAGCATCAGGCGGATCGTCGGGTCATTGCCAATGTCGCCCCATTTGTGGATTTGTTGCTCCATACTGTTGTCTTTCCACCACTTGAGCGCGCCCTCCCAGGCCGGTTGTGACCAGAGCGGCCCTGGCACAATCCCCTTGTTGACCAATTCATTGACAAAGCCGCCAAACACATAATGGCCTCGCTGATCGTTAAATGGATAGTCGACCATCTTGCCGCGCAAATCTGGGTCTGCCAGATCCGTCCAGTCTTTGAATTTACTGACATCGAGCTTATCTTTGCGCAGGACGGCCTGCAACCACTCGTAGCCTTGATAGACGGCGCCATAGACCACGCCGCCATTTTCTTCGGTGCCTTTGAAGATATAGGGCTCCTCGACATCGGTCAAGTTGGTCAACAATGGTTTGTATACGTCCATGTCCATTGGCTCATACCAATTTAAGGCCATGGCGGCATCAAACGACTCTTCTTCCTTGTCCACCACATCCAAGCCAATATCCTTGATCGTTTTGCCAGCCACTGGCAACTCGGCCAGCGCCTTGTCGAAGACACCACTTACCCAGTTCAACTTGACAGCCACGCCGTAGAGCTTTTTGGTGTGCTCGGCAAACTTGGGGATAAAATGGGTTTCCGCCAGACCCGACCAGCCCCAACTGCTAATGCTAACTTCGGCGCCTTCGGCTTCCAGCGCTTTGCCGACTTCTTTGGGATCAGACAAATTGAGCTTGGGGGCGGCGGCTGAGGCGGGGGCTTGAGCGGGTGTTTGCATGCCAGCTGGCACACAAGCCGCCAACAGGGTGACCCCACCGGTCATCCCAGCAAAACGTAAAAATCCACGACGCGAAACTCTTTGGGGATACTGCATATTCGACTCCTCCTCCTAAAACTGGATTGTCAGAAACGAAATATAGTGAAATTATGCGCTACACAACGAACCAATCGTTGGCTCTATGGCGTTGCGCACCTAAAACACCGGCATAATCGAGCATAGACCTGATGAGATCGTATAAGTTTATACCCCATTTATCAAGAGTAAGTTGCCAACAGATCAATTGTTGTTAACACCTTGTAAATGCTTTGATCCCAAGAGATTTAGAAGTTTACCCCCAGCCGCTAGGCTGCTATTGGAACAGGGTAAACGCATCTAAATAGTAAGGAGTTTGAGTAGATAATGATCATCCCAAGCGGCTCTAAGGCGTTTGACTTTCAGACTCTGCTTGGTAGAACGTTCCTGTTGCAACAAATTGAGGGCGATATGACGCAAGACAGCCAGATTCTGGGGTGCATAATCGGTGCGGGTGCGATTGGCATCCTCGTGAAAAGTGACATCGAGTGACCAGTGCAACTGATTCTCAATCTGCCAGTGGGCACGAGCGGCATGCGCAAACTTTGCGGCATCGGCGGGTAGCGAAGCGAGATAGTAACGGACAAAGGTGGTAACTTGCTGACCGATGCGCCGTTGGGCCTGAATCATACCGATGGAGCGCAGACCGGGCCAGAGCGGTTTGCCGGTCACGGCAGGCAACCAAGCAATCGCATCGGTGACCCAGTGTTGGCGAATTTCAATCCGTCCATGGTCAGCATCTACCGTGCGTAGATACGCACAGGGAGGCAATGGTTGTTTCGGGTCAAGTAAGGCGAGGAAGTAATCGCTGACCGCTTGCTGCAATTCAGGCTGATTGCCTTTGAGGGCCAAAACGTAATCTGCTTCTTGTTCAACAATGCTTTGTGCGATCTGGCGTTGACAACCCATCGCATCAATCGTGATGATACAATCTTTGATGTTCAACATCGCTAATAACGTCGGAATGGCCGTGATTTCATTGGATTTGTCGTCGACTTTGCGTTGACCAAGCACCAGGCGATTCTCGGTCGCCCAAGCACTGACCATGTTGATCGCTCCCTTGCCACGCCCGGCGGCCTGGCTACCGCACAGGCGTTTGCCATCAATCGCCACCACCTCGCCAGCGCTCAAGCTTTCGATACATTGGATCCACTTCAGGAAACAGTGCTGGAATTGCTCGGGATCGAGTAAGGCGAAGACCCGCGCAAAGGTGTCATGTGACGGAATCCCGTTCGTCAAATCCAGAAACGTGCCCAAAAAAGCTCGTTTGGTCTGGCCATACGCTTCAATTGCCACCCAATCGTCCGCACCGCTGAGCACCCCACACAACGCAATGCTCAGAATGTTGATCAGCGGATGCAATTTTGTCCGCTCCACTCTCGGGTCAACTAAGCTCTCAAAATGCTCACTAATGGTTGTTTTCATTTCTC
>JAPLGZ010000299.1 GCA_026389895.1 Chloroflexota bacterium | reverse complement strand
GAATGGGTGCGCGAACTTGGCTTCGAACCGAATGCCGTATTGCCAGACAGTTATGGTGGGACGCGCACCACGCGTGAATCCAATGTACTGGTCCGTGAGATCGCTTTACGCCAATGGATGATCTATCATGGTGGTGAATCTGATCATCTGAGCCTGGCTGCGCTAGAAGAAGCCGCTTCGGCGATGAGCGAAGAGATTGGCTGGCCGCTGCCGACGACTGGGAAACAGAAGCTATATGATGGCAAAACCGGTGAAGCCTACAATTCGGCTGTTACCATCGGGATTGTCCAGATGTTAAAGCTACATCACTTGGTCGAAGATAAGGTCCATGCCCGGAGCACCGGCCCCTACAGCTTGGTCACCCAGCAACCGTTGGGTGGTAAGGCGCAATTTGGTGGTCAGCGCTTTGGTGAAATGGAAGTGTGGGCATTGGAAGCCTATGGCGCGGCACACATCTTGCAAGAGATGTTAACCGTGAAATCGGACGATGTCACTGGGCGCGTCAAGACATATGAAGCCATTGTCAAGGGCGAAGAGATTCAAAGCCCTGGCGTACCGGAAAGCTTCCGCGTGTTGGTGAAAGAGCTGCAAAGTCTGGCGCTATCTGTTGAGGTTATCAACGATAAAAATGAGGTAATCCAGTTTGGCAAGGATGATGTGGAAGAACGCCTGCCCAAACTTGGCTTCAGCCTGAATGTGCCTGGGCCGATGAGTCGCGGTAATCTTGAATAAAAAGTAGGGATATGGGATACAGGATTAGGTAGCAGTTTTACCTGTCCTTGAATCCCTAATCCTGTATCCCGTATCCCTTTTATATAGGAGCGTCAACATGGAAGTAAAAGATTTTGATGCCATTCGTATCTCGTTAGCTTCTCCCGAACAAATTCGGGAATGGAGTTATGGCGAAGTTACCAAGCCAGAGACGATCAACTATCGAACTTTGCGCCCTGAGCGTGATGGTCTCTTCTGCGAACGCATCTTTGGCCCTATGCGTGATTGGGAATGCGCCTGCGGCAAGTACAAGCGTGTGCGTTATAAAGGGATTGTCTGCGATAAATGCGGTGTCGAAGTAGCCCCTAGCCGGGTCCGCCGCGAACGCATGGGCCACATTGAACTGGCCTCGCCCGTCAGTCATATCTGGTATGTGAAAGGTGTGCCGAGCCGCTTAGGTTTGTTGCTCAATATTAGCCCGCGCCATTTAGAGCGTGTGCTCTATTTTGCCCAATACATCATTACGAACGTGAACGAAGACGCACGCAGCCGTGCCATTCAACGCCACGAACGTGAACTTGCTATGCGCATCAGCCGCATTGATGGCGAAAATCAGGGCAAGATCGAAGAGATGGAAGCCCGGCTCGAGGCTAGCCTGAGCGAACTTGATCGGGAAGAAGAGAGCGAGATCACGCACTTAAATGAGCGGATTAATGAATCTTCTTCGCAAGCGATTGCCGAAGCGCAGACCTTGCAGAACTGGATCAAAAATCGCGTTGGCCAAAAAGCGAGCGAAAATAAAGTTTTCAGCTGGTCAGATCAGGCTGTCATTCAGGTGGGTGAAGCGATCTCGGCTGAACATGACATCTTTATTAATGACCTAGTGCAGGATAAACTAAACGCTCTGCAACAGGAGTCCGACGGCGAAAAAGCGGATATTCGGCTGCTGATTTCGGCGAAGCGTGATCACATTCGCAACGATCTGGGTGCTCAACTGGACGAATTGCGCAGTGATGTAGACGACAAGAAAGAACGCCTGACCGTTCAGATGGAGCGCGATCTTGAAGACCTGAAACAGTTGGAAGAAAAGCAACTGCTCACCGAGACCCGCTATCGTGAATTGGCGGATCGGTGGGGCAACGTCTTTACCGCGGGCATGGGCGCAGAAGCCATTCGCGACATTGTGGCGAAGGCTGATCTGGAGCGCATGGCCAAGGAATTGCGCAAAGAGATCCGCACAACGCGCAGCAAACAGCGCCGCAAAAAGGCAGCCAAGCGCTTACGGGTGGTCGAGAATTTTCGCAAGAGCGGCAACCGTCCTGAATGGATGGTGATGACTGCCTTGCCTGTGATCCCGCCCGATCTGCGCCCGATGGTGCAGTTAGATGGTGGTCGTTTTGCCACAAGCGATCTAAACGATCTCTATCGTCGTGTGATCAACCGCAACAATCGTCTGCATCGCTTGATGGAATTAGGCGCCCCCGATGTGATCGTACGCAACGAAAAGCGTATGTTGCAAGAAGCGGTCGATAGCCTGGTGGACAATGGGCGTCGTGGTCGCGCTGTCAGCCGCAGCGGCAAGCGTAAGCTGAAGAGCCTGAGCGATATGCTCAAGGGTAAGCAGGGCCGTTTCCGCCGCAACTTGCTGGGCAAGCGCGTAGACTACTCTGGTCGTTCTGTCATTGTGATTGGCCCGACACTCAAGTTGCACCAGTGCGGTCTACCCAAGCGCATGGCGTTGGAGCTCTTTAAACCATTTGTGATGCGACGCTTGGTTGAATTCAACTATGCGCATAACATCAAGAGTGCCAAACGGATGGTTGATCGCTCTAGCCCAGAAGTCTGGGATGTGTTGGAAGAGATCTGCAAAGAGCGCCCTGTGCTGCTCAATCGTGCGCCAACACTCCATCGCCTGGGTATTCAGGCCTTTGAAGTGGTGTTGATCGAAGGCAGTGCGATCCAGTTGCACCCGTTGACCTGCGGTGCTTTTAATGCTGACTTTGACGGTGATCAAATGGCTGTGCACGTGCCATTGAGCAATCCGGCAGTTAAAGAAGCCCGCGAATTGATGTTGGCGACCCAAAACTTGCTCAAGCCGAGCAGTGGCGACCCTATCGTCGGTCCGTCTAAAGACATGGTCTTGGGTGTCTATTATTTGACGGTAGAAGAGCCCGCCCAGGATCCCGAGCGCCTGCCCACGTTCAGCAACATGGACCAAGCCGAATATGCCTACGATATGGGTATTATCGGCTTGCGCCAGCCGATCAAGGTGCTCTTTACAACAGAATTCGATAAGATGCCGATCACGGACTTAGAACTCCATGAACGGATTTTAGGCTCGCTGCAAAGTCATGGCATCACGACGGTTGGTCAACTCATGGACATCTATGCCCAGGGTGAAGCCAAGATGATCAAGGATATTGCCAGCTTTGGGGCCGCAGCCATGAACGACACGCGCGAAGCCCTACGTAAACTGGGTTTGCTCGGTGCATCCTGGCCGAAAGAGCGCTTATTCCAAACCACGGTTGGTCGCGTGATCTTTAATCGGGCCCTGCCGGCTGGCCTTTGGTTTATCAACGAACTGCTCGACCGTAAGGGTGTCGATGGCATCGTGGCGCGCTGTTACAAGCATTTGGGGCGCCAGGTCACGGCCGAGGTCGTGGACAATATTAAAGATATTGGTTTCAAGTTTGCGACCCGCTCGGGTATTACTATTGCTGTTAGCGATATTCGCGTGCCCGAAGAAAAAGGTGCGATCCTGGAACGCACCAACGGCGAAGTTGAGCGAGCTGAGCAACAATATCGTCGTGGTTTGATTACGTCGGAAGAGCTCTACAACAAGACTGTATCGTTGTGGACCCGTGCCACGGAAGAAGTAACGGTTGCGGTGCAGAAATTGCTCAGCCCAGTCGAAGGGCTAGGCGCTATGGCCCGCTCTGGTGCAACCAAGGGTGGTATTAACCCGATTCGCCAGTTGGCCGGTATGCGTGGCTTGATGGCTGATCCAAACGGACGGATCATCGATTTGCCCATTCGCTCCAACTTCCGCGAAGGATTGAGCGCACTGGAATACTTCTTGAGCACGCACGGCGCGCGTAAAGGTCTGGCCGACACCGCCTTGCGGACAGCCGACGCTGGTTACTTAACCCGTCGTCTGGTCGATGTAGCGCAGGATGTGATCGTCACTGAGATCGATTGTGGGACGACCACCGGCATCTGGATCGACGCCAAAGAAGCCGAAGGCATGGGTGAAACCTTTGCTGAACGTATCGCTGGCCGTTTTGTATCCGGTGATATTTCTGATCCGCTCACGGGTGAATTGCTGTTGCCGCGTGATACTGTATTAGATGAGTCGGCTCTGGCTACTGTGGCCCGTCATAAGGTGACCCGTGCCTTCGTGCGCAATCCTTTGACCTGCGAGGCACGTTTTGGGATTTGCCAAAAATGTTATGGCGAAGACTTGGCGCGTGGCGGCATGACAAAACTTGGTGAAGCCGTCGGCATTATCGCTGCCCAATCGATTGGTGAACCAGGTACACAGTTGACCTTGCGCACCTTCCATACCGGTGGTGTGGCTGGTAGCGATGATATTACCCAAGGTCTTCCCCGTATTGAGGAGTTGTTTGAGGCCCGCAACCCCAAGGGTGAGGCGGTCATCAGCGAAATTGATGGCACTGTCGATATCTATTGGGAAGGCGAAGTGCGTATGCTCAAGGTGAGCCGCACTGACTTGAAGAAGCGCACGTTGACCATTCCTGCCGGTTACGAAATATTGGTGACCGACGGTGATCGTGTACAGGAAGACACGATCGTGGCCCGCCGCACCGGTGGCAACAGTCAGGAACAGACAATTGCGGCTGGGATGGATGGCGAAATCTTTGCCGAACTCAAAGACGATGGCACGGTTAGCGTTGTGGTTCGTCGTGAAGAGACCATTCCCTTTGAAGTGTCGATTCCAGCCAATGCACGTATGCGCGTCGACAAGGGTGACAAAGTCTCGGCTGGCGATCAGCTGACCGAGGGTGCGAAGAACCCGAAGGAGATTTTGCGCATTCAGGGCCGTGAGGCTTGCCAGCTATATCTGCTTGGTGAAGTGCAAAAAGTCTATCGCAGTCAAGGTGTCGGTATTCATGACAAGCACATCGAAGTCATTTTGCGCCAACTGTTGCGGCGCATTATGGTGCGTGCATCTGGTGACACCGATCTGCTGCCAGGTGAACTAATTGACCGGTTCCGCTTCGAAGATATGAACGATGCGGTGGTGGAGCAAGGTGGTAAACCAGCCCGTGGTGAACCGATTGTCCTTGGCTTGACCAAGGCAGCGCTGAACACCGAAAGCTTCTTGGCTGCCGCTAGCTTCCAAGAAACTACCCGTGTCCTGACTGAAGCCGCCATTCGCGGGCAGAAAGATGATCTGCGTGGCCTGAAAGAGAACGTGATCATTGGTAAACTGATCCCAGTTGGCACCGGCTTTAGCACGCGTCGCATTTGGGCGCCAGAAGTCTTCGAAGTGAATCTGCATGATCACGAAGACTTCGAGATCGAAGCCGACGATGTCGATCTGGAATTGGCCGATATGGATTATACCGACCTGGAGCCCAACGATATTCTGTCGGGTGTGGCTGAATTAGGTCTAGAGACGATGACCGATGAACCGGTTGTGATCGAAGAGGATGAGGAAGAAGAGGACGAAGAAGACTTCGAATTCGACGACTTCGAATCATTGAGCGAGGAACCGGAAGATTTGGATGTTGAAATCGACTAAGATCCTGTTGGATTATATTCAGGATTGAGGCAGTACCAACAAAAAGGCCAGTACGCATGCGTGCTGGCCTTTTTGTTGCGATAGCGACGAGAAACCTAACCTATAGAGTTTTCCCTAGCATATGATATTCTCGGTAAGGCTGAAAGCCGAATTTGGCATAAAAATCAACAATCCCAGTCCAATCAATAATACATCCGTTGACGCCATTGTTGTGTAGACGGCGCAGACCGGCATCTAGAATTGCCAGCCCATAGCCATGCCCACGTTGCGCGGCGCTCACCCCAATCGGGCCTAGTTGCCCCCAAGGCCGAGGTAATTGATAGGGGAAAAAACGTTCTAGTGGCCGGCTTGAATCTTCAAAAGTGAGCCGGCAAAAACCGTCGATCCCGCGTTCCGTCCACAGTATCATAAAATCAGAAAAGCGATAGGCTGGCTCGCTAATAAAGTTTTCGAATTCAAAGCGCCAACGACCAGGGAACTCGCGTTGGAAAAATTCTAAAAGAGCCTGTTCCTCCCCTTTTTGCGCTGGCCGGACTACTCCTTTGATGTCTGGATAACCTTTGGATAACGTTTCTGGTGTTTGATAGGTGGCCAGATTGGCAGCAGTGTCCCAAGATGTCCGGTCGCTGACATAACCGTGTCGGCTGAAAAAAGGTAGCATGTTTAATTCCACGGGGAGTCCAGGGGCAAAAGGCCGTTGGCTGGCGCCGAAAGTAATTTTATGCCGTCCTTGCTGTGCCAGCCAGTCTTCTGCCCAAGTGAGCAATGTTGAACCGATGCCTTGGCGCTGGACTGCCGGTGCAACGGCCAGCGCATCGATCCAGCCCACATTGTCGGCTGCGACAAGCGGCTCATGGCTCAGTGTACTAGCCAGCACAAAACCAATCGGCTGTGCCCCTTGATAGGCAATTTGTCCAACCTGAGCGCCACCGCGGACCAACTTCGTGTTAAAGCTGACAAACCGATTGGAGATCGCCAATTCTGGCCCGCAAGCCTCATTCCACACCGTGGTGATGGCATCAATGTGTGTAGGGTCATCTACCCGCCAGTCTTGATAAGTTATTTCAAGCGTCATGGGTTGTCTGCCTTTCTTGGTTGCTCTTGTTCAAAAAAACAGGTGAGACTGTCGGTAATCCCTTTGGCCACCACCTCTGGGCGATTAATTAATAAGTCTTGGTCCCCGCCCAGAAAGCCGGTTTCGAGAATCGCGCCGGGGGTCTGAACGGCGATTTCCCTAAAGGCGTGGTAGTCTGTCATGTTATGTGTGATCGTATTGGGGTTGAAAGATTGGCCCGTGGCCGCTGGGTAAAATTGGTCGATACAACTGATCAATTCATCTTCGCGCGCCCCGATCAAGCTGGCAAAATAGCGCGCCGCTTTGTAACCACTGTTGTCTATACAACTGTCCGCATGCATACTAAGTAGAACATCGGCGCGCAAGCCGTCGAGTCGTTTGTCGAATTCTTCCAGAATGACCACCGTTGCACCGGCGCGACGCAACCGCTCGGCAACCAACTTGGCGATGGTTGCATTGATACCCGCTTCGGTGACGGTGGTTTTGCCATCGGCATCTGTGCAAACTGCGCCCGAATCATAACCTGCATGGCCACTGATCAGGGCAATCTGTTTGCCAAAAAGGACTTTGACATAATCTTTGGTGAAAACTCGCACGCCGATCAAGGTGATTACCAAAATCACAGCGAAACTAATGATGGCTAAATAACGTTGAATACGTTGCAGGGTTGTGTGCCGCACGGTTGAATGATCTCTGAGTGGATAGGTAGCAGAACGGATGCCAGCACGCCGGTGAAGATCTGGAATAAGCCATCACGATAGGCGATCAGCGGTGCTTAGGGCCCATCTCGCTCTCCTTTAACACCTGCTTGTGCCATTTCTCTTGGGAAAAGCATTTAGACAGAATTGACAAACAGTGCTACGCAAGCTAGACTTGATATTTGAACGCTATGCTTTAGCTACGCCTCTACGCTTTAGCTACATAAAGTGTGTAATTCATCAGCTCTGACTTTGCATGAACGGATCTTATACACTTTCACTGGATGGGCAAATTTGATCAGCAAATTAATTACTACTAAATTGATTATCATTCAGTTGGTAATCACGAAGTCGATAACTCTAGTGCATTTATCTTTCTATGTTTAAGTATACTTCACGCAAACCTTTACAAGCCACTTTTCGAACAGGTGAACAACCTGGACGCGGTATTCCTTCTATCCAAGAATTAGGCGCGATGTTGCGCGAACGTCGCGAAGCCATGGGGGCCTCCTTAGCCGAGGTAGAAACGGCCACGCGCATCCGTCAGAAATATCTAGCGGCCCTGGAATCAGATGAATGGAATTTACTCCCTGGTGAAGTGATTGGGCGCGGTTTTTTGCGCAATTACTCCACTTACTTAGGTCTGGACGCGACCGAGGCGATTGAGCGTCGCCGCACCGTAGCTGATCCTAGCTTGGCGGGCGCTCTGTCCGATACGAGCGCAGGTTCGGCCTTGCCACCCATGCGCGAGGTAGACTATCGACCGAAAGATGTGGCGATTCGCGATGAACCAGAGCCAATTGAGCAACGCGAACTACGCCTAACGCCCATTTTTACAGGATTGGGCATCATAGCTTTACTCTTTTTTGTTTTGTGGGGCTTTATCCGATATGGCGAACAGGTCAGCGCCAGTGCCGGTGGCCTGATAGCCGCTGTGCAAACCCGTGTTGCACCTGATGCAACAGCCACGCCAACCCAGACGCCAGCTGCGCAAATTGCAAACACTATTGTTGAAAATACGCCTGCCGCCGGTGGTGATTCTAGCGCGGCCAATGATGGGACTCCGCCCGCGAACAACCCTGTGGTGAGCACCCCGCTCGCGCCTAGCCTAGCCGCAACCCGTACCAGAGAAATTATTATCAGACCCACGGATACGCCAGCGGCAGAAGTTGCTAACGCACCCGCCGAGAACGCTGCGCCTGCGGATACCTCTGAGCCCACTGTCGCGCCGACAGAGACCCCTGTCGTGGCCGAAACGCCAACGGAGGCGCCAACAGAAACACCCGCCGAAACGCCTACTGAAACCCCAACTGAGGTGCCAACAGAAGTTCCAGCCCCCGTTGTGGCTGCCGCCCAATGTCCTGATCCCCGCTCAGTACTGTCATCACCTGGTGTAAACCAGACATTGTCTGGTGTTGCCCAGGTTACGGGGCGCGCCGTGCATGAGAATTTTGACTATTATAAATTAGAATTTGCCCCCGCGGGTGGTGGCTTTACTTACTTTGGGGGCGAACATAACGCGGTTGACGGCGGCCTGTTGGGCATATTTGATACGACCGCGCTGCCGAATGGCGCCTATACGTTGCAGTTGACCGTGGTTGATAAAAGTGCCAATTACCCGCCACCTTGCCAAGTCTCTGTGATTATTCAGAATTAGTGTTGAATTTTCCAATCAAAAAGCGGCAGTCCGGTTTCATCGGACTGCCGCTTTTTTTTATTACGTGTTGACTAAGCGGACGCTTTAGTCTTCAATCTGCCAGGTAGGGTTTCCTCGATTGGCACGGCTTCAAACTTGCCGTCGGGTAACTCAACTAGGCGATAAAGCTGTTTTGCTTTGTCTGTCATCAACACGCCTTGCAAATGATCAATTTCGTGTTGAAAAATTCGGGCTAGCCAGTCATAGGCTTTAATGCGAAATTCTTTCCCATAGCGGTCTTGGGCGCGGACCAGCACAAAGGTGGCGCGATCCACGTCGGCCGCAATGCCCGGCATACTCAAACAACCCTCT
This sequence comes from Chloroflexota bacterium, assembly GCA_026389895.1. Classification (GTDB taxonomy): domain Bacteria; phylum Chloroflexota; class Anaerolineae; order Caldilineales; family Caldilineaceae; genus JAPLGZ01. The sequence goes on along the minus strand of JAPLGZ010000299.1, from coordinate 520 downwards.
TGGCCCTCTTCTAATCCTTTGGCCTTAATGATCTCCGGATTGATGAGCTCATACACGCGCATGGTGTGTTCGGGATCTTCTTCGTCTTCTGGATATTCGATCACGGAGACGCGTAGATCGACACCCACTTGCGGGGCAGCCACGCCTACCCCCGGTGCTTCGCGCAGGGTTTGTAACATGTCACCCAATAATTTGTGTAATGTTGGCCCAAAGTCGCGCACCCGTGCGGCCGGCTTTGTGAGTATGCTGTCGCTTGGGTCGCCCACTTTTACAATGTTTAATACTTCCATCGCTTCCTCACTCGTCACTTTCTATTCAATTTTAGCTAGATAAAGTATACCTGTCGTTTCCAGAAATTTCAAACCAATCTGGGGCGAAAGGGTGTATTTCGCTTTGCGCAGGCAAGCGAGATAAATTTGCCCTTGGCTTGCGCCCGCTACCAGCCGCCAACCGAGCCTAAGTGCGCTTCTCCGTGGTCATCACCAATTAAACGATGGCGCACTCATCAATAACGATGGCT
>JAPLGZ010000575.1 GCA_026389895.1 Chloroflexota bacterium | reverse complement strand
CGCGCAATCTTTAGGCCGCGCGCCCCATCGATTGGGCCAAGCAGACCCATTGCTTTGATGACCGGCGCATATAGCACAGCGAGATCGGTAAAATTAAAATGGCGCGCCCCCTTAATGGTCAATTGATAGCCTCCGTTTTTTCCATTGGCCAAGATTGCCTGGCTATCTCGTGTGGCCTGTTGATAGAAGAGGTCCTGCTTGTCTACCGTTTCAGACCAGATAAACATCAAAGGTTGTTGGAGGCCAACTTGCACGACATCGCCAAACGGATAGCCATCCAAATCAAGCGCCGCCTTGCAGCGGTTGTCTAACCGGCAAGCTTGGGCCGCTGTTGCACCACCAAACGAATGGCCAAAGAGGCCTATCCTCGTGAGGTCCAACCGCCCACCAAATCTACTTTTTGGCTCGGTATTCAACTGCTCTGCTTGGTCCATTGTAAAACGCGCATCGGCCGCCCAGACCTGCATCAACTGATCACCCAAGCGTTTTTCTTCAGCCACAGACATGGGTGTATCTGGGATATTGCCAGCAGGTGTGGCGCGGGCAGCTCGTCCATCTGCAAAAACCACAATCGAGGCGCTGTAGGTTGGCGTAATTGCCATGACGACGTACCCATGACTGGCCAACTCTTCGGCCAACGCGCTGTAGTCAGAGGCCAACGGGCCTAGACCCGGCAGCCAGATCAACAGAGGATAACGCACTTGCGCCGAGGAAAGCGCGGCATCGGTCACCGCATGGCCCCGAATCGATGCCGGACGCTGCATCAGGAAGGACAAGAGACCCCAATCTTGTTCTCGCACATGGCCCCAAGGGTCAGGCAGCGTGACAGCAAATTCAGTGGAGGGCGATATGCCGGCTGGATACCAGACCCAAGCCATTAGTTCACGCTTGCGGCCCCTCTCTTGGGCAAGCCTGTCTTCACGCATTTTGTCTACCCAATCATATGCCACTCTGCCCACGGCATACGGTCCGGTTGGGGCGGGCAGAATGACGGTCTTATTATGCAGAACTGTCGAGAAAATGACAAGCCCGCCCACCACCACGATGGCGACGATTGCGCCAATGCTGCCGATTTTTACCAATCGCTTTAGCCAGTTCATGGGCCATTCGCTCCACTTTTCGCGCCTAGAAAAGCCACGGTAACAAAAGCACGACCATCAGCCCCCAAAGCGCATAGACACGGGCGCCACTACTGACAGTTTCGTGGACGCGGGCGAGCCAGTTTTCCGGTTTGGCTGTTCGCTGTCGCAACAGCAAGAGCAGCAAGAGCGCCATATTGATCAAATTCCAGCCGATCACGGTTAGGCGGTTGGGGGTAAACCCACCCTGCCAAGTGCGATAGAGAATCGCCGCCATCGCATATAGGCTGACCAATACGGCAAGCCCTGCGACGGCAAGCATGGCCCGCCGCAACCAGACGCTTTGGGGAAGTGACAATTCCGTAGCGCGCACAGGTGTTGCCCCGATGAGCAAACCCATGATCGCAAAGAGCATGCCATTGTAGACAATGAGCACATCGCGGTCACGAAACGGCTCAAAAAAGTGAAAGGGAATAAACCCAACGTAGACGAGCAGGACCAACAAAGTCAAAGGCAACAAGAGCCGCATCAAAATCGCAATGAGTTTACTCAGCCCTTCGGTAAACGACTGCGCCAACGGGCCAGCATCTGGGCGATAGACGGCGTTAACGGCCAAGACTGGGATCAAACCACCACCACCTGCAAAAAACAGACGCAGTACGGGTTCAGGCAAGTCTTTAAACCCAATTACGGCAAACATCCCGATCACAATCGCCGTAAAGACGCCACCCGCTGCGGCAAAGAGCCCACCCGTGATGATCACTTCTAGCGACTTGATGAGAAAGGCAAAACAATTGTCGGCCTGCGCCGCACCCCAGAGCACATAGAGACCAACCCCAATCCAGGCCAACAGTGGCAGATGCAATGCCAGCAAAGTGCTATAATCGTCGGCAGAAATCTGCGGATGCAGAAGAACGGGCGCTAGCCAGCCATACACGACGAGGCCAAGCAGCCCAAGGGGCAGCACAAACAGCCGTTTGGTACGCTGCCGGCTGGCCAATGCGAGAAAAACCAGGACAAAACCGGCCGCAATCGGCGCCCAAGCCACGGCTAGGAACGGCATGTCATGTCGCCATGTCGCGCCCAAAAGCTTATCGACCCCAGACAACAGCCAAAAGACAAAACCACAGAGCACGCTCAAGCCAATCGCCATTTTCCAGTGATTGGCGCTTGGCGGCTTTGTTATTTCCGACAGACCAGCCAGACGATAGTGCCAAGCGGCATAAAGTAAATTACTCGGCGCAGCCTGATAAGCGGCATCAATCTCCGCAGCAAAAGCGGCCGTCGCACCAGTTTGGCGAGCCGCTTGATAGCTCACTTCTAGCTGCTGGGCATCATCACCCATCTGGGAAATCACAACTTGATCATTCATTATAAAAAAACTCCTCCTGGTATCTATCCTCAAATCCGCATCAAAAGCGGCATTGTGTGGGTAAGGTGCGAACCACAGGCAGCCACCAGGGCTCACACCCTATCGATAGTCTCGTTCTCAATTTGATCTGAGAATGGCGTAATTTTTATTGGCAACACGTTGAGGATACGCTCTGTTTCGGGGTGGCGTCAAGCACTCAGGTGCAACGAATCAGTCACCTAAAACGTCGTCAGAGGCGCAGCTCACGCCTAGAATGGTCAGAGACGGAGCCGAAATTCGCCACAGGGAGCCAGCGATGAGCATGGAAGAGGTGATTATCATGATGCTGATTACATTTATTATTGGTCTATTTATGGGCGCGTCATTCATGCGCCCGCGCCTATAAGGCTAGCCAGCGGACATGAAGTGGGGGCTTGTGGGGTGCGCTTAAACTGCCGATGGTCAATCAATGCTGAAGGGGATCATCTCTTAAGGCGCTTTATTCGGCAATGTCTGCTTCCAGGCGCGAAATGTTGCTAACAATTTCTCTTTGCCTTCGGTTGGAATAGCGGCTTCATTCAACTGGCCCAAGAACTTGAGTGTTTGGCGCATCTGCTCAACATAGATTTGGCAACCTTCACAGATCGAAAGATGGAACTCGAACTGATCCTGTAACAAGGGAGTCAACGCGCCTTCCAGGTAATCTGTGACGAGTTCAACAAATTCACGGCAGGTAAGCGCTTCAGATGGCTTGGTGATCGGTATCATCATCATGACACCGCTTGCTTTGCTTGTTGCTGGATACCGAAATATTGTTCCAGGGCGCGGCGCACCTTGGAACGGGCGCGATGGAGCAGCACCCGCTGATTTTCCTCGCTTAAGGCCAGTCTGTTGCATACTTCAGACGCCGTCCAACCCTCAATGTCACGCAATGTGATCACGATTCGTTGGCTTGCGGGTAACTGCTGAACCGCACGTTGAATGTAAACATACGTTTCTTGCCACAGCACCTGATCCTCGACCCCATTATTCCAATGATCCGGGTGCAAAATCCACCAACCAGCATAATAGCCGGTTCGAAAGCGTTCTAGACTGACAGCAGGTTCGTCTTCTTGGGGTTCAACAATATCGGACAGGGATGGCGTGCGCTGCTCGCGGCGCATCCGCGTTTTCGCGCGATTGGTCAGAATCTGAAAAATCCAGGTTTGCAGCGAAGAACGCTCTTCAAAATTCGTCAGCCCATGCAATACACCCATCCAAGTATCTTGAATAACCTCTTCGGCAATTTGCCGATCAAGCACATAATGCAGGGCGATCCGCATCATCTTGCCATGCAAGCGTTCAACTAAGATCAAAAAGGCGCGCTCATCACCGCTGCGTAACGCCTGGAGCAGACGTGTATCTTCGCTACAGATCAATTCCCTATCATAGATGGAGTGAATGGTTTGTTCATTCATGCGTTTCTGTCTTTCTGCCACGGGTGGAACATCACAGTCATCAGGTCAATTTGTGACATGAGCATAACGCGCAATCGTAGCCAGTTTATTGCCCAAATATTACAAAACGATGAATGCTAACGACCTGTCCTCCGCTCTTCCAGCAGGGAAAGGTTGTTAGCATTCATTGTCACAATCAACCACGCTGCCCACAAACCATAAAAAGTCGGCAACACAAGTATTGTGTTGCCGACTTTAAACGTATCAATTCGTTAAACGAACATTATCCATGCGCCATTTGACCAGTTGGTGCTTTCACTTGGCCTTTGAACAGACTACCTAATTCCTCATTGGGCAACACCGGTTTATCCTCGTACAAGTAACAGGAAGCCACCTGTCGCCCAGCCACTTCGTACAAGGGCGGCGGACTTTGCCAACATTTTTCCATCACATGGGGACAGCGACCAGCAAATTTACACCCCTTTTGCGTCGCCTTGATGGTGATATCATCAATGGCCACAAGTTCCTGCTGCCCCCATTTACGCGTTAAATCGGGCCAGGGGATCGAGTCGATCAGCAGTTGGGTATACGGGTGTTGCGGGTTTGCGATCACGGTTTCGACATCACCCGCCTCCATCACTGCGCCGCGATAGAGGACGATGATGTGATCGCAAACATGGTAGGCGGTGGTCAGATCATGGGTGATATAGAGAATGGTGACGCCCAGATCATCCTTTAACTTGCGCAAGCTTTCCAAGATCGTGGCGCGCAAGGAGGCATCAACCATCGAAACTGGCTCATCGGCGACGAGCAATTGGGGGCGCAAGAGCAAAGCGCGGGCGACAACCAACCGTTGTCGCTGGCCACCACTCAACTGATGTGGAAAGCGCCCTAATGTCTCTTCTGGACGCAACCCAACGCTAACCAACGCCTCTTCGATGCGCTTGCGCGCTTCGGTGCGTGAATTCGCAAGCTTGAAATTGGCGACCGCCACCTCAAAGATATGATCAACCTTGTAAAAGGGATTATAGACAGCAAACGGATCTTGAAAAACTGCCTGCACCTCTTTCCGGAAGGCAACCCGTTCCGCGCCAGAAAGTTTGCCCATGACCTTGCCCTTGTAGAGCACAGTGCCCTCAGAAGGATCGAGGAAGCCAAGCGCCATCATGGCCAGCGTTGTCTTGCCGCTACCACTTTCCCCGGCCACGGCAATAATGCTAGGTGCGTTGGCATCAATCGCAAAGGATAAATTGTCCAGCGCGACCGTGCCCGTTTTAAATTTTTTGGTGACGTTTTTTAGCTCAAGTAAATTGCTCATGGCGACTCTTTCCCTTTTCAGAGACCCCACCCTAATCCTCCTCTAGGCAGGGAGGGGACGCAGTGGTGGACAGATAGAATTGGTTACTCCCTCCACCCATTGGCGCCCAGCCTTCCTAGGGAGGCCGGCCAGGGTTCCATTACTTTTCATGAAGATGACATGCAGCCCAGTGTCCCGGCGTATATTCTTTAAAAACTGGCGTTTTGTGCCGACAGACATCCATCACATGGGGACAGCGGGTGTTAAATACACAACCAGGCGGCAAATCACGCAATAAGGGTGTAATGCCAGGGATGCCTTTAAAGACACCGCGATTACCCAGCACGGGCAGACTTTCAATCAACATCTGCGTGTAAGGGTGCAACGGATGCGTAAAGATATCTTGGACAGAGCCTAATTCAGCGAGGCTGCCAGCATACATCACGGCCATCCGGTTGACAAACTGGGCCATCAACCCCATGTCATGCCCAATCAAAATCACGGCGCTGCCCATGCGTTCTTGTAAACGACCAATCGTTTGCATCACCTGGCGCTGCGTCACCACATCGAGCGCGCTGGTCGGCTCATCAGCGATGATCACCTGTGGCGACATGGCAATACTGATCGCGATACAGGCGCGCTGCTTCATGCCGCCGCTCAATTCATGGGGGTACATGCGGCCCACTTTGAGGTTTAATTCCACCGCTTCTAAGGCGGCGTTGGCGCGTTCGATCATTTCGGCCTTGCTCAAGCCCAAGTTATGGTCGAGCATGCTGTCGATAATCTGGTCGCGCACGCGCATAACCGGGTTGAGCGAATTAATCGCGCCTTGGGGCACCATACTAATCTGGCTAGCCCGCACCTGGCGCATCTCTTCTTCCGACAATTTGGTCAAATCGGTGTCACCGAGGAGGATTTGTCCACCGGAAATCCGCCCTGGGGTCTTGATCATCCGCAAAATGGCCAATGCTAGCGTAGATTTGCCCGAACCAGACTCGCCTACCAGCCCCAGGCGCTCACCTGGTTTCAGATCAAAGGTGATTTTGTTGGCGGCTTGAGCGGTCGCTCAGTAGAGCGTTGATCTATGATTTACGAAGTAGCTGGTCGGCAAAGACACTTCGTAAATCTAAAATTCTAGTAGCACGGGTAGCCTCACCCCCAACCCCTCTTCTGAAACAGTCCTACCGTTCAGGAGACCCTCCGGGGGCGATGCTCCTAGCTCAGCCCTTATATCGTCCGGCGCACACGCGGATTTGCCACTTCATCCAAGCCCGCCGAGATCAAGAAGAGCATGATAAAGATAAGGATGGTAATCAAAATTGGCATCATCAGCCACCACCACATCCCACGCAGCAGGGCATTCTGGCCCATTGCCCAGTAAATCGTCACCCCAATAGTCGGCTCACGCAAGGGTCCCAACCCTAGGCCGGCCAGACCCACCGTCGCGAAGATGGCGCCCGTTACCGAGCCGACCAAGCTCGCACCCAGATAGGGCAACAAGTTTGGCACCAATTCCCGAAAGATGATGCCCCAACTATTCATACCATTGAGCCGCGCCATCATCACATAGGGTCGCTCGCGCATGGTTAGCACTTGGGCACGGACGGTGCGGGCGGGGCCCATCCAGGCCGTAAGGGCAATGATAAAGGCCATGCGGGTCAATGTGAAGGATTTGTTGTCCAAGGTGGAGGCAATTACCACAAGGATCAATAACCCCGGCACAGTGAGCAGTACATCGACCACCCAGCGCACGATGACATCATACCACCCGCCAAAAAAAGCCGAGCTAAAGCCCAAAAATGAACCGAAACCGAGTCCAATTAGACCGGCGATAAAACCAATACGCAAGGTCTCCCAAATGCCATAAACGGCGACCGCAAATAGTTCGCGTCCCTGACCATCTGTGCCAAATGGGTGTTCCCACGAAGGCGCCTTGCCCGCCGGCGCGCCGAGGGCATAGGCGGTATTTTTGTCTACGTAGAAGTAGCCGATCCCAGAAAAGAGAATTAAAAAGACCAAGATGCCTAAGCCAATCGCCAGTTGACGATTGCGGCGCAAATATCGAAACGAATTGCGCAAGCCGCTTGACTCGTTCTTTCTAATGGGCAAAGCTGGGCTGGATATAGTCTGAGCAGTCATATCACTTTCCTTCGTAGGCAATCCGCGGGTCAAGCAGCGGATAGATCAGATCGACAATGAACATGGCAATGCCAATCGCCACAATCAGGATGAAGACAATGCCATAGATCAAAAAATAATCTAACTGGCGAATTGCCGTAGCCAACAGCGAACCCAGGCCAGGATAACGAAAGACAGATTCGACCAACACCGAGCCGCCAACGATATAGCTAAAGGAGATCGCCAAGCCGGTGATTTGCGGCAACAAGGCATTACGCACCGCATATCGATAAAAGAGCCGCCAATTCTTTAAGCCCTTAGCCTCGGCAAAGGTCATATAATCTTCACCTTGCACCGTCACCATCATCCCGCGCATCCCAATGGCCCAACCGCCAGCCGTGGTCAAAATGAAGGCCAACGCGGGCAGAATCGAATGTTTTAGAATATCCAAGAAAAAGCTAAAATCCCAGGTCGGTAGATTGGTCGTGTCATAGGCGCCACCTAAAGGCAGCAATTGCCATTTAAAGGCCACCAAATAGATGAGCAGTAAACCGACAATAAAGGGCGGCACAGCACCGAGGACAAGCAGGGAGGGCACCACCTGACGAAAAATAAAGCTCGAGCGGCTCCAGGCCATCAACGCGCCAAGCAAGGTGCCCAGAAAAAATGAGATCAGGGTTGTCGCGGTGAGCAGGCCAATCGTCCACCAAATGGCCTGGCCAATCAATTCGGGCACTGTCTTGGGGAAATTGGAGATTGAATAGCCCAGGTTAAAATGGGCCATATCATTCATGTAGGTCAGGTATTGTTTCCATACCGGCTGATCCAGGCCAAATTTCTTCTCATAGCTTTTGACCATCTCATTAAAACCGGGCGGGATATAGCCACTGCGCGACGCCTGCTCCAACAATTTTTCACGGAGCGGGTTGCGGGGGGTGAGTTTGGGGATAAAAAAATTTAAGGTGGCCGCAGACCAAATGATCAAAAAGACAAGCAGAATACGACGCAGGAGGTAAGATAGACTCATGAGTAACTCCAATTTTAGATTGACGATTGACGAAGTAGTTTCTGCAACATAGTTGTTTCTGCTTTCTAGCCATAATTCTCGAAAGCAGAAACAATCTATATCGTCGAGTCAACCCAGTCAATCGTCAATCTAACTACGCGGCCGGCTTCAAATGTTGCAGGATGAGGGGGAAGGTCAGGTGCCAGAATGCGCCGTTGACATAGGCGTTATCCTGGGTGGGCCAGCCCGTCCAGTAGGTTTGATTGTAGGGGATGCGATGTAGCCATTGTTGCACTGGGCAGTCGGGCAGTTCGTCCAAGAAAATTTCCAGTGCTTTGAGATAGAGATCCATGTACGTGGGGTTCTCTTTTTGCACTTTCGCCATCTCTTCTAGCACTGCATCGTAATCTTTGTTCTGCCAGCGCGAGTTGTAGGTAGTCGGTTGCCCTACTGGTGCAAAGTATTTGCTGGTAAACATGTCCATCGTGTCAAACGGATCGTTGATCGTGCCACCATGCCCATTCAACCAGATATGCTCTTTGCCTTCGCTAATCTGTGTCCCATGATCCGGCGGCATCTGGAAGTCCAGGCTAAAGCCACCCTTGCGCAATTGCTCACCTAAAACGGGGCCAATATCGGCGAAAACGCCCCAGCCACCGATGATGTCCTCAATACGCTTGCCATCCTTAACCCAGAACTTATCCGCATCTTGGGTATAACCGGCCGTCTTCATGCGTTCGGCAGCCTTTTCCAGACTAAATTCGTTGGTGTTGTATTTCTCCAACAGTGGCTTGGCCGCCTCGAAGAAGGGCAACAGCGGTTTGTACTGCGGGAAAGGCAATTGGGTCAAGATGCCAGAGCCTTCCAACGCCACGTCCAACATCTGCTGGCGATCAATCGTATAGCTAACGGCCCAGCGCACGTTCTTGTCGGCAAACGGACCTTCCGCGCAGTTGAACCAGAACGAGGTCGGCCACCAGTCCATATAGCCCATCGGCAATTCGCGGCCTGTATGGGTGATAATTTTGGGGTTGGCTTCGACCACTTGCTTGATCGTCGTGGCGCGCAAGTCGAGCAATGAATCCAACTCGTTGTTGATCACCAGTTGTGCCATCGTCGTCTCATCAGCCGTTGGCTGGACGAGGATCCGTTCGACTGCGGGCAGTTCCTTCACAAAGCCGGTCTTGACAGCCCACCAGTCATCACGGCGGTCAATGAACAATTGTTGCGGCGTCCAGGCGGCAATCTTGTAGGGTCCTGTGCAGAGGGGGAGGCCCTTCGCATCATCCCAACCCTTTTCCAGGGAGGGATCGACGACATCTTTAAAAATGTGTTCGGGCACGATCACGATGCCGGTATCATACTTGAAAGAGAGATGACTGAACATAAAGCGGGGACGGGGATCATTGAAGGTAATTTTCGCCGTTGCATCATCCACGGCCACAGCTTCCTTCACCCACTTAGATACTTCAGTCGAGTAGGCAATTTTGGCAGCCTTCTCGTCCAGCCCGTTTTTCATCAGCATATTGATCGTGAAAGCAACGTCTTTGGCAGTAAAGGGTTGACCATCGCTCCAGGTTGGTCCGCTGCGGATCTTAATCGTCAACTCGGTGAAATCATCATTGTAGGCGAAGCTCTCAGCCAACCACGGAATGTGTTCATCGGCGAAGGCGGAATAAAAATAGAGCGGCTCCCACAGGGCCGCCAGACCGTTCTGGTGGCTAGAACCAGCGGCGTACATATTGCCCAAGCCGACATCGGTGAATTGACCCTGGTTGCCACCAAACATGATCTTCAAGGTTTTTTCGCGCGCCACTTCCTTAACACCCGCCACGGTGGTGGTCGTCGTCACGGCAGTGGTATCGGTGACGGTGGTCGAAGCAGCACCAGCCGCAGTCGCCGCCGGTTCTGCACCGGGGACAGCCGGGGTGCCGCAAGCCGCGAGCACGACACCGGCCGAGGCCAGCCCACTCAGGCGCAGGAAATCGCGCCGATTCATGTTGTTGTTTTCCTTCATAGATTCCTCCTAGGGAGCTTGACTACGTTTTAAATAATATTAAATTAGATGAGTTCTACAGCGACAACTTTGTACTTTTAACTTGGGGTTTGACACATTCGCAGAATTGTAGGCATCATTGATCAAATCAAACGGACGTTGCGTAAAAAATAGCGAAGCAATCATAGCCACGTGGGTAGCAAGACGCGGTAGTAACCACAATCCATTTTAAACAAGCTATTTTGGTACAGGGTGCAAAGATGATGGCATGCCTAGCGGAAGGATTGCCAGGCTAAAATTATTGCCAAATTACAAGCAATGGGCAACAAATAACACGGCCAGTTACAGCTCTTTATTCATCTGGGTGCTTTGGGTCGTTCTTAATAAAACGTTGTATACTGGGTAACGTGAGTATAGAATAGTTTTTGTGTCGTGTCAAACCTATCTTTACAAAAAGTTCAAACAATGACTTCATCTACCAATCCACCAACAACGGTGGGCGGTCCCAAACAGACCACCGCGCCCGTTGATCCATTGCAGGGCTTGCGCCACATAACGCATGGGCATTGGCTCTTCCGTCCATTTCGTTCACTCTGGGATCTCTGCTATCTGGCTTCTAAGCGTGTAGGCTACTATTTTGGGCTAAGTTTGTTGGCCCTCTTTGGCGTCATTTTAGCGCTGGGCCTCGTAAGCAGCACGGCTTTCTTTTCGCAAGCCGTCGACACCGTCATGATGCGCCAAGAGTTAGCGGCTTACACGCAAGCATCGGGTCGCCCACCTTTCTCATCGCTGGTCTTTGCCCCATCCACGCGCAGTATTCCTTTAACGCTAGACCGAGCCGAACGGTTGGGCGATAACGTGGCGGATACGCTCTCTTCCGAGATTGGTCTGCCCGTCAGTTTTTTGGGTCTCATGGCCGATAGCGGTGTTTTGACCTTGCAGCCGCGTCCCGGCGATACCAAGTATGCTGGCCAAAAAACTTTACATGATGCCAATGTCGTCTATCTGAAAGGTGTGGCCGATCACATCAAAGTGGAGGGAGCAAAGCTAGACGATGGCAAATCTGGGGCGGCGCTCGACATTTGGCTGCACGCCGATTTTGCCGCCAAGCTAGGCGTACAGATTGGCGAACAATTTACCTTGCACGGTGACGGCCCGCAAGGCGAAGCCGTGATCCCCGTTCAGATCAGAGGCTTTTGGCGCCCGACCAATGCAAAAGAATCTTTTTGGGTCAGCGATCCCGACCAAGTATTGCGCGAAAAGATCTTCGTACGCAAACAAGACTATGTAACCCTGGTCGAGCCAGTATTGGCGATCAAAGTCCGGGCTGTCACCTGGAGCGTGGTGCTCAACGAACAACAGGCCCGCCCCTCGGCGGCGCGCCAATATACCGAAGGGTTTGCGCGCGCCGCAGGGCTCATCAAGCGCTATGTGCCCGACGCCCAAGTGACAACGCCTTCGGTTTCGCTGGATAAATTTATTGGCCGGCAAACCACTTTGACCACCTTGTTGTTAGGGTTTAACATCCCAGCCTTTGGCTTTCTGCTCTATTTTCTGATCTTGACCTCCGCCGTAATCGCCTATTGGCAACGGCGTGAGACAGCCGTGCTGATCAGTCGTGGGATGACGCGCTGGGGAGTGTTGAGCTTTACGTTGATCGAGGGCTTGATCCTGTTTGTCATCGCCTTGCCGCTTGGTTTGGGGTTGGGCATGCTGTTGGCGCGGGCAATGGGTTATACGGTCAGCTTTTTGCGCTTTAATACCAATACGGTGCGCCCCTCACTGCCCGTCTCGCTGGATGGCATCAGTGTACCACTGGTTGCCATCACACTGGGCATTATTCTGTTAGCCAAACTGGGCATGGCGGCCCTGACGACAAACCAGACCATTTTGACCCAGGAGCGAGAACATGCACGGGCCCCGCGTGGGCCATTCTGGTATCGCTTCTATCTAGATTTGCTACTGATCATTCCCACTGTTTATGCCTATCGCCAGCTGGCCCAACGCGGCACATTAGGGGCATTGGTGCGCGATCGGCCCGAAGATCTGTATCAAGATCCGCTGCTGATCATCGTACCGGCCCTGTTTATTGTGATGATGGCGCTGCTGACGATGCGGCTCTTTCCATTGTTCATGCGGTTGCTCGATTGGTTTGCAAGCGTGATCCCGTGGTTGACGCCCCATTTGGCCTTTCGACAACTGGCGCGCTACAGTCAGAATTACATCAATCCACTGCTGCTTGTCATTATTTCACTGGCCCTGGGCATCTATACACTTTCGCTGGCCGCTAGCCTGGATCAATGGCTGATCGACCGCCTCTATTATCGCGCGGGCACAGATCTCAGCTTTGAGCCCTATTCAGAAGTCGAGGCGATGGCGCCCACCCCTGGGGCGGGCGCGGACTGGATTCCGCCAATTGATGAATTCCGGGCCTTGCCGGGCGTGGCGTCGGCAGCCAGGGTGGGTGACTATGATGCCTATGTCAAACTGGCGGCTGGCAATGGCAACGAAACCAAAGGTCGCTTTCTGGGGGTCGATCGTGTTGACTTTTCGCGCACAGCCTGGTTTCGCCGCGACTTGGCGCGTGAATCGTTGGGTGGCTTGATGAATCGCCTGGCCGCGCAGGACGACGGCATTCTGGTTTCGCAAGCTTTTTTAGACAACAATCAACTGACGATCGGCGACAAAATCCCGATCCAGGTGCTGGCTGATTTTGGTTCGAGCGTCACCACCCCGTTTACGATCGTCGGCATCTACGAAAATTTCCCCACCGTATACGATGACAAAGTGACAGTGATCGGCAATCTGGAATATATCTTCTCGTTTTTCGGGACGACGATGCCGCACCGCATCTGGTTGAGCCTGAAACCGGGTGTGGATGCCAAGGCGCTGCTCAAGACATTGCCCAAAACCCTGGGCATCAGCACGATCAACATCGCCGATACGCGCAATACGATTACCACAGAACAGGCCCAAATGGAGCGCGTCGGCGTCTTTGGCACGCTTTCGGTCAGCTTTATCGCCGCGGCCCTGATGGCGGCGCTCGGCTTGTTGACATATAGTTATGCCTCGCTGCACGAGCGGCTCTTTCTCTTTTCAGTGATGCGGGCGATTGGGCTAAAACGCCCCGAGGTGTTGGGCCAGGTGGCGCTGGAATATGCCATTCTCACCATTTATGGCGCGTTGGCAGGGGTTGTTAGTGGGGCAACGGCGGCCGTGCTTTTCGCGCCACTCTTCCGCGTGACTGGTGAAAAGGGCACGCCATTGCCACCCTTAATCCCCATTGTTGCGCAGAACGAGATTATTCCGCTGGCCATCGCCTTTGCCCTGATCATTATCGGGCTGGAGACGATCATTATCGCCTCGGCGCTCTTCCAGAAATTGTCAAACGCCTTGCGCCTGGGGCATCAAGGGTAGGAGACGGCCAGGAGAATCAACGGTCCATCTTCTACACAATTTGCCATGTTAATAATGCCATGCGAAATCAATCATGGTCGAGACTCGACAGGAGGAAAAGGCGTCACATGTCAGGTCGGGTGATGACCATTTTTCCAGCGGTCTAACTTAATAAGTCATGTTACGCACCAATCTAACGGATATCGTAGGGGCACGCGGTCGGCGGCGGACCCCATTTCGGGAAACCCCCACCAATCCCCTTCGCCGTCAATTGCATGCCCGGCCTCGTTACCAGTAATGATTGCACAGCCGGGCACGCGGTCGGCGGCGAAGAGCATTTGAGGTTCATCCCATAGTTGTACCCGCCGTCGACTGCATGCCCCTACGTATTACCAGCTATCAACGTAACATGAGTTAATAATTATTTTTGGGTGTTAACCTAAATCTAGGTCGGCTGGCTTTTAAGCACTCGGCTTATCCAACACCGATTCCCAAACATAAGCAGGATCGAGCGTAGCATCCAGCGCGTTTCCTGTCTGTTCCATCACCTCCTCGGCCACGAAAATCGGCACGCCAAGCCGCAGGGCAAGATTGACGGCGTCACTGGGACGGCAGTCGATTTCGGTGATAGTTGCGCCAGTTTTCAGGATTAAGTTGCTGTAGAAAATCTTCTCATGCAATCGGTTAATCACTACCTGCTCAAGCGTCATTTGGCCTAAGTCGAGCAGTGTCTTGAGCAACTCATACATCATCGGGCGTGGCACCTCACGGCGTAAGAGATACATTGCCATCATCTCGCCTTCATAAAGGCCAACCCAAATGGGGAAGGCACGATCCGCGTCCTCCGCTTTCAAAAGAATGACGCGACTGTGGGGCAATGCCTCATTGGGGATGGAGGGTTGAGCAGGTTGCTCGCCATCGGTGGCAGCCTCAACGCGTTTAATCGGTCTTACAATATCGTGGACAGTTACCTTGATCATTTTCGGCTCCTTTACCAACTGTTTTGAGTTCGTGGCAAATTCCGCTTGGAGCACCGTGCGCAAACGCTCACGCCCGCGATGCACACGGACCTTGATGGCGCTAAGGCTGGCCCCCAAGCGCAGCGCTGCCTCTTGATGGCTTAATTCGTCCAGATAAACCAACATCACGGCGTCACGCTCAGCGGGCGGCAAGCTGGCAATCGCCTGGCGAACACGCTCATTCGCCTCTTGCCGGATCGCTCGCGCTTCTGGCGTCAGGTGCGTGGGATCCGCCGGTTCGATCGGCTCTGCATCTGGCGTGCTCAGACCATCCCAGGAAGATGCTTGGGACCAGTGTTGGTTGCGTTGTGTACGGGCCAAGTTCAGGGCAATTCTGTACAGCCAACGGCCAAAGTGCGCGGGTTCACGCAATTGTTCCAAGTTGAGATAGGCACGCAACAACGTTTCCTGCCACACATCTTCTTGGGCGAAGCGATCACGCAACAGCGCGTGCAACAGACGCGCCAACGGCACGCGGTGGCGGTCGATCAGGCGACCAAAGGCCAGGGTGTCTCCCCCTAGACAAAGCGCGACAAGTTCCCGGTCCGTTGGTGGTTGGTTCATCTGGTTCAATGACGTCATATTGCTCTAGATATTGCTCTCGCTAGATTGGCGGCGCTTACTTATATAGACTGGCAGCAGAGGCAAAAGGTTACATCTTGAGATAGAAGGCTATTTTTAGGGCCAACCTTCAGGCAAACAGTCGAGTTGCACGTTATGATGGTGAACTTGTTTTGACAAATCACCGCCCCAAGTTTACCATTTTTCACAGTTGTCAAAGAGATGTTGATCATTCCCTAACAAAGACGAGGCAGACATTGACCGCAAAAGATCGATCCAGCCCAGAGACCTACGTTTATGAGCATCCGCGGCCTGCGGTAACTGTCGACATTATCCTCTTTACGTTTCATAATGCTGACCTGAAGCTATTGCTCGTCCAACGGAAAGGCGAACCTTTTCAAGGCAAATGGGCGCTGCCTGGTGGCTTTGTGCAACCGGATGAGGATCTGGATACAGCGGCGTTGCGCGAATTGGCCGAAGAGACCAACGTTAGTGATGTATATCTAGAGCAGCTTTACACCTTTGGTGAACCGGATCGCGATCCGCGCACACGTGTGATCACGGTGGCCTACTTTGCCTTGTTAAGCGCCGATCAATCGGCCCAATTGAATGTGCAAAGCAATAGCGATGCCAGTGATGCTCGCTGGTGGAGCATGTATGACTTGCCCGAGTTGGCGTTTGACCATGCGCGCATTTTACAATACGCCTTACAACGTCTGCGCTGGAAATTGGAGTGGACAGCGCTCGGTTTTCTACTCTTACCAGCCGAGTTTACACTTTCTGAGCTGCAAAAAGTCTACGAAACAGTGCTCAACGAGCCACTAGACAAACGTAATTTCCGACGCAAAATGCAGGCGACCGATGTATTAGAAGAGACCGGCAACATTCGCGAAGGCGATCATCGGCCGGCCAAACTTTACCGGTTTACGGCCAAAGCGATCGAACTAGAACAAGTACGTCGCCGGTTTCCGTAAACGCCGCTGAGGATGGGACAAAACACCATGATCAATTGTGCGTCAGGAGTGAAGTAAATATGCCCAAAGTTCAAGTTACATCCAAAATCGAACTCGACTTTGATGAGGTTCTACAAGGGGTTGCTCGCTTAGAGACCATAGAGTTAGAACAGTTTGCCGAGAAAATTATTGCTTTACGCGCGCAACGTAGAGCACCTAGTTTGCCGCAAAACGAAGCCGAGCTACTTGAAAAAATTAATCAGGGGATGTCACCCGACATACGTAGTCGCTATGCAGAATTGAATATCAAATTGCATGAAGAAACGATTACGCCTGAAGAGCAGCAAGAGCTGCTAAACTTAACCGACCAGAGAGAGCTGGCTGATGCAGAACGAATCCGCAATTTGATTACCTTGGCAGAGTTGCGCAACGTTTCTGTTGATGACCTGATCATTCAGCTTGGTATACGTCGACCTACATATGCCTAAAATTTACATTTCAGTCGACAAACAGCGCCAGGTGATTGAACGGGCGCGAGGTCGATGTGAGTATTGTCAGAGTCGTAGTGATTATGCCACGGAGACATTTGCGGTTGATCATATTGTGCCTATAAGCCGTGGCGGGACAAATAAAATCGACAATCTCGCTTCGGCTTGCTCGGGTTGCAATGGACGCAAGTATAATAAACTAGAAGCACAAGATCCTGCCGACGGAGAACGAGTACCCCTGTTCAACCCTCGCTTACAGAAATGGGCAGATCATTTTAGCTGGAGCGCCGACTATACCCATATGATTGGCCTAACGCCCAGCGGGCGGGCGACGGTCGAAGGATTGCAATTAAATCGTCGTGGATTAGTAAATATGCGAGGGGCGTTGTATTTAATTGGCAAGCATCCCCCTAAGCTTGATGAGTGATAAATCGAGGTCTCTTGCGAAAGATTTTCTATTCGCCACCCTCTCATCTAATAACCCAGAGAAACACCCTATGAACATACAAATTCGTCCGCTCGAAGCCCAAGATATTCAACCCATTGCCCAAGCGTTCGCACAAATAGGGTGGAATAAACCCGCCTCTCAGTATGAGCGCTATCTGGTCGAGCAGAACGAAG
>JAPLGZ010000727.1 GCA_026389895.1 Chloroflexota bacterium | reverse complement strand
CTTCTAGGCAAGCCTATGACAATGAGGTAAGAAAGAGAGAAATTAAGAGAGTAGAGATTGAAGGATAACGCGCAATCAATCGCTTACTCTCTACTCTCTTTTATTTACCTGATTGCCTTCGCGCTTCACTGCTTCACCGTCACTGTAATCGTATCGCGATATTGGAGGCCGTCGAGGGCCACGTGCGCGCCATTGGCAAATTGCAAATGTAAAATATGCACACCCGGATCCAGCGTAAGCGTCGTGGTCAACTGGCCTTTGCCAAAGTGAATATGTTGGGCGTCATTAATAATGACATCGCCGGCGGGCACAAAATCCGTATCGACCAGAATATGCATGTGCCCGGCGCCAGAGTGAATTTCACCGGCTGGCTCCACGGTTAAATGGCTGGCGGCCATTTTGACGGCAAATTTGGGCGGCACAATGGCCCCATCAAGCGGTTCGACAAAGTGGACGGCCGGCTGGGTGCTCGTTGGCGCTACGGTGACCGTGATGGTGTCGCGATATTGGGGGCCATCAAGCGCAATATGCGCACCGTTGGCAAATTGCAAATGTAAGACATGGATGCCCGGCGTCAACGTGATCGGCGTGGTCAACTGGCCTTTGCCAAAATGAATATGCTGGGCATCGTTGATGATCACATCGCCTGCCGGCACAAAGTCGGTGTCAACCAGGATATGCATGTGGCCCGCGCCAGAGTGAATTTCGCCGGACTTCTCGACGGTCAAACCGGTCGCGGCCATCTTGACCATAAAATTAGGTGGGACAGTCGCGCCGGTGTGCGGTTCGACAAAATGGACGGCCGGCTGGGTGCTTGTGGCGGCGGCGGTGACCGTGATGGTGTCGCGATATTGGGGGCCATCAAGCGCAATATGCGCACCGTTGGCAAATTGCAAATGTAAGACATGAATGCCCGGCGTCAACGTGATCGGTGCGGTCAACTGGCCTTTGCCAAAATGAATATGTTGGGCGTCATTGATGATCACATCGCCCGCCGGCACAAAGTCGGTGTCAACCAGGATATGCATGTGGCCCGCGCCAGAGTGAATTTCGCCGGACTTCTCGACGATCAGCCCCGTCGCGCTCATGGCCGCCGTAAACGTGAGTGGAACGCTGGCCCCGTTGCTTGGCTCTGTAAAAAAGACGCGCGGTGTGGTGCTGATCGCCGTTTTGGGTGCAATGGGTGTAGGTGTTGGCTTCGTTGCGGGTGTTGCGGCGGCTGTTGGCTGGGAGACGGTCGGGCTGGGGATCCATAATTTTTGGCCGACATTCAAACTGCTGGGATTCGTGATCGTTGCAAAGCTCTTATCTTGGGCCGCCTTGGCATTGGTTGCTTCAACAATTGCAGGCCAGTTGGCCGGTTTTCCATAGAACTGGCCGCTAATCTCATAAAGCGAATCCCCTGCTTTGACAATATAAGTTTGACCCTCTTCCTGGGCGACAGGTGCAGCCTTGCTAACGCTAGACTGAAAGACCACCAGCAATGTCAGCACAAGTAACACAGCCAAAACGAAGGTGAACAATGCATGTAATCGTTTGCGAGCCATCGAACTGTCTCCTTCAAAATTGATTTACAAAGCAAGCCATCCAGCACAAATCTGATAAATTGGATTGACGCAATGCCAGTATAAACGAAGTGATTGGCCTTTTTCCCCTTTGTCCCCGAATTTTGTCAGGCAAGCACCGGCCTTTAGGCATGGGGAGTAATCACGAAAATGACCGGATGAAAACTGGGCGAACGCGTGCCGCGATAGGTTCAATGCTTGATGGGAATAACTTGTCAAAATTATACTATAACATAGCTGACAAATACAATGGTCGTAAGGCAAGGGGGTGTATTCCAAATTTTAGGCGCAAATGGAATTTGGCCTCTGACAGCCGCGGGATTGATCCCTGCGAACAATTCCCTATGGTGGGCCAGGCAGGACAACCCGAAAGCCGACCCCAGGCAACCGACTATTCGGTAGGGCTTTGCCACGGACGGTGGTCCGCACATCCACCCGTTTACTGTTAAAGGAGCCACCGCGCACCACACGGAAAATACCAGTCTCTGGCCCTAATGGATTTTGGGCCGGCGCACTGGCATAATAAGTATCACCATACCAATCTGCCACCCACTCTTCCACATTGCCGTCCATGTCTAATGTGCCATAGGGGCCAGCGCCCGCAGGATAGCTGCCCACAGGCATGGTATCGCCTTTGACAAAATTGTAATTAAGCAGTTCGTCGCTGATTTCTTGCTCACCCCACGGATAGATGCGCGCATCTGTGCCGCGCGCCGCTTTCTCCCACTCGGCTTCGGTCGGTAAACGCCCCCCCACCCAGGTGGCGTATTGATTGGCCTGATTCCAGCTTATATTCGTCACAGGGTAATTTGCATAAGTCGCGTCATTCCAGCGCTGATTGGCTGGCGGCGTACAAACGTTTGCCGTGATACAGCGCCCATATGCCGTATTGGTTACCTCGGTCTGCTGCATCCAGAAATCGGCGAGATCGACGGTATGCATGGGCATTTCATCAGCATTGTCTGTGCTGCCCATCGTGAATGGCCCCGCCGGCACATAAAGATAGATGGCGCTGTCGGTGGGATTTACCCTGGTCGTTCCCGCGGCAGGGGTGCCCGGTGTCGGCGTCGCGGTTGCCGGTGGCAGGGTTGGCGTGCTGGTTGGCAGATTGGTGGGCACAGGAGTTGCACTGGCTGTCGCAGTTGGTCGCGGACTCGGTGTGGCAGTCGGTGAGTTGGTGGGCCCAGATGTTGCACTGGCTGTCGCGGTTGGCAACGGACTGGGTGTCACGGTTGGCGGATTGGTGGGTAGCACTGTTGCCGTGGCGCGCGTTGTTGCCGTGCTTGTGGCGGTGGGCAAGGGCGTTGGCGTCGCTGTGACCGATGGCGAAGCCGTTGGCACAACTGTCGGTGTGGCCGTGGGTGGTGAGGTTGGCGTCGGTGCAACGGTTACGGTGGCCGTAACACCGATCGTTGCGGTGGCGACGCTGGCGGCCTGGACTCTTGCGACTGCTGTTTCTGTTGAATCCTCGGGCTGCACAGTGGCCGTTGCCGCGGTGGGGGTAAGCGTCTCTGTGATGACCAGCAGCGCAACCGGTGTGCTGGTGCTGGTTGCTGCTGTTGGCATTGTGCTTGTCACCGTTGCCTGGCTGGCCGTGCTGAGTGCGATGGCTGGAAGAGTCGCGCTGGCCGTTGGTCTGCTTGGCGTCAGGATCACAAGGTTAGGGGTGACCGGCGCAAAACTCAAACGTTGTAAAATGGGTGGCAAGACAGTGGCTGCGGTGATGGCAAAAGCCAGCAGGGCGATCAGCGCAATGATGCCGATCCAAACCCAACTGTGTGACCGTTGCACGGGGCGGTCAGCGTGCTGGATGGTAAAGAGGCTGGATGGCGAGGACGTACGTCTGTCTGGCCCAAAATTGAGCAACGGCCTGCCATCCAAAGCCGCGCGCATTTCTGGAATATTGGCGAAGCGGTCGGCAGCCTGCACTTGCATGGCGCGCAAAATCACGCGTTCAGTGTTGCGGCTCACCTGTGGGTTTAGCTTGCGAGGCGCAAGCAATACTTTCCCACCGGCAATGGCTGGTGAGTCGGGCGGTTTGGTATTGGTCAACAAATGGTAGAGTGTTGCACCAAGCGCATAGACATCCGAGCGAACATCGGTGCCGCCGGTATATTGTTCAAGGGGAGAATAGCCTGGTGTTACCGCACGAGCGCCAATTTGTGTGCCAAAGCTGGTCTGATATTTGGCGACACCAAAATCGACCAATACAATGCGCCCATCAGCAGTGCGCTTAATGTTGCTCGGCTTGATATCGCGGTGGATAATGGGGCGGGGTTGGCCAGTCTCGCTGTCCACCCAACTGTGCATGTAGGTCAAGGCATCCATCACCTGGCCCATCCAGGCCAATGTCTCGGCCTCTGGCAAAGGGGCTTGCCGTTTCTGCAAGATCTCCTTCAGATCATCGCCACTAATATAATCCATCACCAGATATTGCCGACCAGACGGCTCGACAAAATGATCCGTCACACGCGGCAAGTTAGGATGGGTCAGCCGTGCCAACAAGACGGCTTCATGCAAGAATTGGGCCTGCACCCCCCCCAGGGTGTCGCCATTTTCTTTGATCGCGACGAGCCGCTCGGATAGATTGCGGTCTGTGGCAAGATAGACCGTACCCATCCCGCCTTGATTAAGGTGCGCCTTGATCCGGTAGCGTCCCTGTTGTAGATCCTGGCCGATTTCTAACATAATGAAACATTGATCCGTCGTGTTTTGGGGATAAAAAAGGCAACATCGCGCGCCCGATCCTACCCGTGCTGCTGCACAAGTATACACAATATTGCTGGCATTATCAACGGTCTAAAGTAAGGAGGGCGCAGTCCTACTTTTAGGCGCAAAGGCAATTGAGCCGCCGACAGGTAACGGTCTTCTCAGCCCTTAAGTGCTTAGGTTTCCTCATTGCTGGGCGCCCTTCGGCGCAACTCCCTACGGCCAGCCACGGGATTTATCTGTGCGAAGCTTAATTTTTGCATGTAAAAATGGTAAGCAGATTGTAAGAATGGTGATAATGGTGTGCTCGACAGCCCCCACAGGATTATGCTATACTAAAATTTAAGTACGCCTCGGTCATCAATTATCTAGCCCCAACCACTCTACAGCGCCTAATTTTCACATCAAACTTACTCTCTGGAGGCAACATGCACATTGCAGGGCAGACAAGAAATCGTTTTAATCTTGCAGCCGCCATTGTCCTTATCATAGGACTCCTTATCGATCCACTCACTGCTGTCACCGCTAATGCGCGAGCAGCCCCACTTTCCACCATTGAACAGCAAGCCAATAAAGCGCCAATTTCGACGCCTTCCTCACGCCCAACGATCGATTCAGCGAACGTTCAGGCCGAGAAAGCCACCAAAATGAACAAAGTTACAGGCAGTGATGGCACGGTCAGTGCGGCCAGCACAACTTTGGACACCTATATTGTCGTATTGAATGGTGCGCCATTGGCCAGTTACCGGGGCGGTGTGGCCAACCTTGCACCGACCAATCCGACCGTCCAAGGCCGTCGCAAATTGGACGCACGTAGCGCCGAAAGTCGGGCCTATTTGAACTATTTGGAGCAACAACAGGCAGATTTTATTGCCAGCGCCAATAAGACCCTGGGGCGACCGCTGGATGTCTTGTACACCTACAAAGCGACGGTAAATGGCTTTGCGGCCAAAATGACCGCTGCCGAAGCGCAAAGGCTGGCGAAATTGCCCGAAGTGCGCCGGGTGGAAAAGGAAAGGATTTACCAATTACAGACTGATGCCGGCCCGGCCTGGCTAGGTGCGCCCGAAATTTGGGGCGGCAACCTGGAGCATCTGCCCTTTAGTGCGACCCTTTCCGGTGCAAACGAAGTGCCAGCCGTTGTCACAACAGCCAGTGGCGTGGGCGCCTTTGCCTACAATCTGCGCACCCGTGAACTTACCTATACGGTTCAGGTCGCCGATATCGCGAATATTACGCTGGCCCATATTCACCGGGGGGCGGCGGGTGTCAATGGCCCGGTGGCCTACATGCTCTATGATGGTACGGGTCTCTTTGACCCCGGCCACCCGATCAGCGGCGTTGTCACCCTGAGTGAAGCCGATCAAGCGCTGCTGATGAACAGAGGCTTGTATGTCAATGTGCACACGACGGCCAATCCTGGCGGCGAGATGCGCGGTCAACTTGTAAGCACTGGCACGCTGGGTGAAGGCATTGTTGTCGGTGTGATCGACACGGGGATTGATCCCTTTAACCCTTCCTTTGCTGCAACTGGCGGTGATGGTTATACCCACACCAACCCGTTGGGTGCCGGCCATTTTCTGGGCGTGTGCGATCCTAGCAATGTCACGCCACCAGCCGGTGGTGTTGCCTATGACCCAACCTTCCCCTGTAACAACAAATTGATTGGCGTTTGGGGCTATACGGCCGTTGCGGCCAGCCCGCGCGATAGCGAAGGCCACGGTTCGCACACGGCGAGCACGGCGGCTGGCAATATCGTCAAGAATCCGGTGGTCAATACCCCCACTGGCTCCTTTACAGTTGACTTGATCTCCGGTGTGGCGCCCCATGCCAACATTATTGCCTATGGCGCCTGTTGCGCCGGTTCCAGTTTGCAGGCGGCTCGCGACCAGGCGCTGCTGGACGGCGTAGACGTGATCAACTATTCGATCGGCGCCTCTTCGCCAACCCCGGATCCCTATAACGATGTTGAGGCGCTTTCCTGGCTGGCCTTGCGCGATGCAGGCGTCTTTGTGGCAACCTCGGCTGGCAATGATGGGCCGGGCGATAGCACTGTCGGTTCGCCGGCCGATCTGCCCTGGTTAACTTCTGCCGGCGCCAGCAGCCACAACCGCGCCTTTATCAGCACCGTCACCTTGAATGATGGTGCCCATCCCCCTTTGACATTGGCGGGGATGGCGCTGACCACTGGGTATGGGCCGGTGCCAATCGTCCTGGCCCGCAATGTGGTGATCCCTCCGGCGACCCCCGAGGATGCCCGCTTTTGTGCGCTGGGTGCCTTTCCGCCAGGCACGTTTAGCGGACAAATTGTCGTCTGTGAACGCGGTGTCAACGGGCGTGTCGAGAAGGGGCAAAGTGTGAAAGATGGCGGGGCTGGTGGCATGGTGCTGGGTCAACCCAATGCCTTTGGCGGTGGTCCTGGCTCCATAACCGCCGACACCCATGTGCTGCCGGCGAGCCATATTGACTTTAATTCGTA
>JAPLGZ010000858.1 GCA_026389895.1 Chloroflexota bacterium | reverse complement strand
GGATCGCCTTCGGCCCCTGGTGTATAAATGCTTGGGTTGTAAACGCCACCACCATTGCCCGCTGCCGCCTGATTATCACTGAACGTGCTGTTGGTCAACGTGACCGAGCCACCTTCGTTGTCGAGGCCGCCGCCGTGGCTGGTGGCGGTGTTGCCGCTGATCGTGCTATTGGTTATATCGAGGACGAAGGCATTGTAGAGGCCGCCGCCATCATCGGCGTTATTGCCGCTAAAGGTGCTGGCACTGATAGTCGTGCTAGCACCGAGTGCGTAGAGGCCGCCGCCGGTCCCCGCTTGATTTCCAATGACTGTGCTGTTGATGAGGGTGAGGGTATCATAGTTGAGGAGGCCGCCGCCTTGATCGCCCGCCCGATTACCGCGGATGACGCTGGTGTTGATCGTCGCCGTCGTATAGTTGAGAATCCCGCCACCATAATCACCACCGTCATTGTTCATGATCGTACTGTCGTTCACGGTTAACGTACCGCCGTTGTTGATGGCGCCGCCAAAGCGTTTGCCTACGTTATCGGTCATGGTGATGTGGTTCAAGGTCAAAGCGCCATAGTTGAGAATGCCGCCACCATTGTTAGAACTTCCGGCGCTAGCATCGGTGCCGTTAACGATGCTCATGTAGGTGATCGTCACCACGCCGCTTGCCTCAATTTTGAAGGGCTGCACATCGCGGCTGCCGTCGTTGCCGCTGTCGCCGCTGACCGTGATATTGTGGCCTGCGCCGTCGATGGTCAGTTGTTTGTCGATGTTGAGCGTGCTGTCCAGATAGATCGAATAATCGCCGCCAAAGCTGATCACTGCACCAGCGCAGGCATCGGCAATCGACTGGCGCAGCGAACCCGCGCCGCTGTCGTTGGCATTGGTCACAATCTGGCGATCACAATTGCGATTGGTCAAGGTAAACGTGACCGGATCGCTGATCCCAAGCGTTGTGGCGGTCACAACATAGCTACCCACTACACTGTTGGCGGTGACCGACGCTGACGCCGCGCCAGCGTCGGTCATCGCTGTGAAAAGTGAAACATCTAAACTCGCCCCTGTGAGCGGGGCGGTGAAGGTGATCATTTGGCCGCTCAAACTTACGTTGGTATCGCTGGCGACCAAACTAACTTGGAGCGGATCGGCAAAAGTGGCGCCAAGGTTAGCGCTCTGGTAATCGCCGCCATTAAGCAACAGGCGGAAGCCTTGTGTTTCAAACGCACCGATGTCACAGACGCCAACACGCGCTGTGCTGCGCTGGTCAACGGTTGCACACGCCGTGTCATCACCGGCGTCAATGGCCGGGCTGTCGGGCAACAACGCGAACGTCTGTGTGTCACCGCCGTAGTCACCCAGCGCGGCCAACCGTGGATCGCCAGAGAGGGCGGGACTGCAACTGTTGTCCGCCACCAGATTATGACTGTTCGTCGCCAGGGTGCCGCTGTTTACACAGTCACCACCGCTGCTGCTGTTGGCTATGATCGTGTTGGCCAGATCGAGCGATCCCTCATTGCTGATGCCGCCACCGACGCTGGCCGATGAATTTGCCGAGAGCGTGCTGTTATTCAGATGCAGTGTGCCAACGTTGCGGATTGCGCCGCCGTTGGCCGCGGCAGTGTTGCCACTGAAGGTGCTGTTGATGATCCAGGCCGCCCCAAAGTTGGTCAAACCGCCGCCGTCACTCTGATCAGTCGCGCTGTTATTGCTGACCGTGCTGTTGGTCAACGTCAAGGCGCCACTGTTAAAGAGGCCAGCGCCTGAGCCATCGCCTGTCAACGTATTGTCCCGGATCGTGCTCTGCTGGAGCATCAACACACCCTGGTTAGCGATGCCCGCGCCCGCGCCATCCTGGGCAGTTCCGTTGATGACATTGAGATGGGTGATGGTCACGACGCCGCTGGCGGCAATTTCAAAGACGGGTACATTCGGGCTGCCATCATTCCCAGAATCGCCACTGACGATGATGTGCTGCCCCGTGCCATTGATCGTCACAGTTTTGCTGATCGCCAACGTGCTGTCGAGATAGATGGCGTAATCCTGATCAAAAGTGATTGTGCCGCCGTCACAGATTTCGTCGAGCGCCTGGCGCAGTGAACCCGCGCCGCTGTCGTTCGCATTGCGCACCGTGACCAGGCCGCAACTATTGGTCAAGGTAAAGGTGACCGGTGTGAGCACCTCGCTGCTCGTCGCCGTGACCACGTAGCTGCCACTGATACTGTTAGCGGTGACAGCAGCGCTGGCCTGATTGTTGCTGTCCGTCGTCGCCGTGAAGTTTAGGTCGCTAACGCTGGCCCCACTGCTCGGCGCGTTGAAGGTGATCGTGCGGCCACTCGGTGGGCTGGCGTCGCCTTCGGCGGCGACCAACGTCACTTGCAACGGATCAGGGAAACTATTATTCAAGCCCGCGCTCTGGTTGTTGCCGCCGCCGATCACCAGGTGATAGCCCTGCCACTCGACTGCACCGACATCACAGGTGCCTAAGCGGGGCTTGCCGCGCTGGTCTGTGGCGAGACAGTAGGTCGGGTTACCCGCGTTGATCGCAGCGCTGCCTGCGGGCAAAGGCATGGTCTGAATAGCCTGCTCTGAGCCTGTCGAAGAGCCACCGTAATCGCCCAGCGGGAGGACGCGTAGGCCAAAACGATAGAAGTTGACGCCACAACTCGGATCGTCACTCTGGTTGTTCAGACGCAGAATCGGGGTGTTGCCTTGACAATTGGGCTTGGACAGGGACTTGCCCGTGAGAACCGAATTGAGCAGCGTGAGCGTGCCACTGTTATAAATATCTTCGCCATAGCTTGCGGTGTTATTGCCCAAGGTGCTGTTGGTCACCGTCAGCGTGCCGCGGTTGAAGATCCCGCCGCCATCGGTGACTTTATTGTTGGCAAACGTACTATTGATCACCTGCGCCGTACCGGAACGGTGATAGATGCCGCCGCCGCGAAAGGTTTCATTGTTGGCGAAGGTGCTATTTTTCACCGTCAACAAGCCGACGTTGTAGAGCGTGCCGAGGTTGGCGCTGTTGTTGGCCGCCGCGTAGTTGTTCGCCACCGTCACCACATCCAAGACGAGCGCGCCGCCGTTGTAGATAGCGCTGCCCAGCGTCGCCGTGCCGCTGACCACGCTCAGGTGAGTCAGGGTGACAATGCCACTCGCACCGATATTGAATGGTTGCAGATCGCGGCTGCCGTCACCGTTGCGGTCGCCGGTCACAATAATTTTATGCCCAAAGCCGTTGATTGCCACTTCGCGATTGATCGCCAGCGTGCTGCTGAGATTGATCGTGTAATCGGCATCAAAGGTGATGACCCCGCCGGGGCAGACAGTGCTGATCGCCTGGCGCAGTGATCCGGCGCCGCTGTCATTGGCGTTGGTCACCATCGCGCCGACACAGGGTTGGTTGGTCAACGCGAAGGTGATCGGTCTGGTTGTGGTCACGGCGTAGGCGGTCGCCGTGACCACATAATTGCCCACCACACGGTTGGCCGTCAGCGTGGCGGACGCGCCGCCCGTGCTGGTCGCGCTGGCGTTGCTGGCTGGGCTTATGCTCGCCCCGCTACCCGGCCCTGCCAATAGCACAATGCCGCCAGGACCAACCGGTTCGTTGCTGACGTTGGCGGTGATGGTCACAGTCAACGGCTCGGTAAAGGTCAGACCTGCGTCGATGCTTTGCCCGCTGCCGCTGCCATAACTCATCTGGAAGCCTTGCGATTCAAACGCGCCGATGTCGCAGGTACCGTAGCGGCTGGCGCCGCGCTGGTCAGTGCTCGCACAATAAGCGGGATCGCCGCGATCCAGCGCCGGGCTGCCGGGCAGAAGGGCGAAGGTTTGGAGCGTTTGCCCTGAGCCGGTCGAAGGGCCACCATAGTTGCCCAAGTTAGAGAGATAGGCTGTACCGGAATAAGCTGCGCCGCAGCTCCCGTTGGTGACAAAGTTGTGGACGCTCGTCGCTAGCGTGCCTTGATTCATACAAGTACCGGCAATCAAGGTGTTGCGCAGATAGAGCGTGCCGCCCCAGTTGTGGATGCCGCTGCCATAACCGCTGTTGTTGGCCAAGGTGCTGTTGGTCATCGTCAAAACGCCGCGGTTGTGGATGCCGCCGCCTTCGGTCGCACTGTTGCCGCCAAAGGTGCTGTTGACGATAGTGACCTGTCCGCTGCTTTCGCCATAGAGGCCACCGCCGCGCCGGCTGCTGTTGTTGGCAAACGTGCTGCTTTGCACCATGATCGTGCCGTTATTATAGAGCGCACCGTTGTTGGTCGCTTGGTTATTGGTCAGTGTGGACGTGTAGACCGCCAGCGTGCCGCTGTTGTAAATGGCGCTACCGCTGTCGGTCGCCACGTTGTTTTGTAAAGTAAGCCCTTGCAGCGTCAGCGTC
>JAPLGZ010000845.1 GCA_026389895.1 Chloroflexota bacterium | reverse complement strand
GGTCATCAACATACCACTGGCACCGATGATCGAACCCACCGACAGATCAAACTCGCCAGCGATCATGAGCAACGAGACCGCAATCGCCAAAATGCCCAGTTCGGCGGCGACTTGCAAATAGGTGGCTGTGCCAGCGGCGCTGATAAAACCGCTTCGCCCGGCGATACTGGCAAAAAAAAGCCAGACGATAATCGAGCCAGCGATGGCGCCTAATTCCGGGCGTCCGAGCAGCCGTTTGAAGGGGCTCACACGCCGGACGCGTTCGTCACTGACAGTTGCTATTGTGCTTTGAGTTGCGGTCATAATCGCGCTCCTGAATGAAGATGGGGAAACAACAAGCCAGGGAGACCAGGAGCGTTTTGCCACGCCCTTTGTCTCCCTGACCCTCTACCGCGTGCCAGCTTTCGCTAGATCCTTAATCCGTGCCGCATTCTCTTTGGTGACAAAACCAGGGCCAGTCATGATGATCGGGTTGGCAATGGTGTTCAGATTCTCTTTGTAGAGCGTCAACATAACAATGGGCAGATAACCCTGCATATACTGCTGCGAATCAATCGCAAAGAGCATATCGCCCTTTTCAATCGCATCCAACACTTCGGGTGAGAGGTCAAATGTGGCTAGTTTGACCTTGCCCAACTGGCCGCTGTCGGTTAGGGCATTCATGGCCGGGGCCGCGCCGGTTGGGCCAAGCGTCATAATGCTGTCAATCGCTGGATCCGCGCTCAAGGCCGCGGCAATCGCCTGTTGTGCACCGGTGGGGTCAGATAACTGGACCGGCACAACCGTCACCGTGCCGCCAGTTTTGGCCAGTGCATCGGTAAAGCCTTGGCAACGCAGGTCAAGCGCGGCGTTGCCGACTTCCTGGTTTACGCAGAGGGCTTTCTTGGCCCCGGCTGCGGCCATCTGCTCTCCACCGCCAAACCCAGCTTCGTACTCTGTCTGGCCGACATGGTTGAGCACGCCCAGATCTTTGGCGACATCACTGCCTGAATCAATCGAGATCACGGGGATGCCCGCGGCAATCGCGGCCTTGATCGATTTACCCAATGCATTCACGTCGGGGATCGAAACAACCAGCCCATCCGGTTTCGCTGCGACAGCCGCATCGATCAGTTGCGCCATCGCCACCATATCAAATTTGGTCGGCGCTTGATATTCAACCTGAACACCCATGTCTTTACCGGCTTGGGCGACGCCTTTTTGCACGACCGACCAATAAGGATCAGAGGGCTGACCATGCGTCACGACAATAAAGTGTAGGTTTCTGGCTGTTTGCGCCGCCGGAGCCTGGGTGGTCGCCGCTGAACTTGGTGCAGGGGCTGGTCCGACACAGGCAACAATGATCATACCGAGCAGCATCGCGCTGATGAGGCCGTATAAGTACCATTTGGGTGTTTTAAACACTGGTGCTACTCCTTTGTGACTGTGATGAAAGGATGTACATCAGGATAAATACATTTAGTGACAGATGTTCGTGTAGTCAAGGAAAGGACTTTAGATTAAGGGATGAGCGGCGTAAAAGATGTGCCTTTTACGCCGCTCATCCCTTAATCTATCTGCTTAGCGTGTACCAGCCTTTGCCAATTCCTTGACGCGGGCGGCATTCTCTTTGGTGACAAAACCAGGGCCGGTCATGAGGATCGGGTTGGCAATGGTGTTCAGATTCTCTTTGTAGAGGGTCAGCATCACGATGGGCAGGTAGCCCTGCAAGTATTGCTGTTGGTCGATGGCGAAGAGCATATCACCCTTTTCGACCGCATCTAATACCTCTGGCGACAGGTCAAACGTCGCCAGCTTGATCTTGCCCAGTTGACCACCGTCAGTTAAGGCTTTCAAAGCGGGGGCGGCGCCTGTGGGCCCCAACGCCAGGATGCTGTCAACGGCCGGGTCGGCGCTGATAGCTGCGGCAATCGCCTGTTGCGCGCTGGTGGGGTCAGATAATTGGACTGGGACAACGGTCACCGTGCCGCCGGCTTTGGTCATCGCATCGGTAAAGCCTTGGCAACGCAGGTCAAGCGCGGCATTACCGACTTCTTGATTGATACAGAGGGCTTTCTTGGCGCCCGCCGCGGCCATGCGTTCACCACCACCTAGACCGGCTTCGTACTCTGTCTGGCCAACGTGGTTGAGCACGCCTAAGTCCTTGGCTACATCGCTGCCCGAGTTCATGGAAATGACCGGAATGCCCGCGGCGATGGCCGCCTTGATCGATTTACTCAACGCCGTGGCATCTGGCACAGAAACAACCAATCCATCCGGTTTGGTCGCAACGGCGGCGTCGATCAATTGGGACATCGCCACCATGTCAAACTTGTCTGGTGCCTGATATTCGACCTGAACGCCCATATCTTTCCCGGCTTGGGCGACACCTTTCTGGACGACCGACCAGAAGGGGTCCGACGGTTGGCCATGACTAACCACAATAAAATGCAAGTTTCGGGTGGTTTGCGCCGCTGGGGCTTGCGCACTGGTGGCCGAACTGGGCGCTGGCGCCGGTCCGACACAGGCCACGATGATCATGCCCAGGATCATGGCGCTGATCAAGCCAATAGCGTACCATTTTGGTGTTTTGAACATTGGGAGTCTCCTTTGGATAGGTAACGAAAAAATATAATAATTAACCCAAGTTGTGACCTTAGATTTTTGCGTATAGAAGTCGTTTTTCAAGCATGTACCAGAGAAAAATCAAAAAAAATGATGCATATTTAATTTGATGAAGCCAATACCACCCACTCATCGATTGGGCTGGATTTTAAGC
>JAPLGZ010000283.1 GCA_026389895.1 Chloroflexota bacterium | reverse complement strand
ACTCATGGATGGCTAGAGGGCTATGACAGATTATGTCCTGTGACGGGCTTACACCTAGCGGAGGGCAGGTGGGGAAAGGGTCGTTATTATTATTGTCGGGTAAAAAATGTACCGTAAAGTCAGAGCCAGAGTATAATTGTGCAAAATGTGAAATAGTAAGAACAATATTCAACTAAAAAAGGGATCGAACTTCACTTATGCACATACTTATCACAGGTGGCGCAGGATTTATCGGCAGCCATTTAATCCGCAACTTGTTGGGCCGTGGCGATACGATTGCCATCCTCGACAATCTAAGCACCGGCAACTTCGATAATATTCGTGAATTTGTGGGCAACCCCCGTTTCTCGTTTGCGATTGACGAAATTCACAATACCTTAGTCTTAGATCGCTTGGCCAGCCAGGCAGATGCGATTGTCCATTTAGCGGCTGCGGTTGGTGTGCAACTGGTGGTCGAGCGGCCCACGGAAACGATTGAGACGAACGTTTTGGGCACCCATGCGGTTCTGACCGCGGCGCGGCGCTATCGGTGCCGAACGCTGATTGCCAGCACCAGCGAAGTCTATGGCAAAGGCGTCAGTATTCCGTTTCGTGAGGATGATGATCTGCTGCTTGGCCCGTCTAGCCGTAGTCGTTGGTCCTATGCCGCCAGCAAACTGCTTGATGAATTTTTGGGCTTGGCCGCTTATAATGAACATGGTCTGCCTGTGACTGTCACCCGTTTTTTTAACACCGTTGGTCCGGGCCAGACTGGGCGTTATGGCATGGTGGTGCCACGGCTCGTTCGCCAGGCGCTTCGCCACGAACCATTGACGATCTATGGGGACGGTGAGCAAAGTCGCTGTTTTTGCCATGTGAGTGACACAGTCCGCGCCCTGCAAGATCTCTTAGATCGCCCCGAATCGACAGCCGGCGAAATTTATAATATTGGCAGTGGTCAAGAGGTCACGATCAATCAATTGGTCCAAAATGTGATAGAACGCACCGATACGACATCCACCATTAAATATGTGCCTTACAACGAAGCTTATGCGCCTGGCTTTGAAGATATGCGGCGGCGCGTGCCCGATACCACAAAACTAAACCAAGCCATCGGTTGGAAGCCGACCCACGATCTGACGAAAATTCTTGACGATGTCATTGCTTATGAACAGACCCGATTAACGACAACCACCTGATGAGTAAGCTTGCTAGCTGACATTATCCTGTGGCCAGTGTATACACAGCCTTTTGCTGTTCCTTTTTTTGAAGTAGAAGAGGGCGCTGTCTGGGCTGTATTTTTTATCATCTATGGAGTCTTATATGAAAGATCCTCACTCGACAAATTTACAGAAAATTTTTACCCGAATTTGTAGTGCCTTATTAATCTGCGCGACGATCCTGCCAGCATCGGCGGTCTGGGCGCAGACGACCAGCCTACCCCCCGCGAAGATTGTCAATGATGAAGGTGGGCCAGTCTCGGTTTCGGGGCAAGTCAACTATACCAATGCGTTCTTCACGCTTGGCGTCGCCGAGCCCATGGTGATCCTAGAGGATGAAGCCGGCTTCGTGGACCGGAATAAGGGTTTTCTGTTGCCCAAGGCATCTCAAGTGCTGGGGCAAATCACCTCAGATTTTTTCACGTCACCTTTTTCCTATACGATTTCGCTGCCCATTGAGCCCCAAGCTTCGTTGCGCGACGTAGATGAAAATGGCGCCAAAGACAAAGGGGTTATGGTCTATGCCGTAGCCTATTGGACGAACACATTTGGTGATCCATTCCTAGAGGAACGTGACCTCTATGGCGGCGGTTGGTCTACCGCCTATGCCTCGACCGATGTGAGTGAAGAAGGCGACACCAAAGATGAGATCGTCGGTGGTAAGCTTCTCGTCTACGCACCAGACGCCCAACAAGGTTTCCCGTCTGATTTTGGCACAGATGGCAAACTCTTTACCAAAGATGATCCGATTGTCGGGCTGCCCCAAGGGTATACGATCGTTGATCTGGACTCACACCCGTTTACCTTTGACCGGACGCGGCACCCGACGATCAATTTGATTGAACCCGCAGAATCGGCGCTCGCCGACTTCTCGGCATTGAGCTATAGCAAAGCCTTCGATGCGATGGTCGAGAAGATGCGCAAAGAGTATGCCTGGACAGACTATAAGCACATCGATTGGGATGCCAAGGCCAAAGAATTCCGCCCGCGTTTCGAGAAGGCCGAAGCGGATAAAAATGGAACGGAATATCTGCGTGCCCTGCGCGACTTTGCCTGGTCGATCCCCGATGGCCATGTCTCTGGCCCAAGCATCGCGGAAGATTTTCAAATGGCGACCGGTGGTGGCGTGGGTCTGGCCATTCGCGATCTAGATGACGGCCGCACGATTGTCAACTTCGTCACGAAAGATAGCCCGGCCGACAGAGCGGGGATCAAACTCAAGGCGCAAATTTTACAGATCAACGATACGCCGGTTGAGGACTTCATCACGAAAACCGTGGCTTGGTCGGCCCCGTTTAGCACCGAGCACTTTAAACATCTGCAACAACTGCGTTATGCGTTGCGCGCACCGCTAGGCACAAACTTTACCATTACCTATAAAAACCCCGGTGATAGTGATGAGAAGACGGTCAAGTTGACCACCGTGAGTGAACGCGAGAGCTTCAATTTCTCATCCTTCAACAAGGGTTTGACGGGTTTTGAGACACCGCTTGAATACAAAGTGCTCGACAACGGCTATGGTTATGTCAAAATTTACGGTTTTGCGGATAACGCCGTATTGACGATCCAATTGTGGGAACGGATGTTACGGACGTTGAACCAGGACAGCACCCCTGGCCTGATCATCGATATGCGCCAGAATGGTGGTGGCTCCGGCTTCTTGGCCGACCAGATGGCGGCGTACTTTTTTAATGAACCGCTGAAGCTAGGCAACACCGGCGCTTATGACAAAAAGCTGGACAAATTCTACTTCGACCCGCGCACAACCGACCGTTACTATTTACCGGCTGAGGATTTGCGCTACAATGGCAAAATCGCCGTGCTGGTTGGCCCGAATTGCGCCAGCGCCTGTGAATTCTTCAGCTATGATATGACGATCAAGGACCGCGCCGCCATTGTCGGCCAATACCCAACTGCGGGCATGGGCGGGAGCGTCAATCAGTTCAAGATGCCGGAAGATCAATTCTTCCAGTTTACAGTCGGCCGCGCGGTCGATATGAACGGCAACATTCACATTGAAGGTAAAGGTGTGGCGCCGACCGTGAAGGTGCCTGTCAGTGAAGAGACGCTGTTTGGCACGGGCGATCCGATCTTGGATGCCGGGACGAAGTACCTGGATGACGCGACAAAGATTGATACCACGGATGGCGGCAAGCTGGCAATTGGCGACGCTGTTACTGGTACACTGGCCAAGCAAGGCCGTGTGCAATATGAATTAACCGTCAAAAAAGGCGACGTCATCACCATCACAGCGGATGCCAAGACGAGCGACCTTGATCCAGTGCTGCGCTTGTACGATGCCGGCCAGAATCAAGTGTTAGAAAACGACAATCCGCCAACCGGCGATAGCAAAAATGCGCTGATCGACGATCTGGAAATCCCATCGGATATGACATTGACGGTCGAGGTCGGTTCCGTTGGCGATACGGGGGTTGGGGATTATACGTTGAAAGTGGTTGCGAAGCAGTAGGAAGTAGAAGTAGGGATTAGGGAGACGGGATTAGG
This sequence comes from Chloroflexota bacterium, assembly GCA_026389895.1. GTDB lineage: Bacteria > Chloroflexota > Anaerolineae > Caldilineales > Caldilineaceae > JAPLGZ01. The sequence continues at coordinate 12,617 of JAPLGZ010000283.1, read as the reverse complement.
AATATGAAGATAACCTAATCCCGTCTTCCTAATCCCTACCCCTGCATCGGTATCACCAGATCATAGGGGAAGTTAGTCAAGTTGATCAATTCACCGGCCTCTGTAAAGGCGACAGAATCCTCAATCCGCACCCCAAAGCCTCGCTCTGGATAATAGAGCCCCGGCTCCACGCTGATCACATGGCCGGGCGACAGCACTGTGTTGTTGCCCGCCGCATGGCTGAGCCTGGGCTCTTCATGAATATTCAAGCCAATGCCATGCCCCAAGCCATGGACATAGCCCTCATGTGTGCCTGGGTGATGGAGCGGTGTCGGATGCCCTTTGCTTTCAAAATACTCGCAAGTCATCAGTTGATAATCGCGGCAGGGGGTGCCTAAGGCCAATTTGCCCATCACCTGGTCAAAAATCTCCTTGCACTCATCCCACGCTTGCTGCACTTCGGGTGGCGCATAGCCAAAACACCAGGTGCGCGTGACATCGTGGAAATAATTGCTCGCGCGCTGGGGAAAAAAGTCGAAGATAATGGGCTGGCCTAAGCGTAGCGGTTCATCGGGATTGCCACTGTTGTGCGGCACACCCGCATCGCGGCCCTGGCTGAAGATGGAGCCATGATCTTCGTGCATATTATAAACGGCCAGGCGGGCGCGGATAAAAGATTTTACGTCGCCAATCGTCAGCGGTTCGTGCGCAGTGCGCATGATCACGCCGTCGCGCACATGATGTTCTTGGATAAAGTCACGCGTTTCGCCCATCACAACGGTGGTAATTCGCCCTGCTTCGCGCAACTCGGCGATTTCCTGATCGTCTTTGGTCTGACGTGCTTCGCTAAACAGTGAGGTGCCAAATTCGCCCACCAATTCCGTATCTTTGAGCGTACTTTGCAACTGGTTCAGCAACAGAAAGGCTGCGCCCGCGTCTTGCATGCCATAAATGCCCAGCCGGCCCTGCAATCCTTGGTCTTGCACCACTTGGTTCAAATAATCAACCCCAGCCGCAAGCTCATCACCGTTATGCTTTTTGAGCAACTCATATTGGTTGTATTTTTGATCGCGGTCGACCAGCGCCAAGCCCGTACCCGCCGCCGTATCGCGCTCCATCGAACCGTGGATCAACGTGAGCGGCCCCCCGCGCCGCTTGACCACCAGCGCGCGCTCCAAGTGAACGCCACCTGTCAGATAATTCATGACCTGGTTACCGCTAGCGTCGCCCATTACAATAAAGGCATCTAAGTTGCGTTCTGCCATGATGCGGTCAAGATCGGATTTCATCGAATATTCTCCCTGAATTTCTACGGTCGACGGTAACTTTCTAACCAATAGAGTGTATTAGAATAACTTGATAACCAATGATAAGATACGCCAATCGCAGTGAATGAGTACAAGATAATTGCCGTATACGATAACGTCTAGTATAGCACGCCGTTGTGAAAGCGAATAACAGGGCCGCAAAAGAAGCAAAAAATCACGGGCTGAGGACGGATAGGGCAACCAAGCCCCCTGTCTGCAGGAGCTGTTCCCTCGCCCGTTCCCTCCCAATCTCTGGAGTAAATTGACATGGCAGAGTATCTCAAACGGTTTTCGTTGACAGGAAAAAAGGCGCTGATCACAGGTGGCTCCAAGGGGATCGGTGCGGCTGTGGCCGAGGTGCTGGCCGATGCTGGCGCCGACATTGCGATTGTCGGACGTGACAAGGTTGGGCTGGCTGAGACCGCCCAGAAGATCCAGGCTTTAGGTCGGCTCTGTACCACGATTGAGGCTGATCTGGCCACCGCGGATCAACCGCGCCAGGCCGCCGAACAGGCGCTTCACGCGTTAGGCGGCATCGACATTCTTGTCAACAATGCCGGCGTCGCGCGCGTTGATAATCTGTTACAACTCACCGTCGAAGCGTGGGACGAGACGCAAGCGGTCAATCTGCGCGCCCCTTTCCTCTTTGCCCAGACCGTCGCCCCGCTGATGATCGCCCAGCGCAGCGGCAAAATCATCAACATTTCGTCGCAGGCTGGCGTGATCGCGCTGGATGGTCACGCCGCTTACTGTGCTTCCAAGGGTGGCCTCAATATGCTCACCAAGGTGATGGCGGCCGAATGGAGCCCGTATAATATCCAATGCAACGCGGTTGCGCCGACCATCATTCTCACGCCGATGGGTACAAAAGTGTGGGGCGATCCCGTGAAAGCAGACCCTATGCTGGCGAAAACGCCCTTGGGCCGTTTTGGGCAACCGGTGGAAGTGGCGGATTTGGTGCTCTTTCTCGCTTCACCCGCCTCTGATCTGATCACAGGGGAAGTGATTTTGATCGATGGCGGCTACACCGCCCTCTAGGATCCGCATGGCGACTAAACTCATTATCAGTCTTGATAGCAGCACCACCGCGGTCAAAGCCATTGCCTGGGACGCGACCGGGCGCGCCGTCGCCGAAGGCCGGGCGACATATCCAATGTTACAGCCTGATCCCACCTGGTATGAACAGGACGCTGACCAGTGGTGGCAAGGCGCGTGTGCGGCGTTGCGCCAATGTGTTGGCCAGATCGATCTTCATCAGGTGGCCGCATTGGGGATCACCCACCAGCGCGAAAGTTTTGTCCCTGTGGACCCGATGGGCCGCCCCATTCGCAATGGCATTCTCTGGTTGGATGAACGCAGCCGCGCCCAGGTGAAGACCTTAGAAGAGCGTTTTGGCCGCGCGGCCTTGCATCAGCTCACCGGCAAGCCGCCGGCCATGACCCCTTCACTGTTTAAGCTCGCCTGGCTCATTGAACATGAACCGGATGTCGTTAAACGCGCGCACAAATTTTTAGATGTGCATGCTTTCCTGGTCTATCAACTGACGGGTGCTTTTCGCACCAGCACGGCCTGCGCCGACCCCATGGGTTTGGTTGATATGGCCAACCAATGTTGGGCCGCGGATCTGATCCAGGCCTTAGGCTTGCGGCTCGATCAATTTGCCGAATGTGTCCCGCCAGGCGCTATGATCGGTGCGATCAGCCAACAGGCTGCCGCAGCGACCGGCTTGCCGTCCGGTTTGCCCGTGGTGGCTGGCGCGGGCGATGGGCAATGCGCTGGATTGGGGGCCAATGTCACGGGGCCTGGGCGTGCCTATTTAAATCTTGGCACGGCGGTCGTCAGCGGCGCATTTAGTACGACGTATGTTGCGGATCGCGCTTTTCGCACGTTGAACGCGCCAATAGCCGGTGCGTATTTTTTAGAGACCGTGCTTAAAGGTGGCGTTTTTACGGTGGGTTGGTTTGTCGAAAAATTTGCCCAAGATCTGCGGGCTTTGGCTTCAGAACAGAGTGGCAGCGCCGAAGTGCAACTAGAACGTATGGCGGCCAAAGTGCCACCCGGTGCGTTGGGTTTGATGTTGGTGCCCTATTGGAACAATGTCATGAACCCCTATTGGGACCCCGCCGCGTCGGGCATTACGATTGGCTGGACTGGCGCGCATGGCCGCGAGCATTTTTATCGCGCCATCCTTGAAGGCGTGGCCTTTGAACAGCGATTGGTGGGCGATGCTATGATGCAGGCGATTGGCCAACCGTTTACCGAATATGTGGTGATGGGCGGCGGCAGTCGCAGCGATCTCTGGCTGCAAATTATCGCCGATGTGACGGGCGTAGCGGTGGTGCGTTCAACAACGACAGAAGCCACCTGCCTGGGGGCGGCGATCCTCGCAGCCACGGCGATTGGTTGGTACAGTGACATCAATCAAGCCGCAGATCAGATGACCGGCATCAGCGACCGGTTTACCCCGAATCCCGCTATGCAGGCAATTTACAGTCGGCTCTATACCGAGGTCTATCAGCCGCTCTTTCCAACCTTGCAACCGCTGATCAACCGTCTGACCGAGTTGACGCATGGTGTGGTTTGATTTATTGTCTGACACGAACGATAGAAGTTTATATCTGTAACGCATGTATCGCAGGGATTAAGGATACAGCTAATCCCGTATCCTTAATCCCTGCACGAGCATCTGCGTAACATGCGTCTGTAACTCACTCTACAAGAAAAGCGGTTGCACAGAGGATGCACAGAGGCTCCAGAGAAATAATCGATCAAGTTGTTTTCTCTGCGTTCTCTGTGTCAGCTTTTTCTCCGTGGTCTCTGTGTAACCGCTTTTGAATAGGAAAGGAACAATATGGCTCAAGTTGTCATTCTTGGTGCCGGGGTGATGGGCACGGCATTTAGCACACCATTGGCCGATAATGGGCATCAGGTAAATCTGGTCGGCACCCATTTAGACAGTGATATTATTGAAGAAATCCATGAGGCGCGCACCCATCCGCGCCTGCGTGTGCGCGTGCCCGATCAAGTTCAGCCTTATCCCTATGATCGGTTGGCCGAAGCGATGCAAGGGGCCGAGCTTGTGATCTTGGGCGTCAATTCGCTCGGCGTCGATTGGGCGGCGCAAAGGCTCAGTGCCGTGCTGCCACCGGATGTGCCCGTACTCTTTCTGACGAAAGGATTGGCTGGCGCTGAGCAAAGTTTGCACATTCTACCCCATGTGTTGCGCGAGCAACTGCCGGAAGCGTTGCGCAACCGGGTGCAACTGGCGGCGATTGGTGGGCCATCCATTGCGGGTGAGCTGGCCACTCGGCGTCATACCTGTGTCGTCGTCAGTGGCAGTGATAAACCCTTGTTAGACAAATTGGTGGGCCTGTTGCGCACGCCCTATTATCACGTCTGGACCAATACGGATTTGCTCGGTGTGGAGACGTGCGTGGCTTTGAAAAATATCTATGCTTTGGCTGTCGGGCTGGCGATTGGTCTCTTGGAAAAAGAGGGGATTGCGGTCAATGGCGCGGCCATGCACAATACCGCCGCGGCGATCTTTGCCCAAGGTCTGGTGGAAACCGCTTATCTGGTGGAGCAGATGGGCGGTCGCCAACAGAGCGTTTTAACCTTGCCAGGCGCCGGCGATCTCTACGTCACCTGTCAAGGCGGCCGGAATAGCCGCATGGGACGCTTGTTGGGGTTGGGCGTACCCTATTCCGCAGCGAAGCGCACCCATATGCCGGATGACACGATTGAAGGCGCGGAGTTGGCATTGGCGATTGGGCCAACCGTTGCCGACATGATCGGGGCTGGCAAACTCGCTGCGCCGCGCTTGCCATTGTTGCAGACAATGATCAAAATTGTCTGCGCAGACGCGCCGGTTGACATCCCCTGGGACGCATTTTTCGTGGGCATCTAACGCCATTCTGGGCCAAGCAAGCAAGTTCTCAGAGGAGAAATAACCAATATGCTAGACAAAAGTGTCAAGATCGTGGTCGGGGCGGACCATTTCGGCCTGCCCCTAAAAGATGCGCTGCGTGACTACCTGCGCGAGTTAGGCTATCAAGTGGATGATTTAGGTGTGACCAGTCAAGATCCGGTGGATTATCCCGATATGGGCGCCACGGTGGCCGAGGCGGTCGGCGCGGGCGCCTATACACGGGGCATCCTCGTCTGTGGCACGGGCGCAGGCATGGCCATTGTCGCCAACAAAGTGCCTGGCGTGCGCGCTGTCTGTGTCAATGATCCCTACACCGCTGAACGCGCCGTCGCCAGCAACAACGCCCAGATCATCACTTTTGGCAGCCAGGTTGTTGCCGCGCCTGTAGCCAAGAAATATGTCGATATCTGGTTGGAAAGTGAATTTCAAGGGGGCCGCTCTGCGCCCAAGGTCGCGAAGATCGACAATCTAGACGAGAAGTATCGCAAGGCCATGGAAGACGCATAATTCACGGCCAACGGAGCAACGATGCCGCAAAGTTTAACGATTACAACCCAACGAACAGCCACTTTATCCGAGCCGACGCGCCAGGCTATCGTAGCTGTGTGTACAGCGGCGCATGGGAAAGATTTTGGTGAACTCTTTTCCTTTTTGGGGTTAGATGCTCTGCATGTGATGGGCTATCTAGCGCAGGAACTCGTCTGCCACGCGGTTGTGACCACCCGCTGGCTCCAACCAGAAAATCTACCTATGTTGGGACAGCCTTTGTCGATGCGGTAGCGACCAGACCCGCTTATCAAGGCCAGGGTTTGGGCAGCGCGCTGCTACGGCATCTGGCGACAGTCATTCCAGATTATGTGATGGCCTGTTTGCAAACTGACCGTGTCGCCTTTTACACCCACGTGGGCTGGGAACTGTGGCGTGGTCCGTTAGCCGGGCGCGCTGAGCATGAACTGATCCCGACGCCTGAGCAACAGGGCGTGATGATTTTGCGCCTGCCGCAGACGCCACCGCTTGATTTGGACAGCTTGTTGACGATTGAGAGTCAACTCCCCGCGCGGATTTGGGAATGACAGATCACTATCAGTCGCCTGGCAAGCTGTCTACTTGCGCCGTCTATAAATGAATAGCGCAATAACACTGGCTGGCACTAGGATCACCATAAGCGGCACCAGCCAACGGATCAGGCGCACAATGCGGACGCGTTTGCGAAATTCTGCTGTATCATTTAAATGGGGAAAAGGTTTGTCCTGCGGAATCGGCACCCCCAAAAATTCACAAAGCGGCGCCCAACCTTGCTTTACGTCAAAGACCAGCAAACGATCCGGCGGTACATATTGCTTGACCGCTTCGTTGTGCTTAACAAAAATCTCGATTGACGCTTCGCGATTTTCAAAATCACCAAATTGCCGTTTCCAGATCTGGTCACCGACGATCTCGCGGAATTTTGCCCGTTGCCGATTGAGCAGCCAGATCCAGCTCGGAATGGCTTTGTTGATGGCATAGATCGTCTGATAGGCGCTCTCATACCATTTTTCGGGATCGCGCACGTTCAAAATGACCTTGGCGTCTGGATAGACGGCCATCAACGCTTGATAATAATTGCAGCCCGGATAATCGACCGTTGCCTGGTAATCTTTGAAAAAGGTCTTCCAGTCCACCGGCCTGCCATGCAACGCATCTACCCAGGTGTCGGCGTGTTCTGGGTGTTTCATCAGCAATTCTTCCATGTGATAACATGGGCCAAACCCTAATTCTTCTAATGCTGCTTGTGTGGATAACGTGCCCGTCCGCCCAAGTCCTGCCCCGATTACTTTCATGTTCTCCTCCTAAATTTCCTAAGCCAATGCCAGCCGGCATTGGGCAATGATCACTTACGCTTCGACCAACACCGGTGGCCCTTGCATCGCTGTTTCAAACGTTTTGTAGAGTTCCCGATAAAGCCCTCCTTGGCGCAATAGTTCATGATGATTGCCCGTCTCTACAATGCGGCCATTGTCTAAGACAAGAATCAAATCTGCATCGACAATTGTCGAGAGCCGGTGCGCGATAATAAAGGTGGTGCGGTTCTCCATCAGCCGTTTGAGCGCCTCTTGCACCAACCGTTCGGATTCAACATCCAGCGCCGAGGTGGCTTCGTCCAAAATCAGAATCTTGGGATCTTTGAGAAAGGCGCGGGCAATGGTCAAGCGCTGGCGCTGGCCGCCGGACAGGAATTGACCCCCTTCCCCGGCCTCCGTTAAGAAACCGTCGGGCAATTTCATGATGAAGTCATACGCATTGGCCGCCTTGCACGCTGCCACAATCTCTTCTTGGGTGGCATCCGGTTTGCCATACCGAATATTCTGGCGCATGGTGCCGCTAAAGAGAATGGGGCTTTGTAACACAATCCCCACATGGCGGCGCAACGATTTTAAGGTCATCTGGCGTACATCGTGGCCGTCAATGCGCACGGCGCCCGATTTTACATCGTAAAAACGGGGGATCAGACTAACCAACGTGCTTTTGCCCGAGCCACTGGGGCCGACTAGCGCCACACGCATCCCTGGCTGAATGTCCATTGATAGATCTTGGAGCACCGGCCCATGGCCATCTTGGCTGTCGTACAACTCTTGGCGATAGGAGAAATAGACATGATCCAGCGTCACCCGCCCTGTAACGGCTTCGAGTTCCACCGCGCCGGGATTGTCGTGAATGTCCGGCGCTTCGTCGATGATGTCATAGATGCGGTCCAGCGCGGCCATCGAGTTGCCAAAGACCACGTTCAGATCGGAGAAGCGTTGCAACGGCGTGTAGAGTGGCGTCAAATACAGACTGACGGCAACCAATTCACCAACTGTCATCGCCCCATGAATTACCTGATAGCCACCAAAGGCCAGCACGATCAGCGGCGCAATCTGAATCAAGACACCGGTGATCACCATGTTATAACTTTGATAACGCGCCCGCAGCATGGTGGTATCAAAGAGCTTTTTCGAATCTTCCCAAAAATTTTGCTCTTCCTGTTTTTCCTGGGCAAACGCGTGCACCACCACACTGCCAGCAATCTTCTCTTGCGCCCGCCCCGACATCACCGAAATGCTCTCTTGCACGTCGTGGCTGGTCGAGCGAATTTTGCCGCCCAAGCCCTTAAAAGCATACAGATAAAACGGCATGGTGCAGAGCGCCACCAACGTGATCTGCCAATTGATACGCACCAGGAAATAGAGGATGACCACCAGCGAAATCGTGTCCATCCAGACATTAGTCAAGGCGCTGCCCACCAGATTTTGCGCCTGCAAGACATCGCTGGTCAGCCGTGAGACCACGCTGCCCGTACGATTGCGGGCAAAAAACGAGGCCGACATACGCAGGATATGGTAGTAGAGATCGCAACGTAGATCGAAAATTGCCTTTTCGCCGGCCAAGGTGGTGTGATAATGGCGCACATAGGTCCACGGGGTCCAGAAAAAGATAAAAACAAGCATCAACCCGCCAACATAGACCAGCGTCTCATGCCACTGTTGTTGGGCCGTTAGCGCTTTATTCAAAAACACATCATCTAACAAGTATTGGGTCACCTGGGGAACAAAAAGTGGCACCGTAAACTTGACAATGCCGCCGAGGCTGCCAAGGGCGACATATTTCCAGTAGGGGCGAACATAGGCGAGAAAACGGATGAAGTTGTTTTTGTTACGTTCCATAGCGCGAGTACTCAAATTAATAACGGAGGTTGTCTAGACGTAGAATTCACTCGACTGCGCTTGAAAATTGCTGACACAGCGCATCAACCTTGCGGCTCGATCCACCTGGCTTCATAACCAAGCTTGCCCGCATCTTAACACAAATTTAGCGATGAACCAACCAAGACGGCTCAGTTGAAACTGGCGGCTGACAGTGGGAAGTCGCTGAGGCGACTGGGCGCGAATTTATCCCTGGGCCCTGCTTGAAAAATTAGCTTAACCGTGGTAACTTTGTGACGTAGAGGAACCTAACGCTACCCCGTCCGCTAGAATTGTCAGTCAAAAAATGTCAGCCAGAAATGGAGATCGATTTCAGATGTCAACTGCTCGTCCGAAAATCCTGCTCGCCTGCAATCAATGGGTGCGCGATAATTATTTAGCGCCGGTGGATATTGAACGTCTTGAAAGTTTTGCCCAATGGGAGTGGTTTGCCTGTGAAGGTGGCGGCATTTACGACACCAATCAAAACCCCGAAGCTGCCGCGCAACTGCGCGCTCGCCTGGCCGATGTGGATGGCCTGATCATCTGCCATGGTGCACCGACCCTGGATGCCGCACTTTTGGAGGCTGCCCCTCAACTCAAAATTATCGGTGAATTGGAAGGTGATCGTTTTGCCAGCCGGATTGATCTAGAAGCGGCCTGGGCGCGCGGCTTGCGCACGGTCGATACGACCAACGGCTCATCCTATCCCGTGGCTGAATGGGCGCTGGGGTTGATGTTGGTGGCGCTACGCAATGCTGGCGCGCAATTCCGTCGCATGATCGCGGGCGAGAATGGCTGGCAGCGCGAAGAGTTAGAAAAAAGCCGTGGCATGCTCACCGGCAAACGAGTTGGGCTGATCGGCGGCGGGCACATGGGGCGACGGCTGATCAAGTTATTGCGGCCTTTTGAGACGGAGATTTGGGTCCATGATCCCTATCTGCCCCGCGAGATGGCCGAAGCCCTCGGTTTCTTGCAAACTTCACTCGACAATGTCCTGAGCAAGTGTGACGTGATCGTTTGTCTGGCCCCGCTGACGCCCAAGACGCGCGGCATGATCGGTCAACGCGAACTTGCTCTGATCCCATCCGGCACGGTCTTGGTGAACGTCTCGCGTGGCCCGGTGATCGATGCTACAGCCCTCGTGGCGCGTCTTAAGCAAGGGGATATCTTCGCTGGGTTAGACGTTTTCGACCCCGAGCCGATCCCGCCAGATCACGAGATTCTCAAGCTGTCCAACGTCTTTCTGAGCCCGCATATCGGCTGGTATAGCGGTGACAAACATCCGCACTTTTTTAACTTGATGGTAGATGAATTTGATCGTTTCTTCCAAGGCCATGAGACCTACTTTGATCTGACACCGCGCTCACAGGCCAACCGGCTTGGAAATAAGCCGAGTTAACGGTTAAGCGCCTCTGGAAACAGAGGAAACGGGTTTTAGGGAATAGGCGATTAGAGATTAGAGATTAGGAGATTGACATGTAATCTCTAATCTCTTAAAAAATATTCTTTACAACGTTCACGTATATAACCGTGATTCATCTGCCGTAACACGAACGTTGCCAACTACGCTGCGTCAACGCTAAATCAACGCCTGATCGTGTACGATAGTGACAGTCGCTGCTCTGAACCATTTTCACTGCCCCATTGTTTCAAGAGGTGGGCCTGTCATGTGATCCGTTGGCCGCAGAAATTTCTATAGAGGGCTGGCGCGGCGCTTTGCTGCTGACGATCCTCCTACACCAGCCGTGGGTCGACTGTAACGGTTGACCCGCTGCGTGTGGGCTTCATTACCTCGACCAACCTGCGGCAAATCATCCAACCGTTCAAGGGAACCGTGAACATGATCAAACAACAGAGTCTCAGTCTGATAAAAGCGACGACGCGCGGCGCTCAACGCGGCGCAGAGATCAACACGGCCGAGCCTTACGATGTCCATATTATCCCCGTAACGGTGACCGAGGGCGAAACTTTCTGGAAAGTGATCCATGTTCTGCATTTGGGGCCAGCGGAAAATCGCGGCCGCAGTAACGTCTTTATCGATGCGCAAGACGAAGCTGGCGTGCGGTGTACAGACTCGGCCTTGCGTGTGGGCTGGCGTTGGGAAGGGCAGCGTGCTGACGAAGTTGCCGAGCCCAAATTGTTGGATAAGCCGGCCAATGAACCAGCGAGCAATGTGGACATCTATCCTGGCCAACATCTCCAGATCTGGATCCAGGGCGACCATTGTCCCAGTGAGCACGTCGAAAATTTGCACGCTGAGCACCCCGAGGAACGGGATGCCGAGGGAACGTTGGGGAATTGGCCGGGTCATCATTCCTTCCATGTGATCTTCCAACGCACCCGCCAGCTTAGTGAACCGGCTGTGACGCCCGACAATGGCAACGATGATCATCGAGATGACCACCCCACCGGCGAGGAGCCACCGCCTTCTCCCACGGCTGGCGAACGACTAACCCTGCCACCAGATGCAACGGCGGCGACAATAGCCCTGGTCAACACATGGAACAACTTTGGGGCGATCATCCAGGAACAGGCAACGCGATTGGGCCTCGATTCGGCTATCGCCGTGGCTGTGCTGGTGGCGGAATCGGCTGGTGAAGCTTTTGACGCCGACGGGCGGCTGATCATTCGTTTTGAAAATCATATTTTTTATGAATACTGGGGGCGGACGCACGAAGAACAATTTCGCCAACACTTTACCTTTAATCCAGAACAGGGTTGGCAAGGGCAGCAGTGGCGCCCAGATGCCAATAGCGGCTGGTTACCCTGTCATATGGATCAGAATAGTGAATGGCAGGTCTTTGAATTTGCCCGCCATTTTGATGAGCAAGCGGCGCTCTATTCGATCAGCATGGGGGCGCCGCAAGTGATGGGGTTTAATTATCAAATCATCGGCTATGCCACTGTGCAAGAGATGTTCCAGGCTTTTCGGGCTGATGTGTGCAATCAACTGCTCAGTCTATTTCGTTTTATGCAAGTCAACAAGCTCGTCGAGGCTGTCCGTCGTGGTGATTTCCAGCACTTTGCCCGCGTCTATAATGGTGCGGGGCAAGCCAACACTTATGCCAATCTGATCTGGGGGTATATGACCACTTTTCAAAGCTTGCGCGCTGCGGCGGCCCGTGGCATCACGGCCGCGGCGATGCGCGGCCTCGATTCTGAAGGAGCGCCCAGCCATTCACCGATGCCGCCGTCTCCGATTCCGGGCAAACCGCTCTCTGAAGCCGATCCAGAACTCTATGCGGCTTGGCGTCAGCACATTCAACAAGGCTTTGAGAATAATCAAACCATGTTTGGGCGCGTGCTCGACGGTTTTATGATCCCCTATTGGCATACCATTTGGATGTATCGCGCCCTGTTTGGGATTGGCATCGGCACGTTTGTCTTGGCGGGCATTCTGGGGCTGATCAGCGCGCTGGGCAAAGGCAACACAAGCACTGCACTCATTGCCAGCGCCCTCTTTGGCGGGCTGGGGGTTGGCGCTTTTCTGGTCTATTTTGTCAACCGCCCGCTCCAGGCGCTTGAAGAAAATCTACAATTCATCACCTGGCTGGGCATCATCTATAACACCTATTGGACGCGCCTGGCCTATACAACGGATTTGGCAACTGTGCAGCAAGAATTGAAGAACGCCACCGACGACACGATTGCCCAAATCAAAGAGCTGATGGATAAACACGCCGAGCTGAGTGGCAAGCG
>JAPLGZ010000783.1 GCA_026389895.1 Chloroflexota bacterium | reverse complement strand
CACCTATTCAGTCGTCTACACCCAGGAGAAAATCGGTTTTGCTGAAGCGGTTTTGAAAAGCAAGACGGAGGATGTGGCCACATTATCAATCTTTGATACGGTCAGCAATCCCGACGCTGCCGCGAAATATAAAGAGAGCACCACCAAAGTGAGTGGTTATCCATCCACCAACATTGGCAATAATGGCACAAGTATTTTAGTGGCCGATCGTTTCCAGGTGCAGGTGCGCACCAAGGCGGCGAGTTTTACGGCTAAGGATCGTGAGACCTGGCTAGCAGCGTTTGATCTAGCGGGTTTGGCCAAACTCCAGTAATCATCAGCGATCCCCGTCTTTGTCCATTGTTTATGTAAGAAAGGAATTTGTATGGCAACTAAATCGATTTACAAACTTGTTGACGATCTACCAACTACGAATATTACAACGCGCGTGCTGCACGCGTTAGACTTTGTCGCGCCTGGCCAATGGCAAAATTTAGTGGGCTTTGATGCCACTATTCGCGCCGTGACCGGAGAAACTGATCCAGCCCTGATTCAGAAGATTGGGGAACGCGCCGTTGCACTCTACAATGATTCCAAACAAGGGTATCAGCGCGCCGAGTGGCTCTACACGACAGTAGATGACATTGATACCACCCTGGCCAAATTGGCGCTGGCCAATACGGTCGGTGGGCAAATTCGCTGGCTGAGTTTCCTGAACCGCATCACACCCAAAGCGGATACCCTACAAGGTTTGGACTTTAGCTTGAAGCTAGCCACCGAGCTGGCCGCCTTTTGTCTGATTAATGGCATCCCCGGCGATAGTATCGGTGATTTTGTCAAAGCGTTGGGTGAATATGGCAAAGAATCGCTGATCCGCATGGTGGCTTTGGTGGCGCTCGATGGCTTGATTCCACTCGGTCCAGATTTCCTAGGCAAAGTGACGTCACTGCTTTCCAAAACGTCACCCAAAGATTTGGAGGGCAATCGCCTGTATCAGGGCATTCAAACCTACATTCCCGGCGCCAACTCGGCCGAAAAATTGAACCTGATTCAGAAAAATTTCCAATCCACCAGCAGTTGGATGAGCGAGCTGATTGCCAAAAGTGGTCTGACGCAGGAGAAGATCGTGAGTAATTTGTCCACGATTGTCGATCTCACGGACCGCAAGTTAGACTACGTGGCAGCGCTCCTCGATATGACCACGAATTATTACGAGCACACCGGCACCCAGACTTTGGCGCGCCGGCTCATTGAGCGGGCCGTGAACGAAATTTAAGAAGCTTTCGGTCATGGGCCGTACGCTCGTAGGGTATATAGGGGACAGGCACGCCTGTCCCCTATATACCCTACGAGGGGTAGCCTATTGTTCTTTGGCGACTTGCTCAATCACCTGCGTCAACACGTTAAAGGGCTGGGCGCCGGAGACCAGGTATTTGTCAGCAAAGACCATACTCGGCACGGCGTTAATGCCATATTCGTGGGCCAGGGTGATATCGGCCACCACGGCCTGTTCTAGGCTAGCACTGTCCAAGGCGTCCATGAAAGCCATGCGATTGAGGCCAATTGCGCCGGCAATCGCCGCTAATTCCTCCACTTCTTCTATATTTTTCCCTTCTTGCCAATAGGCTCGCATCACGGCGGCATGATAGGCCGGACCAACGCCCATCTGTTCGGCATATTTGGCGCCGATCAAGGCTGGCCGGCTGTCAATACCAAAGGGCCCCTGGTTTAGTTCCAAATTATACTGTTCGCGCGCGACCGCATAGAGGCGCGGGCGCCCAGCGTCAATCTGCGCCCGATATTCGGGCGGCAGCGGGGGCGACCCTTTTGGGCGCAATTCAAAGGAATGCCACTGGATAGTGACAGGATAAGATGCTTCGAGCTTCTCCAAACTGGAGGCCACGAGGAAACACCATGGTCAGACGAAATCTGACCAGACATCAATGTGAATTAGTTCAGCCATGAAATTTCTCCTTGTCAATGGGCAGGCTTGCCCGCTAAAAATTCTTTGAGGATACACAATCGAAACGACATAGAAGGCAGCGTAACACAGAGCAAAAAAATTCATCAAAAAACCAACGCGTCATGCGCCAGTATCCTAGCCGCCAACCACCCCTTGGGCGCAACTTGCGCATGGCCACTGCGGGATTTATCCCCGCACAAAAAACTCGGTGATACACCCGCCAGTTATCGCCAGATTGACGTTAGCCGCGCGCTAAGCTAAAATTCAAATTAACCGCTCTATGGTTCATGTTGACGGAAGACGAGCTTATACGATGCCCAGCACCAATTTAATTTCTGCCCTGACGCGCTTATTCCCAGCGCAACGCCTATTGCAACAATCCGCCCAATTAGCGCCGTATGAATCGGATGCCTTGACCGCTTTTCATGCGCGCCCAGCCGCGGTCGTGTTGGTAGAAACCCAACAAGAGGTCATTGAGACGGTGAAGTTGTGTCACCAATATAATGTGCCCTTTGTGGCGCGCGGCAGCGGCACCAGCCTATCCGGCGGCTCATTGCCGATCAAAGAAGGCATTATGATTGCGCTCAACCGGCTCAATCGGATCCTGCGCTTGGATCCAGCTGAACGAATTGCCGTCGTCGAACCGGGCGTCGTCAATTTGGATGTCTCGCGTGCCGCGGCGCCCTACGACTTGTATTACGCCCCCGACCCATCGAGCCAACTGATCTGCACGATCGGCGGCAATGTTGCGTTTAATTCGGGCGGCGCCCATTGTCTGAAATATGGCATGACGGCCAATCATGTGTTGGGCATGAAAGTTGTCTTGCCGGATGGCGAAGTTGTGCAATTGGGTGGGGAAAGTTTGGAACAAGTCGGCCCAGACTTGGCCGGCTTTTTTGTCGGCTCGGAAGGGTTATTTGGCGTGGCCTTAGAAATTACACTGCGTTTATTGCCAAAACCGGCCATGTATCGCACGGTGCTGGCGGCCTATCGGAGTCTAGAAGCGGCGGGCGAAGCAGTTTCGCAGGTCGTGGCAGCCGGTTTGTTAACGGGTGCGATGGAAATTATGGATAATCTCGCCATTCAGGCCGCCGAAGCCGCCGTCGGCGCGGGTTATCCCAAAGACGCGGCGGGTCTGCTGATTGTTGAATTGGAAGGCGAGCCCGTGCAGGTCGAGGCGGAGTTTGCCCATTTGTTACAGGTGATCGAAATTACCAATCCCTATGAAGTGCGCGTGGCCCAGGATGAAGCCGACCGCATGCGGATCTGGAAGGGGCGTAAGAGTGCTTTTTCGGCAGTCGGACGCTTGAGCCCCGACTATATTGTGCAAGATGGCGTGGTGCCGCGCAGCAAATTAGGCCAAGCATTGGCGAAGATCAACCAGTTGAGCGCCACGTATGGCATTCGTGTGGCCAACGTTTTTCATGCCGGTGATGGCAATTTACACCCGTTGATTCTCTATAATGGGCGTGAAGCGGGCGCATTAGAACGCGCCGAAGCGTTGGCCGGCGAAATCATCCACATGTGTATTGACCTGGGTGGTTCGATCACCGGGGAACATGGCGTGGGCATGGAAAAGCTACAATATATGGCTAGTATGTTCAACGCCACCGATTTGCAAACAATGACCAATTTGCGCCGCGCCATCGATCCGCTCGAATTAGCCAATCGCGGTAAAAAGTTACCCGACGGTGAAGCGCCTGCCTTACATCTGCACGGGCCGCATCCACTCGAAAAGCTGGGTCTGATTTCTCGAGAGTAAGGGCCAGGAATAATGAACACTTATCACGCACATCTATTAGATGAATCGCCAACAGAAGTTTTAACAGACGCCGCGCTTTCTAACATCCCTGCGGGGTTTCAGGCAGACATCAGCGTGATTCTATCTATTCTAAAATCGTACAATGTCCGCAAAGTAATCCTTTACGGCTCTGTAGCACGCGGTGATTTCCACAAAGATTCAGATTTAGATATTTGTGTAGAAGGTTTAGAGAATGAAGTTTTTTTTATAGCTTTGGCGGAATGTTTGATTAGTGTCAAACATTCGGTCAGTCTAGTTGATTTTGAAAGTACCCAGGGTTATTTTCGTGAACGCATCTTGCAAGAAGGCAAGGTTATTTATGAGCAAAGCTGATCTTAACCAAGAAATTCAGTTTGGCTTAGAAAATCTCGGCAAGATTCATACACGTGTAGCGTTTATCTTTACCCTAGATGTCGATAAAACAGTTCAAATGTCCGCCCTGACGTATGAATGTTTTGGTTATTACAACGCAGTGGAACATTTGATGCTACGGTTTATCAAATATCTGAAAATTGAGCAACCGACAGGGGCTTTTTCACATAGCGAAACCCTTAAACGCTTTGGGAAATTAATGCACGAGCAAGCGTTAGATGACAATGGCGTCATCTTAAAAGTATTTTTGGAATTGATGGCTTTTCGGCATGTCGCAACGAAAATTTATGGCTTTTTAATCGACGAAGCCAAGCTCACAGTTATTGTAACTAGAATCAAAACTGAACATAGCAACATTGTCAGCATATTTGACCAGCTACTTAGTTCAATTCACTAGCGTTAGCATTTGGACAACTTCATGGCGTCTTTACAGACTTTCGCAGCCAAGACAATTACAGACGTGCAGTCGTTTGTACAAAATAACAGTCAAATCTTGCCCTCTGCTGGTGCCAGTAAACCGGCGCTTACCACAACGGCGGACAATCCCGCCCACTTAGAATTAGGTGAACTATCCGGCATTCTCGAATATGAGCCGGCTGAATACACCTTTACCGCGCTGGCTGGCACACCGATTACAGAAGTCGCGGCGGCGTTGGCAGGCAACGGGCAATATCTCCCGTTCGATCCGCCACTAGCGCAGCATGGGGCCACATTGGGTGGTACGGTGGCGGCGGGTTTAAGTGGTTCCGGGCGTTATCGTTATGGCGGCGTGCGCGATTTTTTGATCGGCGTGCGCTTTATCGATGGCCAAGGGCAACTAGTACGCGGCGGCGGCAAAGTGGTGAAAAATGCGGCTGGCTTTGATCTGCCCAAATTGATGGTGGGCAGTTTGGGCCGGCTTGGCATATTGGTTGAGTTAAGTTTCAAAGTTTTCCCGCGCCCACAGAGCTACGCCACCTTGACCGTACCCTATCCGACGGTGGAAGCGGCATTGGGCGGTTTGCAAAAAGCCACCACGGCCCGCTTAGATATAGAAGCACTCGATCTGGTTGTGGAACGCCCCGATGGCCAACACACGGTTCCTACGCTGTGGGTGCGCATGGGTGGCTTGGAAAGCGTCCAAGAGCAACGGATAGCCCAATTACGCCAGATCCTCGGCGCAGGCGAAATGATGGAAGGGTTTGTCGAGAATGCCACCTGGCAAGCAGCGTGTGAGTTCAGTTGGGCGCCGGATCAATGGGCGCTCGTCAAAGTAGCCACCACACCGCGTCACATTCAGGGGCTGGAACAGATCCTCAGCACCACCAAGGCGCTACGGCGCTATGCAGTCGGCGGCCAACTCACTTGGATTGCGTGGCCGGGCGAGGTGGCAGATTTACATAAACACTTAACCGCGTTAAATTTATCAGGCTTAGTCATACGCGGTGCAACGAATCAAGCGCGCATCGGTGTCCAGACGGGGCAAGTTTTTGCCCAACGCATTAAACAAGCGCTTGATCCAGTCGGGAAATTTTTGGCATTATAAATCATGGAAGTAAGGCGTAGGGATTAGGCAGTAGAGCGTGCTTTTTACTCCCTAATCCCTACTCCCTAATCCCTACCTAACTAACTATGCAACATACTATTTCTCTCGAAACGCTTGGCCCACAGGGCGAAGCCATGGCCCAGGCTGTGGACAAATGTGTTCATTGTGGTTTTTGTCT
>JAPLGZ010000108.1 GCA_026389895.1 Chloroflexota bacterium | reverse complement strand
CCATAGTGCGCAATAATCTAACTGTTTCACTTTCAGCACGTTGGGACGCATATGACGGGCGGCGCCAAACCAACCCAGATAATCAAGAAACAGGATCAAAGTAAATGGACAATGATAGTTTATAGCTTACAAATACTTCTTGCAAAGGCAACGGGGCGGAGAAAGCGGCAACCAAGATAATCCTCATCAATTGGTCCCCAGTGGAGGGTATTGACAGCCGTGGGCAAGGGGGTTTCTAGTGACATCTGCGTTTTGAGAAATGAATCCTGACGTTTTATCGTTTCAATGGGGTAGGCCCCTGTAGTGATTGAATTCACACCAAACGGATGCGAGGCGAGCCATAAGCCAGTGACGAGCACAAGGGTGAATACAAAAACCAAGCCCGGCTGAATGACCGCGCCAAACTTGAGAAAACTTAATTGCTCAAGCAACATTTCCCAAGCCAGTTTGGTGTAAGTAAACCAACGCGATCCAAGCAGCGGTGATGGAGCAATTTTTTGTACGACAGGGATGGCGTCCCTAAAACCAGGTTCTGGTAGCGCGTTTTCGGGCGCCGGCGCCTCTAGCACCGGGGAATCGAACGCCGGCAGGTCGGTCATCGCGAAATTGAGCGGCGGGATAGCCAAGGGCACAGGCAAGGTGCCGTGCCACTCACGTTCCATGGTTGTATAGAGCAAGGCATACTCCTCGGATAGTGCCACACTGGCGTCTAAGGCCCGCCGGACATCGGCAAATTCGCTCGTATAAGCCTGGCCATCAAGTTGCGCAGCAATGTAAGCTTGCAGGCGCGCGTGCCACGCTTCTTGCGCCCCATCTTCTTTCCCCATATCGCGTTGTGTGATCAGAATAATGCTGACCAGTTCATCTAAAGCGGCATGAAATTCTGGATCGCCGCGCAAATCTACTTTGGCTTGTGCGACTGATTCCGCCGTGGGAATCGGTGCTTCACCAACCATGGCGCGAAACAATATCGCGCGTGCTTCCTGATAGATGCTCATCATTTTTATGCTTGCCTGCCACAGCTAACCCCAATGACGACCAAGAGAGGTCTATCGCAAGTGCTCAAGCGCAAAGGCCTGTCTATCAATAAGACAAAAATGCACTGCCCAATCTTTCCTGCCCCCAACAACAGTGTTCACAGCAATGAATCGTCTTGGAGATCTCTAAATTTTTTGAGCAATGCGGCATCGCTGTAGATCTTCTTAAAATTTTTCGCACGTGTCACCTGGACATGGCTTGGCTTCAATTCCGTCTGTTCTTTTTTGCTCAAGGCCTGGCAGATTTCTTCTTCCGACATCTGCGCCAGAAACTTAGCGGTGATCACATAACGCGAGCGCTCACTAAGCGGCGCGGCGGCGAGCAGTTCTAGAATGGCGGCATATTTTTCTTTTTCGACTAAGATCTCGACGGGCGATGCATTTTCATTACCGAATGGCTTGTCCACATGCGTCTCGATCGGGTCTTCCGCCTGACGTTTTAGCCGAGCGATCGCGTTCAACGTCTGATTGCGCACAATGGTTTTCGCCCAGCTACGCAGTGAATCGGGCTGTTCGCAGGTGGCCAGACTCTTCCATGCTTTCACAATGGCTTCTTGTGCGCAATCTTGGGCCAAGGCTTGCGGTTCAGGCGCGACCGTGGTTTGCAGCATAAACAGGCTAATTGCATACAATTCTTGATAAAGAATCTCAAATGCCTGATGCTGTTGTTCGGTGCCATTTTGACCAAAAGCATCATATAGCTCACGGTCTGTCCACTTTCGGGTCATGCTTTTTTAGGGGGAGTATAGTCAAGCAGTTCTCCCCTGCCCCAGGAAGGAGAAACGTGGGGGACGAGGTGCGACTGACACCAATAAGAGCAAGTAGATTAGCCTACGGATAAAATCGGCCAATCGACGACAGTGAAGCATCCAATAGGCTGACGATTGACAACGACAAGATACATCGGCTATGAAACTTGCAACTCACCTTTGTCATGTAAGACGGCTGTGCCCCCCACAGACTCCACAAGATGACAGGCCACCCATTGCTGTGGGGCTTTCTCTTCGAAAGCTGGCTCTTGTTGCTTGCAAATGTCAATTGCCAATGGGCAGCGCGTATGAAAGCGACAGCCGCTGGGTGGATTCAAAGGTGACGGGATCTCCCCTTTGAGGACAATTCGCTGGTGCCGGCTTCTTGGCTTAGGCAAAGGGATTGCCGAGAGCAAAGCGCGCGTATAGGGGTGGAGCGGATTGCGATAAAGATCGACCCGGTTAGCAACCTCCACGAGCTTGCCTAGATACATCACACCCACGCGATCACTGATATGTTCAACAACGCTGAGATTATGCGCAATGAATAAATAGGTAAGGCCAAATTCTTCGGAGAGAGTGCGCAACAAATTAAGAATCTGTGACTGGATCGAGACATCTAAGGCGGAGACTGGTTCATCACAGATAATAAATTTAGGTCGCAACGCCAAAGCGCGGGCGATCCCAATGCGTTGGCGTTGCCCACCAGAGAACTCATGGGGATAACGATTGGCATGGTAGGGATTTAGCCCGACCTTGTCCAACATCTCCATCACGATCTCTTGTTGTTCCTTCTGGCTGCCGATGCCATGAATCTGCAATCCCTCGGCAATAATCGCCCCGACCGGCATACGAGGATCAAGCGAAGAATAAGGATCTTGAAAAACAATTTGCATATTACGCCGGAGCGGTTTCAAATCACCTGGCCGTTTGGCAAAAACGTCTTCGCCATCAAAGAAGACCGAACCACCGGTTGCCGGTTGCAAGCGCAAAATCGTGCGCCCCACCGTCGTCTTGCCGCAGCCAGATTCGCCAACCAGGCCAAAGGTTTCACCTTCGCGGACCGCAAAGCTGACGCCGTCCACAGCCTTGACCCAGGCCGCCACGCGCTGTAAAACCCCAGCCCGCACAGGAAAGTATGTTTTTAAATCGTCCACGACGAGCAGCTCTTTGCTCGCCACTTTGACAGGAATTGTCATCTGGAATGGCTCCACACCAAAAGAATCGATCCGAAAATTACTGAGCGCCTAGCCTAGATCCCCACGAAACAGTCGAGTGGGCTAGCGTAAGCTGCCTATTTGCGACGAAAGTCCCCTATGTTGGCGGCCTTTTCTTCCAACGAAGAGGTCAGATCCGGCGGCTGAATCACCTGCTCATCCACCAACACTTCATCGCCTTGAAATTTCCAATCTGCCTTGGCAACTCCGGCCCAGTAATGCGCTGTTTCGGGAAAGCGCATGTAGCAACGCGCCTGATGGCCTGGCGCCACCTCGCGCAAATCGGGTGTTTCTTTGGTGCAAATTTCTTCCTTGACATAAGGACACCGCGGCGCAAATTTACAACCAGACGGGAGATTGATCAAATTCGGCACCGAGCCTGGGATAACGGCCAGGGTCTCTTTCATTTCACCTAACACAGGAATGGCCGCTAACAGACCTTCTGTATAGGGGTGCAGTGGATCATCAAAGAGGGCTTCGACACTGGTATACTCGACAATCTGGCCAGCATACATTACGGCCACATTGTCGCACATCTCGGCAATCACCCCCATATCGTGGGTGATCAAGAGAATGGTTGTGCCCGTTTCATCACGCAACGTACGCATCAAATCTAAAATTTGCGCTTGAATGGTCACATCCAATGCCGTCGTCGGCTCGTCCGCGATCAACAATTTCGGTTGGCTGGCCAGGGCCATCGCAATCATCACCCGCTGCGCTTGACCACCGGAAATCTCATGCGGAAAGGCAGTAGCACGGCGCTCGGGGGCTGGAATGCCGACTTTGCGAAACATTTCGATGGCCTGTTCCCAAGCAGCTTTTTTGCTGAGATTATCATGTACCATCAACACTTCAGCCACTTGATCGCCAATGCGAAAAACCGGATTTAAACAACTGGTCGGTTGCTGAAAAATCATCGAGATCTCGTTGCCGCGTAGCTTCACGATCTCATCTTCTGGCTCTTGCACCAAATCGCGGTTTTGAAAGAGCACCTGGCCTTCCATAATCTTGCCCGATGCCGGCAAGAGGCGCATGATCGACAAAGAAGTGACACTCTTGCCGCTGCCCGACTCACCGACCAGGCCCATAATCTCGCCATGATTAATGGCAAAGTCTACCCCGTTGATCGCCTGCACAACGCCATCTTCGGTAAAAAAGTAAGTCTTCAGCCCTTTTACTTCCAACAGAGGCTGGTTGGTCTTGCCATTTAAGTTAGCCATAAATAATTAGAGATACGCTTCTAGATTTACAAGTATTGAATATAGCAGACCCCTCCCGAAGGGAGAAAGTTGTTAGCTGGATGGAGTCTGTCACTTTGGCTGTCATTGATCGTTCCCTCTCTGTCTGGTTAAGGAGGGGTGCTTTCTAACGTTTCAATCTTGGGTCTAACGCATCGCGCAGCCCATCACCAATAAAATTAAAGGTGAGTGAAACTAGCAGCAGTGGGATGCCCGAGATCAGCGGTAGCCAAGGGTGCTGAAACATATAACTCTGGGCCTGGCTCAGCATATTGCCCCAAGTGGGTGTTGGGTCCTGCACACCTACGCCCAGGAAACTGAGCACCGCCTCGGTGATAATCACGCCACCCAGGTCTAGGCTAACGGCAACGATAATTGGCGCCAGCCCATTCGGGATAATATGGCGCAAGATAATTCTTGCATCCGACGCGCCAAAGGCCCGCAACGATTCGATGAAGTCCTGTCCACGTAACGAGAATGCCATGCCACGCATTAAACGCGCCGTGCCCATCCAGCCAAAGAGCACGAGAACAATAATCAGGGCAATCACCTTGGGGGTTTCCGTCGCTGGCGTCAATAAAATTGCCCCAACGCCAGAGATAATAAAGTCGGGAATGGGCAATTGGTTATTGTACTGAATGAGTAGTTTTGCCACAATCGCCAGGATCGGTAAGAGTGGAATCGTGATCATAAATTCAGTAACGCGCGAAACCAGGGCATCCACAAAGCCCCCGTAATAACCCGCAATGGCACCGATCAGCACGCCAACCAGTTCCGTCAAGATGGTGACAAAGATGGCAATCGTGATTGAAATGCGGCCCGCATACAGTACGCGTGTATAAAGATCGCGTCCGAGGTTATCGACACCCAACCAGTGAACCTGGCCTTTAGCATCGACAATACCTGGGGGGCGCGGCTGTCCACCCAGCGTACCATCGAGCCTGGTGGGTGAAAAAGGCGCCAGCACGGGGGCCAACAGTGATGCACCAAAAATAAGCACAATTAAAAAACAAGAAATCACTGCCAAGCGATGCCGTATAAATCGCCGCAAGACAATGGCGAACTGGCTCTCTTGCCTTTTCGTCTCAAGTTTAGGTTGAATCGAAATTGTTCCTGCCCCAGCAGCCATGACAACTCCTTCTAAGAAACAAAAAAAACGTATAAAGCATGCCTGTTGTCAATCAGTTAGTGCTGCTTAGATTAACCCTGCATGCGCTACACTTAACTAAATCGAATTCGTGGATCGACAAGGGTGTATAATACATCACCCACCAAGGTTGCGATCACAGTCAACACTGCCGTAATTAAAGTCAACGCCAATGCAATGGGCCAATCGTTGCTGTCCAGCGCCTGGATAAACAAACGCCCCATCCCAGGCCAGGCAAAAATTGTCTCGGTGATCAGCGCACCACCAAAAATACCCGGAATGGCAAAGACGACAATGGTCACGAAGGGAATCAGTGCGTTGCGTAACGCATGTTTATTAATCACAATTCGCTCGATCAAACCTTTGGCGCGCGCCGTACGCACATAATCTTGGCGCAATACCTCTAGCATCGACGTGCGGACAAAACGACTCCAGCCGGCCACGCTGATCACCGTCAACACGGTCACGGGCATGAGCAAATGTAGAAGATGGTCAATTGTCGAACCAGACCGAACTTCTGGTAACCATGAAGCCACATAATAGTCGCGTGCCGCCACATACGAACCGGCAGGGATACGCGGCAACCAGGGAACGGCATCTTTCCAAAAGACCGGCATCACCGAAAAGACCAAGATCATCAACAGTGCGAAGAAAAAGGAAGGCATGGATGTACCGATAAAGGCCAGGGTAGTAGAGAAATAGTCAAAGCGCGAATATTGGTTAACCGCGCTATAAATCCCCATTGGAACCCCAATGAGCAACGAAAAGATCAGTGACAAAATCGACAATTCTAAGGTGGGCCGCAATCGACTCTTGATCACTTCCCAGGCTGGGCGGCCCTTTGAAATGCCACCCGAGAGACCAAAATCGCCGCGGATGATGCCTTTGCTGCTCTTGAT
>JAPLGZ010000797.1 GCA_026389895.1 Chloroflexota bacterium | reverse complement strand
TGGCTCCCTCCCAACAACGCGAGCAATTATGCCTTTGGCTGGAGTACTGGCACCGATCAGGGCACCCCGGTCGTAGCTAAAGATGGGGCGCAAACTGGCTCACGCGCTTATATTCGAATGTATCCAGAGAAGGGCTATGTGATTGTGTTGCTCTCTAACCAACGCCAGCATGACCTGCCCAGCCTGGGCCGTCAGATTGGCACGCTGTTACTCGATGCGGAAAATGCTATGACCGCGGCCGGTGTGATGCCAATCCAGCCGATTGCCGACAGCCTAATTGCCGCTGATGATGCAGAGGGTGAGGATGAAGTGGTGGGTAGTCTGGGCCGGCTCCACCTGGTGTTGCCAATCACGACCAAACCGGTGACCCCGATCCGTGCTGTACCTGG
The DNA here is from genome assembly GCA_026389895.1 of Chloroflexota bacterium. Classification (GTDB taxonomy): domain Bacteria; phylum Chloroflexota; class Anaerolineae; order Caldilineales; family Caldilineaceae; genus JAPLGZ01. The sequence continues at coordinate 6,607 of JAPLGZ010000797.1, read as the reverse complement.
AGCCGATTTGGGCGAAAATCAAGAGGATGAGTTACAGATTGAAAATCCAATCGTAGACCAACCGCCTGTCGTGAATGGCGCACAGAGTATCTTTCTGCCTTTGGTGACGAAGTAATGGATGCTGAAGAGATGATGTAGCGCCATCAACATGTAAAATACTTGTGGTAAATCTATGAGCTATCACAAGTATTTTGCATGCAACTATAAAAAATCCGCCAAATGACGTATATTTTCCTTAACAAATATATGTTATATTAGATGTAGCTTTAGGCTCTATCCTTAGGAACACACGAGGATACAGCCCCTAATCCTTGCAAAATGCCGAGATATATTGTATGCAAGACCCATCTACCTTGAAATCCTTTACCTTAACTATCGCATCCCCGCTCCAGGAATCGCTACGTCAGGAACGTTATCAGGTAATAACCAGCGCCAATGGTGAGGCCTATGTGCTCGACCACCTTGAAAATATCATCTACCCAATTAAGCAACCCATCTATTCTCGTCCGCCCCAAAGCGTAGATAAATCGGTGTCTTAGCGGATACCAAGGCTCTCTTATTCGCGCTATAATAAATCTCTCAACTTGTCGGGGGACCTTTTGAGAGAAGCGTTTGCCCTTAACGGGGCAAGCGCATCTTTTTTGTCGGTTACAATTTCGTGTCGAGGATGAATCTCGTTTGGCTGGCATTTCGTGGCTCTGTGAATGGCATTCGACAGGGGATGCGCTAAAACATTGCCAGCCTCGCATTCGTTATGTGGTCGCTAGATCTGGCGATAAATCGATCGTCGATAGATCCATTTTGCCTGATCTTTCGTCATGCTATATTGAATAAAATTATTTCGCTAAAGACAAGAAGCATCTACAATTTGCCAACTTTACAGGTGTTTCCTGGATTTAGCTAAAAATAGATATAGAAAAGCCAGTGGATGAACAAAAAGACAACAGCACAAGTCGCGAAAACCCTCGGAATTACCCTAAATAATCTCCATAAAATTTTACATGACTATCCAGCCTTACGCCCAGCCGAGTGTGTAGGCACAGTGCGGCGCTATCTGTGGTCGGAAGCTGAGATTGAAGCCCTCATGATCCATCTTACCCAGCACCCACGGCGTGGTATGCGACGTTCACGAAAATAAGCCTGAGTGATAGCGAAAAACGGATCAATCCTACCCGCGAAATTTGATCTTTACCGCTCTTGCGGCGAAGAAGTTAACTCCCCCAAGAACTTCGCCTTTGAATGTCATCCGCGTTATGTTGCACCGACAATGCGCCGATACGCTTGGCGTGCCAATCCTATGATCCTATCTGGCAGATTCTTATTTTCGCCACAGATCTCTTTGGTTTGGTCGTAGCGGAGGTGGCTGGCAACTGCTGATTACAATAGCCAAGAGGTAGCCCTGTAGCTTATTTTTCGATGGCGCCTAAAGTTCTTAAAGCTGTCCTTTGCGCTTCGGTAATCCCCCTGGTGCCCGTGATATTCATGCCGGCATAGGGGCCGTCTATGCGTAATGTGTTGACACATTCTCCTGTCTGGCTGTCCCAAAACTTGATGGTGCCATCGAAACTACAACTTACCACCGCGGCGCCATCTGGGCTAAAGACCACTTTGTAGACCGTCTCGCTGTGACCACGTAGGACATGCCGCAGGGCGCCACGAGCCACATCCCACAGACAGACCGTGCAATCGGCGCTGCTGCTGGCCAGGGTGGCCCCGTCTGGGCTAAACGCAACTGAAAAGATCCAGGTGGTATGTTGATGCAGAATCAGTGGCGCTTCATCTCCTTGTAGCCTCCAAAGATGGATCACATGGTTGCCGCCACAAGCCACTTTGGCGTCATCCGGGCTAATGGCAACCGAAAAAATATCTTGTTCGCCCTCTTCTTGCACTGTTTTACGCCTTTCCACCAATTCTGGGTAGTGGCGCTGCGTCATATCCCACAGCCGAAGTGAGCGGTCTGCGCCAACACTGGCCAGAATGCGGCCATCTCTGCTGAAAGCGAGGTCATAAACAAAATGTGGATTGGCGGAGAGCACGGCAACCTGTTGGCTCTGTGCCGCCTCATTACCGGCGCGTGCCGCGCCGTGTGCCACTTCGTGCAGCGCCCAAAGCCGCACGGTGCCATCCGTGCTACCACTGGCGAGCAACGTTCCCCCTGGCTGAAAAGCAACACAGTGGACGCTGTTTCTATGCCCGTGTAATGTCTGGCGTAGCTGCCCACTCACAACATCCCACAGCGCGATCGTTTGATCACCGCCTGCGCTGGCCAATGTGCGGCCATCAGGGCTAATGGCAACGGCATAAAGTGGGCTGTGCGCCCCATACAAACTTCGCAGTGACGTGATGGTCTGTACGCCGCGCCCTTGCCATAAATGGACTAATTGCGCGTAGCCAACTGCGGCCAGCAACCAGCCCGTCGTCTGCTCTGCTTCTGGTGGGATGGGGCTAATGGCGAGCGCACTCAGCGCTCGCGGTTGGCCGCGCAGTGTGTAGAGCGCTTGGCCGGTCTCTGTATCCCACACCCGCACCGTTTGATCGCTACTGCCCGTGACCAGGAGTTGCACCTCCACCTTGTGCTGCTCAAGGTGGTTGTCTGGCCCGCGCCGCTTTGGCCGCGGGCCAAAGGCAACTGACCAAATCACGTGGGTATGCCCAAGCAGGGTATGGCGCAATTGAAGCCGGGCCTGGGCATCCAGGGTCCACAGCCGCACAGCGCGATCCCAATGGGTGCTGGCCAAAAGTTTCCCATCTGAACTGAAGGCCAGGGCGTCAATCGCGCCAGCCTTGGTTTCGATAACCTGGTGCAGTTGCCCCGCTGGCAGTGTCCAGAGATAAAGCTGGCCCTCTTTGCTACCTGTGGCTAACATCTGGCCATCCTCACTGATGGCCAGGGCAACAAGAGAACCTGTCGACACTGCCAGCAGCAGTGTCGTTTCGCCCGTCGCCACTTGCCGTAACTGCACCGTGCCATCACGGTTGCCCACGGCCACGATGCGACCATCTCTACTATAGGCCACGAGCCGCAATCGCGTAGGGGTCGTGGCGAAGTGCCGAACAAGTTGGGCGTCTGAACTGGCGTCCACGTCCCACACAAAGACGTGTCCGTCGCTATCGACGCTTGTCACACCCTGGCCGTCTGGTCGAAGGCCAATGGCGAGCAGGGCTTCCTGCTGCTCGTGCCCCAGTTGGATGTGCTTGTGCGCTTGCCCGTCGGCCGTCAACAACCAGAAACCCGCACGTTTGTCGTCACCGGCGCTAGCGAGCACCAATTGCACCTCTCCGGTGGCCGTGGTGCGCAGCGCAAAGGCTAACTCGTTGACGGCCTGGCTGTGTGCTTGAATCACATGCACCAGCTGTTGGTCTGCTGTGCGCCAGAGGTAAATGGCCCCTTCACTGGTGCCTGCGGCCAGATATTCACCATCAGGGCTAAAGATGGCCGTGTAGATGAGGCCAAAGGGTTCGGTGAAGAGACTGTCGATCAGCTCGGCCTGGGCAAAATTGCTCTGGGGAAGGCTGACCCCCCGCAGCATAAGCTGCCGCAGGTAGAGCCGCGAAAAATCGTAGCCACGTAGATCCACGCCTAGTTGCAACAAAAGATGTAACACGTTGGCGGCCGTGTAACCGGGCGTGGGCGCCGTCGTGCGCAAGCGGTCCAGCAGCCTTTGTAGTTGATGTTCCGCCCCCTTGGCGCCCAGATGCGCCACCAGATGCTCGGCTACCGGCTGGAGGAGCAGCCGTGTCTGGCTCGCACGTACATATTCTTTGGTCTGCGCCAACATCAAGGCGTAGCGGTTCAGGAAAGAGAGGACGAGATTGGTCGCACTTTTCCCCCTCTGTTCATCTACAAGTTCAGCACAGACGCCATCGATGAACCACGCCGTGGTATATTCCAGCACCACGTTCTGCAATCCGAAGCCTTCCGCATATTTCTCTAAGAGGGAGCGCCGTTGGAGGGAGCGTATGGCTTCGAGCACCAAGCGTGGGGCGGGCGGCTGGGCTAATAGGTCACGCAGGGTTGTGTAGGCGACTGGCTCGCGCACAATGGCTAACCAGACCATAAGTTCACGTTCGAGTGGTGTAAGACGAGCGAACTGTTGATCCAGGATCTCACGAATATCATCGAAAACCAGCGCCTCAGTCTGCAAAAAGGCCGGAACATTGCCCGCAAAGAGACTCTGAACCGTCTCCGCGACCAACTTAAGCGCTAATGGATTGCCCGAATAGTGTTGGACTAAGGCCGCCAGTTGCGCAGTGTCGCCTGTCATGCCACGCGCTTGCAGCATCTGCCGTCCGGCGTCGGTGGGCAGGCCGGAGAGCGACAAAAAGCGCACGGCAGGGGTGTCCTCGTCTAGATGGGTCAAATCGTGGGGTCGTTCACGGCTGGTAATAAGCAGACAACTCCGGTGTTCCCCTTCGGCAAGCTGGCGCACGAATTGGCGATACGCTTCATAGCCGGGACGATAATAGCCGCTGCGTTCATCACTTTGCAAGATGCTTTCCAGGTTGTCCAGCACTAAGAGACAGCGTTGACGGCGTAAATGGTCTACTAGTTGTGCGATCTGCCGGTCCAAGCTCGCAGGCAGGCTTGTCACCGTTTGGTCAGAGAGCACGTAGATCCATTCCTGGATGACTTCGGCCAGGGAGGGCGCATTCAACAGTGACTGCCAGAGAATGCGGGTGAAGCTACCTTGGTTACGCTTCGGCCCAGCCCCATTGCTGGCAAGCGGCGCGTGTTCGGCATCGGCCAGGGTACGCACCAAAGTTGCGGCCAGTGTGGTCTTCCCTTGGCCGCCGATGCCAAATATCCCCACCAGACGACAACCCTCCTCCGTCACCCATTTCTGCAAATCGGTCAACTCCGCCTGCCGGCCATACAATTTCGCCCGTTGCGGCAAGTTGTACCCCGTCACATGCGGTCTAGGCTCGGCTTCGGTCTGTTCGGCCTGACGCGGAACCTTGAGGGCAAGGGCGACGACTGCCTGTCGAACGCCCACTTCTACTGTTTGTCGATTGTTCACCTCGGCCCGGATTTGCTGATAGAGCGCGGTGGTCTCTGCGAGTGGCGCAACGCCAAACTCTGCCGCCAAAATACGTTGGCAGGTTTCATACTGGGCAAGGGCGGCCGCGCGCTGGCCGGTTTTGCCGAGCAACAGCATCTGGCGTCGATGCGTTGACTCTGACCATGGCTCCAACTCTAGTAAGCGGCGATTGGCGGCGAGGGCGGCTGGATCATCGCCGCGTTTTGCATATTCGTTCACCAGCAGGGTGAGCGCATTCACCACCAGGGTATGTAGCTGTTCGCGCTGGGCTAGCACCCAGGCTTCGAAAGCGGGGGCGTCACGCACATAGAAACCCTCGAGAAACTCACCTTGATAGAGATCGACAGCCGCTTGCTGCGCAACCAGATCCAAGGGTGACCGCCCCGGTGTTAGGCGCTCACGCAGGATGGCCACATCGAGCCAATGGGAACTAGCGCTTTGAAAAACAACGGTTTGGCGTTCTATGACGAGATGCTGGCCCACCAAGCGGCGCAGTTCGGGCAGGACGGCGCGTAAGTTGTTTTTTGCCTTTCCCTCTGCCATCTCATCCCACAGAAGGGTGGCCAATGCGTCTCGGCTGTGCTGTTGCCCCGTGACCACCAGATAAAAGAGCAAGGCTTGGGCTTTATTATGGATAAAACCAGTTAGCGGTTGGTCACCTAAGTGCATACGGGGTGACCCTAACAAAGATAGATGTAAAAGCTCAGGCATGGGATATTCCGCTAGAAATCAAGATTTCTGAAAAAAGATGGTGGATTTACTCGGTGACTCTAGCGTTTTTGTTGCGATGGCTGAATATAATAGGCTCATGAAAGCGAATCCAGTTATAAATAGCACACTTATCATCCGTCGCCAAGTCGAGTACAGCACCGTTACCCAGACGGTAAGCTTGCGCTGTATGCTGGAAACGCCAGCCACGAACCAGCGTCGTGGGTTCACTGATATTGCAGCTTTGCTAGCTGCCTTACAAGCAGAATTGACGGGGCTACAAAACCAGATAATACCACTTAATAAGGAAAAGGAGTAACTTAATTATTTAGTAATGTTTCTTACCGTATCCCTGCGTTGTTTGTCACATAGTTCAACGGTGCCAATGTGTAGCTGAGGCAGTTATGCTGGCTAATGATCATGTTTGCTCTCAGCCGTACTACCTATCAAGTAATTTTATCAAAGGACCCGAATAACGATGAAAACAAGCTCGAAGAGTTCTTATCTGCGTTTTGTGTTAACGATGCTATTTCTTTTACAAGCCGTGCCAAGCGATACAGCCAAAGCCGTCACCAGCCGCGCTATGGGGATTGGCCAACAACTCAGCCAGGCGCAGGCCACCATTGCCCAGGTGCCACCAGACGCCGCCCTCCCACCAAGCCCCCGTCAGCTCTATTTACCACTGCTGGCCAATGGCTTGCGCGCTTCTGTTACCACGACGGACAAGCTCGCCACCCCGCTGCTGATCAAACAAGCGTTTGAGCGGGGCGAAATCACCGCGGCCGAGCAGGCGCTCTACCTGGCCTATGCGCTGTATGAACCGCAATCGTTGCCAGCCCCGTTCCACAGTAACGTGGGGT
>JAPLGZ010000866.1 GCA_026389895.1 Chloroflexota bacterium | reverse complement strand
AATGGCCTATATTCACGAATGGGGCGCGCAGTTGGTGGTGCCGATCCCCAGCGTGATGGTGGTGGAATAAGGCACAGAATATGACGACTGTTGTCCAGTCTGATCAACATCAATCAAATATTACCAGTGAGGAGAATCAGGCAAATTGCCCACCGGCAAATTGCCCACCGGCAAATTGCCCACCAGAAATTTGCCCACTCTGTGGCGCGACAACCTTGACCGATTTTCTGAGCGTCACCAATGTCCCTATCGCCATGGGGCTGCTCTGGCCAACCCAGGCCGAGGCGCAGCAATCGCCAGTAGGTGACATCCAACTGACCTATTGTCAGCACTGTGGTTTTGTCTATAATCGCTTATTTGAGCCAACCAAGCTTGTCTATGCGCCGGGTTATGAAATATCACTCCATCATTCCCCGCTGTACCGAACCTTTATGGCGGATGTGGCAAAGCGTTTGATTGAACAGTATGGGTTGCGCCACAAAAGCGTACTGGAAATTGGGTGTGGCAAAGCGATCTTTATCCAACTGCTTTGTCAACTTGGCGCAAAAGAGGGTTTTGGTTTTGATCCCGCGCTTGAACACGAAGGCGTCGAACTGATCGGCCAGGCGCGCCTGACTTTGATTCGCGATTATTACACCCAATCCTATGCCCACTTGCCGCATGCGCTGATCTGTTGTCGCCACGTCTTGAATCAACTCGCCCAGCCGCGCCACTTCTTAACGACATTGCGGCAGATGATTGGCGATCAAACAGAGACGGTGCTCTATTTTGAAATCCCCAATGGGGAATACAGCTTTCGCGGTCAGGCTACCTGGAACGTCTTTTATGAACGCTGTTCGTATTTTACGGCAGAGACGCTGGCCCAGGTTTTTTCCAGTACGGGCTTTCAAGTGTTGCACGTCGGCCCCTGTTATGTCGGCCATCAATATTTGAGCATTGAAGCAAGGCCGTCTGTCTCGCACAATCGGCCAAATCCATTGTCCTCATCCGCCACGTTGCCGGCTGAACTAGTGGCCTATGCGGCCCATTATCGTAAAAAGATTAGCGACTGGCAAACCCAGTTGACGAGAATGCAACAAGCCAACCAGCGCATTGTCGCTTGGGGTTCGGGTGGGCAGGGCATTACATTTTTGAATATTTTGCAGACCGATCAACAAGTGGCCTATGTGGTCGATATCAACCCAGAGCGCCAAGGTAAGTTTGTCCCTGGTTCCGGCCAGTTGGTGGTGGAACCGGCGTTTTTGCAAGATTATCAACCGGATGTGGTGCTGATCACGAACCAAACATATGATCCAGGATTAGCGAATATCCTGGATCCCTACGCCCTACACAGGTAGATAAAGTAAAAACCAATGAACTTTCGCGAAACAAAGCTTAAAGACGCCTATCTGATTGAACCAGAGCGCATCGAAGATGATCGTGGTTTTTTTGCGCGCGCATGGTGTCAACAGGAATTTGCCGAGCATGGGTTGAACAGCAAATTGGTGCAGTGTAATCTCTCCTTTAATCACAAAGCCGGCACGCTGCGCGGGATGCACTATCAGCTGCCACCGTTTGCCGAGACCAAGTTGGTGCGCTGCACCCAAGGCGCCATCTTTGATGTCATCATCGATGTGCGACCCACGTCAGCCACTTTCTTACAGTGGATTGGGGTGGAATTGACGCAGGAAAACCGCCTGATGCTCTATGTGCCGCAAGGATTTGCGCACGGCTTTCAGACCCTCGTGGATGGCAGCGAGGTCTTTTACCAGATGTCAGAGGTCTATGCCCCAGGTTATGCGCGTGGGCTGCGCTGGAATGACCCAGCCATCGCTATTCGCTGGCCCCAGACAATCAGCGTGATGGCAACCAGGGATCAGCAGTACGCCGATTGCAAGCCAGATGAATTTGATTTATTTCTAGATAACATTGTCGCACAACAATAAGGATCAACGAATGAGTGACCGACTTTCCCCCAAGAAAATTGCCATGCTTGGGCCCTATGGCTATGGGAGCCTGGGCGACGCGGCTATCCTGGAGGCTATGATTCAAAATATTCGCAAACAATACCCCGATGCGCAGATTAGCGCGATTGCGCTTAACCCGAGTGATACCGAACTATGGCATAAGATCCCAGCCTACCCAATGACGCGCATGCCCGATCGAGATTGGCGGCGACCGGATCAAGTTAAGTTATCGCGTAATCCGGCGCGCCGCTTTGCCTATTGGTTGCGCTATCACGAGGATCAGCGGTTGCGTAAATTGGAGCGCGTGCTCTTTCGCTTGCCGCTGGAATTGATTTTAATTAAACGCGCTTTCGCTTTTCTAGCCGATTTCGACTGCCTAATGATCTGTGGCGGTGGTCAACTTGATGACTATTGGGGTGGCGCATGGGGTCTCCCCTATATGATTTTGAAGTGGTCGCTCCTGGCCAAACTGCGTGGCGCACAATTGAAATTTGTCAGTGTCGGCGCAGGGCCCATTGACGCTTTGCTCAGCCGAATTTTCTTTAAATCGGCCCTGGCGCTGGCCAATTATCGCTCGTATCGCGACGTAGAGTCGAAGCAATATATGGCGGGGGTTGGTTTCAAACGGAACGATCCAGTCTATCCTGATCTCGCGCATAGTCTACGCATGGCGATCAAGCAGGGCGCAACGCCAGTTCCGGTCATGGCAGCCACCACTGGATCGGCGGGAGGCAGTTGGCAAGTGGCACCGCGTTTAGTCGTCGGTGTTGGACCGATGGCCTATTTTGATCCACGGGTCTGGCCAGAACGCGACAGCGCTGTCTATCTGGGCTATTTGAACAAGCTCGCCGAATTTGTAAAATGGCTGATCCGCCATGAGCACAGGGTCTGCTTTTTTCCCGGTGACTTTCACTTCGACAGTTTGGTGATCGAAGATTTGATCAATTTGCTCGCCGAGGACAAAACCTTGTCGACCGAAGGCAAGATCATTCGAGAATCAATTTATACCGTAGAAACCCTTTTAGAGCAGCTAGCGCTAACCGATCTTGTGATCGCCACCCGTTTTCATGGGGTATTGTTATCGCACTTCATGGGCAAACCGGTCGTAGCACTGTCGTATCACCAGAAGATTGACACTTTGATGGCAGCAGCCGGTCAATCCGCCTATAATCTTTCGGTCGATACCTTTGACGTACCGACCCTGATTGAACGTTTTCAGGCGTTGGCTGCGAACCGAGAAGCTGCCGCGGCCCAGATCGGCCAACAGAAACAGGTCTATGTAAAGGCCTTAGAAGAACAATATGAGCGAATCTTTAACCAAATCTAACACCGGCGAGTTGGGCCAGGCCATGCATCAACTGATGGCCGAACTCTATCCAATTTGCCGCAGCATTACCGGCGACGGCGTGCGCGAATCGTTGCGCCGTCTCCAACAACAGATCCCCTTAACCATCCACGAAGTGCCCACCGGCACCCAAGTCTTCGATTGGACGGTGCCGCGCGAGTGGAATGTGCGCGATGCGTATGTCAAAGATGCCAACGGCGTCAAAGTGATTGATTTTCAGCAATGCAACTTGCATCTCGTCAATTACAGTGTGCCGATCCAACAAAAGATCAGTTTGGCGGAGCTAAAACAGCATCTCTTTTCACTCCCAGAACAGCCAACCTTGGTGCCCTATCGCACGAGTTATTACCAGGAAAACTGGGGTTTCTGCGTGAGCGATCATTTGTTACAAAGTCTGGCAGAAGGTGAGTACGAAGTCTATATCGATAGCACGCTGGCCGATGGACACTTGAGCTATGGGGAATATTATCTGCCCGGTGAAAGCGAAGACGAAGTCCTGATTTCGTGCCACAGTTGCCATCCCGCCTTGTGTAACGATAACCTTTCTGGCTTGGCGCTGAGCACCTTCCTGGCGCAGCATCTGCAAACAGAGCCGCGTCGCTACAGCTATCGTTTTCTCTTTATCCCGGGCACGATTGGTTCGATCACTTGGTTGGCCCTGCACGAAGCGCAGACAGCAAAGATCATACATGGCCTCGTGGTGGCGTGTGTCGGCGATCCTGGCCAGCCCCATTACAAACGCAGCCGGCAGGGTAACGCCGAGATCGATCGCGCCGTCATCCATGTGTTGCAGCAGGCTGGAGAGCCCTATCAAGTGCTGGATTTTTCGCCCTATGGATATGACGAACGCCAATATTGCTCACCCGGGTTTAACTTACCTGTAGGCAGTTTGACCCGCACGCCGCATGGCCGCTTTCCACAATATCATACCTCGGCGGACAATTTAGCGTTTGTTCAGCCCCAATATCTGGCCGATTCGCTGGCCCTTTATATCGCAGTTTGCGACTTATTGGAAAACAATTATTGCTATCTAAATACAAATCCAAAATGCGAACCGCAACTAGGGCGGCGGGGTTTGTATAGTGTTTTTGGCGGCCGAAAAGAGACCAAAACCGACGAATTGGCCATGCTTTGGGTGCTGAATTGTTCCGATGGTCATTATTCTTTGCTAGATATTGCCGAAAGATCGGGCCTGCCTTTTGCGCAAATCAGTCAGGTGGCAGCTATTTTGAAGCAACATGGTTTGCTTACAGGGTGTTCCGCATGAAACAGCCCAAGCTTTACTTATATGCGGTGCTCCAATCGCCCTACTTCCTACCGGTCTGTCTGTTTCTGGCAGTGCTCATCCGTTTACTCGTTATTTATCTGATCCAGTATGAGGTAACGGAAGATGCGCTCTGGTATTACAAGCGCGGGGTCGAAATCGCCGCCGGACAGGGGTATTTGAATACAGACGGCGCGCCAACGGCCTTCTGGCCCGTCGGCTATCCCGCTTTATTGGGGCTCAGTTTCAGGCTATTTGGCGCGTCAGTTCGCACCGGCCAATGGCTAAACCTTGGCATGTACATGGGTATAATTATTTGCGCGTACTATATTTGCCGGGAGTTGTTTCAATCGGAGACGATGAGCAGGATCGTGGTATTGATCCTCGCATTTTATCCGCACCACATCCTCTATACAGCCCTTTTGCTGACGGAGATCTGTTTCACATTTCTGATCCTGCTGGGTTCATTGCTCTTGATTAAGCAGCTCAAAAAAGGCGCACCGCTTACACTTTATTTGACCGGTCTTGTCTTTGGGGCAGCCGTCCTGGTTAAACCCCAGGCAATTCTGCTACCGTTCGTGATTGTACTTGCCCACTGTTTGATGCGCCGGTGGCGCGTCAAACTGGCACTTTCTACCTTATTAATCGGCTTAGGCATCACCAGCGCGTTAATCCCTTGGACAATTCGCAATTATCAGCTTTTCCATACTTTCATTTTTGTATCGACCAATGGCGGCATTAACTTGCTGATTGGGAATCATCCCGAAGCCAATGGCCGATACCGCTGGGATGACTATTTGGAGCAGGTCTGGACACATTCTGACAATGAATCTGTGCGTGACGTGGAGGCCCGCCAACTTGCCATTCGCTACATCCGCGAGCATCCGCGCCAGACCTTGCAGCTTTTACCGCTGAAATTATTTTACTTGTATCGTTTTGACACCCAGGGTATCGATCTCATTTTGGCCGGTGTAAAAAACGAATCGACCCACATCCGCCAATTTCTTTGGGCTATGAAGTTCGTTTGTCAAGCCTATTACATGGCCGTGATGGCAACCTTTGGCCTTGCGATGCTCACATTTTTCCAAAACCGAGCCCAGCGTTGGTCTACAATTGGCTTAGGCGTAATTCTCTATTTTACCGCTGTTTATCTACCATTTTTTGCGGAGGGCCGGTATCAAATTCAGACAATACCGTGGGTTGTTATCTACGCAGCGGCGCCGCTCGCAGCCTGGCTGACAACCAGCCAGCGGACAATGGCTTTGTATCCGCAAATGGCAAACGAGCTTGCTTAAGGAAATATCGATTGAGCGGTAGCGCTGCTCAGTGAGTAACGGACCGGCAACCCCTCCCCCGCCCTTACCAGGCTTCGACGTGAGCCGGGTGCCTCTTGGGCGCGAACGGGAGGGTTAGGGTGGGGTTGCTGTTCTTTCTGCGGTACATGATTGAATAACTATCGCTCAATCGAAAGTTACTTTTAGGGGATATTTTATGCACACAATTTATTTTGATCGAAAAATCACTGATGATTCTCGCCGCGAACAGCTATACGACGGCCAACTATTTGTCTATTCGCCTTCTGTATATACACAGGCGCTTTGTAAACTTGGCCGAGAAATGGCGGAAGCAGCTTTTGCGCCGCTCGATCCGCGTGATGCCCAATATGAGATGTCGGTAGAAGCATATGCAGCCATTTTGGCCGAGTTAAAGCCCAAATTTATCCATCACCCCCAAGCGAAAGAGAACATTCAAGGGATTCTGCGCGAATTAGGCTGCGACCTAGACAAAACCTACTTTGACGTACCGCGCATGCGCACTTCGACAGCCGGCGGTTATCTCACCACCGGCATCGCCTATGCCTTCCATCCGCACCGCGACACCTGGTATTCGGCGCCGATGTGCCAATTAAATTGGTGGCTACCGATTTATGATATCGAAGCGGAGAATGCGATGGCTTTCCATCCGCAGTATTGGGGGCGGTCAATTCGCAACGGTTCAGAAAGCTATAATTACCAGGAGTGGGTCAAGACCAGCCGCTTTATCGCTGCCCAACAGGTCAAGCATGACACACGCAAACAACCCCATGCCGAAGAGCCGATCGAACTCGATCCACAAGTGCGCGTGATTACACCGCCAGGGGGCTTACTGATTTTTTCAGCGGCCCATTTGCATTCTAGTGTACCGAATACGTCAAGCCAGACACGGTTTAGCATTGATTTCCGAACGGTGCATCTAGACGATGTGCTCGCCAATCGGGGCGCGCCGAACCTAGATTCACACTGCACCGGCACGACCCTGGGTGATTACCGGCGTGGCACTGATTTTGCCACGATCCCAGAAGAGTTTATTGAACGATATAAGGAAGTAGCATGAATTTTCAACGTTCGCAGGCGCTGCAAAAAAAGAGTCACCAGTTGATTCCGGGTGGCGCCCACACGTATGCCAAGGGGGACGATCAATACCCAGAGCAAGCGCCGGCCTTTCTGGTGCGCGGCCAGGGTTGTCATGTCTGGGACGCCGATGGCAATGAATTTATCGAGTATGGCATGGGGCTGCGTGCCGTTACCTTAGGCCATGCCTATCAACCCGTGGTGACAGCCGCCCATCAACAGATGTTGCTGGGCAGTAATTTCACCCGGCCAGCGACCATCGAACTGGAGTGCGCCGAAAAATTCTTACATTTGATCGATGGGGCCGAGATGGTCAAATTTGCCAAAAACGGCTCGGATGTCACCACCGCGGCGGTCAAATTGGCGCGCGCCTACACGGGGCGCGATATGGTGGGGCTATGCGCCGAACAACCTTTTTTCTCTACCGATGATTGGTTTATTGGCAATACGCCCATGGCGGCGGGCATTCCCCAGGCCATTCGCAATCTAACGGTGAAATTTCACTACAATGATCCGGCCAGTGTTCAGGCTTTATTTGATCGCTATCCTGGACAAATTGCCTGTCTGATCATGGAAGCGGAGACAACCGTAGCGCCCGTCAATAATTTTCTGCAGGAGGTGCAACGGCTCTGTCAGAAGAATGGTGCACTTTTTATCTTAGACGAAACGATCACAGGCTTTCGTTGGCATATTGGCGGCGCGCAGAAATATTATGGCGTCACCCCCGACTTGTCGACCTTTGGCAAAGCAATGGGCAACGGTTTTGCCGTGGCGGCGCTGGCTGGCAAACAAGAGTTTATGCAATTAGGCGGGCTTCACCACAATCGAGCGCGTGTTTTTCTGCTCTCAACCACCCATGGCGCGGAAAATCATGTCTTAGCGGCGGCGATGGCGACCATGCAGACTTATGAAGAACAGGACGTAATTGAACAGCTTTATTGTCAAGGTGAGCGCTTAGCCGCCGGTATTCACAAAGTTGTTGCCGAGCATCAACTAGAGGCTTATTTCCAATTGGCGGGTAAACCGTGTAATCTCATTTATGCGACGCTTGATCAAGAAAAAATTCGTTCCCAAGCATTTCGCACGTTATTTTTGCAGGAAATGATCCGACGCGGCTTCATTGCGCCTTCGCTGGTGGTAAGTTTTGCCCATACGGATGCAGTTATCGATCAAACCGTTGAGGCGATTGGCGAAGCGTTGGGTGTTTATCGGAAAGCCTTGGACGAAGGCATCGAGAAATATCTGGTGGGTCGCCCCGTCAAGCCGGTCTTTCGGATGTACAATTGAGAACCCTATCCCCACTCTTATAAGGAAGAGCGGGGGCGAGGTTACGCATTACTTTACTATCCATATTCATATAACAGGATACCTTATGAAAGTCGTACTATTTTGTGGTGGCTTAGGCACACGGCTAAAAGAGCATTCGGACACCTTGCCCAAACCAATGGTTGATATTGGTTACCGCCCGATCATGTGGCATCTGATGAAATATTATGCCCACTTTGGCCATACAGAATTTATCCTCTGCCTGGGCTATCGCGGCGACATTATAAAAAATTACTTTTTAAACTATAACGAGTGTCTATCCAACGATTTTGTACTTTCCAAGGGGGGGCGCGAACTGCGCATCTACAACAATGATATAGACGATTGGACGATCTCGTTTGTGGATACCGGTTTGCATGCGAACATTGGGCAACGCTTGAAAGCAGTGCGCAAATATTTGGGGGATGACGAGATGTTCATGGCCAATTATACCGACGGACTCTCAGATTTACATTTGCCCAGCTATCTAGATTTCTTTCGTAAACATGATAAGGCAGCTGGTTTTCTCAGTGTCCAGCCATCATCATCCTTTCACATTGTCTCGGCGCATGAGGATGGTCTGGTCACAGGGATCGAAGCGGCCCAAAAAGCGAACCTCTGGATCAATGGCGGCTTTTTTGTCTTTAAGCAGGCCATTTTTGATTATATGCAAGACGGCGACGAACTGGTGGAAGCGCCATTTCAACGCTTGATCGACGATCGACAGTTGGTTACCTATCAAAATCCAGGTTTCTGGGCTTGTATGGACACGTTCAAAGAGAAAAAGTTACTGGATGAATTGCATGCGCGCGGCAAACCGCCGTGGGCAGTCTGGGAAAATGGGGCGTGCGAGCAGAAGACGAGGGTGTCATGTTAAAATTTGCCTTCCAAAACGCGCAGAAAGGCGCTCGCCGGGTGCTTTGCCTGGGCGCACACAGTGACGATATTGAGATCGGGTGTGGCGGCGCCCTGCTAAAATTACTCCAGCAATACGACAACCTGAGTATCTATTGGGTTGTCTTTAGCGCCACGCCCGAACGCACGCGCGAGGCGCGCGCCAGCGCCGAAGCCTTCTTGGCCGGTGCACAGGAAAAACAGATCGTGATCAAAGATTTTCGGGACGGCTATTTTCCGTACACGGGTGGGGAGATTAAAGAATATTTTGAAGTCTTAAAAGAGAGTTTTGAGCCCGATTTGATCTTCACCCACACACGCAACGACTTGCATCAGGATCATCGCGTCATTTCAGATTTAACCTGGAATACCTTTCGTGATCACCTGATCTTGGAATATGAGATCCCTAAATATGATGGGGATCTAGGCCATCCAAACTTATTTGTCCAGCTCGACAAAGCCACCTGTACGCGTAAGGTCGAGAATTTGATCAGATATTTTGGGACGCAAGCGAATAAACATTGGTTTACCGACGAAACATTCTTAGCGCTATTACGCTTGCGCGGCATCGAGTCGAAAGCGCCGGACCAATATGCAGAAGGCTTCTACTGTCGCAAAATCATTTTTTGACCAGCTCATCAGTTGCGCCATTGAAGGCAACTGACGTGGGCCCAACTTGCATAACACGAGGAACAATGTGACAGTTAAAGGATTTCGCTTCATCGCCGACAAAAAAATCCTGAGTAAGAGGAAGACAAATTATGGCCTATGGCTGGGGCTCCTCAATCCCGCCAACTCACACTATTTCACGGATGGCAGCGGGAAGGCCATCTATCTAGCCGGTTCACATACCTGGTTAAATTTACAAGACGGGGTGTTGACCGATCCGCCACCGGCCTTTGATTACACAAAATATCTAGATTTTCTGCAAAAGAACAATCATAACTTCTTTCGCCTCTATACTTGGGAGCAGAGCAAATGGGTGGCGGAAGTGACCGCCCCCTATTATTTCTCGCCCATGCCCTATCTGCGCACGGGGCCAGGCGTTGCGTTGGATGGCAAACCCAAATTTGACTTGACCCAATTTGATCAGCGTTATTTTGACCGCCTGCGTCAGCGCGTCCAGCAGGCGGGCGACCGGGGAATCTATGTGGCGATCATGCTCTTTAATGGGTGGAGTATCGACGACAAAGGGCTGAATAACAATCCGTGGCTTGGGCATCCCTATCATCAAGCCAATAACATGAATGGCATAGACGGCGACCTGAATCATGACAACCAGGGCAATGAAATCCACACCTTGGTCAACCCGATGGTTACGGCGCGGCAAGAGGCCTATGTGCGTAAAGTAATTGACACCGTCAACGATCTGGATAATGTGCTATACGAGATCAGCAACGAAAGCGACATGACTTCAACCGATTGGCAGGTTCATATGATCAAGTATGTGAAGGGGTACGAGGCAAATAAACCAAAGCAACATCCGGTTGGGATGACGGCGCAATATCTGGTCAGTGACGATTACACAATCTTAAATACCATCTTGTTCAATAGCCCGGCTGATTGGATCTCGCCGGCCAATGCCAATGGCTACAAGAATGATCCACCCGTGGATAATCAGGGGAAGGTGATCATCGCCGACACCGATCATTTATGGGGCATCGGTGGTGACCGGCAGTGGGTCTGGAAGAGTTTTATGCGGGGTATTAATCCGATCTTCATGGACCAATATGATGACAGCTACAAACTAAGTGGCGGCGGTTATGACATGAACAACGCCAACGATGTCAGCCTACGGCAAAATTTGGGCTACACCGTCGCCTATGCGCATCGGATGAATTTGGCGGCCACAACGCCCCGCAACGATCTCTCCTCCACCAGCTACTGCCTGGCCAATTTGACGCCCGGCGCGGCCGAATATTTAATCTATCTGCTCGCGGGCGGCAACGCGATTGTCAACCTGACAGATGCGACTGGCGACTTAGCGGTGGAATGGTTCAATCCGGCGACAGGCGTCACCGTGCCCGATGCACCAACAACCGGTGGCGCCAATCGTTCGTTCAACGCACCGTTCAGTGGCGATGCCGTGCTTTACATTCACCAGACGCCCAACGTAACCGGCCAGGTCTATTTACCAAGCGTATTGAGTGCGTCGAACAATCCAACCGGCACCGTTCCCTTAGGGAAATAGTGGGCAATTTTTCGTAACGAGTAAGCCTCACCCTCAGCAGGGTCTCCTGAATCAAAGGGCTGAATTCAGAAGAGGGGGAGCAGAACAACCGCTTTTCTCCCCTCTTCTGAAACAGCCATACCGTTCAGGAGAGGGGGTGGGGGTGAGGCGCCGTTGTCAATTTCTCTACCTAGCGCTAGATGACGACGGCGCGGATATGGTCATCATCTAGCGCTAGACCATACTCAACTGACCAGCAATTTGCGCGCGGCTGCCAAACTGCCGGGCACGCCAATCGTCACTGGGTCTTGGCCACCTTCATATTCAAGCGAGAGCCAACCGGCGTAACCGGCTTTGTCCAGAATCTGAATGATCGCAGCCAGATCAACCTGGCCTTCGCTGACAATCGTACCCGTATAACCGACGCCATCCAAACCTTTATAGACATGCACCGTATCGGCGGCGGTGGCCACACGAAAATCTTTCAAATGGACGAGCGCCACCAAGTCAGCCAGATCGCGTGCGGCATCCGTGGGGTTCTGGCCGACGAGCAAGAAATTACCCGTATCCAAGTTTGCGCGCAACGCCGGTGAGTTAACATGCTCAATAATTTGACGCACTTGATCGCTGCGCCCCGCCATCAAACCATGATTTTCCAGCGCTAGGGTAACGCCGTGGGCTTGGGCATACGCCGCTCCTTCACTCAAGCCATCCAGAATCCAGCCCAGACCATCCTCCAGATTGTAACCCTCTTTGGCGCTGCCACTAAACACCCGCATCACGTTCACTTCGAGTTGATTGGCGACATCGACACCCTGTTTTAAGGCCGCCAACTCTTTGGCGCGTGCGGCGGCATCGGGCTGAAAGAAATCGTTGCCAATCGAATAGACCGCCAGCTTCAAACCGGCATCGGCCACTTGCTTTTTGACCAGCGGAATCTGTGCCTGCTTATCCGTCCAAAAGTAATCGAGCAATTCGACGCCTTCGGCATTTTGCTGCGCGGCAAAGTCGATAAACCCCGGCAGATCAATTTTCCCCTCGCGCACACTCTGCACGACACTCCACATACTGACACTAAGTTTCATAAAACGCTTTCTCCTCTAAAGCTGTGACGAGTGATAGAGTGAAGAGTGAGATAGGCCAGTTTACTGGGCCAACCCTCACTTATCACTCATCACTTATCATTCTACGTTCCAATCGTTCGTTGATACGGGCTTTTTAGACCCCTTTATCGATAGCCCTACGCCAAACGGACGGGCTGCCCATTGGCATGCGCCGAGCGGTAGGCGGCGTCGATCACACGCATGACGGCCAGACCATCTTGCCCGGTGACGGCGGGTGTTGCGCCGGTCGCCACGCAAGCTAAAAAGTGCTGCGCCTGCAAATGAAAGCGGTCTGGCTGGTCAAACGGCAGTTGAGTCCAACTTTCATCACCGGCGAGCCGGTAGCGCAAGCCATCGGGCTGCCCATAATCGATCACCGCTTCGCCTTCGGTGCCATAGACGCGCACCTCGGCTTCGGAAACTGGCGTCACCCAACTGCAAGTCAAGGCGCCAATCGTGCCGTTCTCGCTAGTCACGAGTATAGAGGCGCTATCTTCCACTTGGATCGTCGGCAATGCGGTGGAAATACTGGCTGTCACCCCTGCCACTTCACCGGCCAGGGCGCGAAAGATATCGATGCTATGGACCAATGTATCGATTAAGATGCCACCACCCGCCACCTCTGGCTCCGTAAACCAAGAGTTGCCAGCACGGCTGAAACGAAAGCCAAACCGGTTATAAATTTGGACTACCTTGCCCAATTTACCGTCCTTAATCAACGCCTGCGCTTGCGTGATCGAGCGGTGAAAACGATGGCAGAAAGCAAATTGGAGCAGTGCGCCCTGTTGCGTCATGGCATTGACCAACGCTTCGGCTTCGGCCAGTGTGCGCGCCGGCGGTTTTTCACACAAGACCGCGATCTTGCGCGTGGCCGCGGCCTCGACAACCGCGCCATGTAAATTCGGTGGTGTACAAACACTGACCGCATCTGGCTTGACGGTGTCTAACATCTCCACAAAATCGGCAAAAGCCTGCCCCCCCGCCTGCGCAACGCGTGCTTGCGCGGTCGGCAGATTCACATCGGCAACCCCGACTAGTTCACATACGTTGGGCAATTCCGAATACGCTTTCAGGTGCGCGCCGCCAATCCCGCCCGCCCCTACAACGGCAACACGAATTTTAGCCATACATTCGCTTCTTTCATTGAATCGTTACGGTAGCTTCTTGATAGAAAGCATTGTTCAAAAATAAACGGACCTGATAGGCACCCTGCGGTAAAGCAGCGCCACATTGTCCCTGAGCGCCATAGACAATGACCGTCGTCACGAGTTGTGGCGATTGCGTAATCACATCCTGGCGCTCTAGAGCCGGGACAGGTTGACCATTCTGACTCCACTCCAAACGCCACGGCTGGTTAATCCCACCTTCGACAGTCGTACTGACGCCTAATTGCTTGATGCCATAAGCAAAAATCGCTGACGACAATTTCGGCTCGCTAAAATCAGCACTACAGCTATTGCTGGTGACAAATTGTAAAGGACTAACCCGGATTGGTGCGATGATAATGGGTAGATAGATGTTGCGGACTTGATATGGCGAGGCCTTGCTCGTCATAGGACAGAGCCATATGGCTACAAAAACAGAGAAAGACGCCAAGATCATTAGACCACGTAAAACGCGGGGAGCCATTTTTCATACTCCTTTAGATTTTGACTCAGCTTTTATGGATAACCCACCTTATGCCGTAAAAGCAACCAGACAAAATACAGTGACAATTAAAATCATACGCGCCAAGCATGAAGCCCAACTGCATGACTTTTTTATAAAGGTAGGATTAAAATTTTAACGCTGAGGCACAGATCCGCAGAGAAAAAGCGACCAGGCACCCTTGGCGTCACACGAGTTATTATACTGTATTTTACCCCTTAATGCCCGTCAACGCGATACCTTCAATAAAAGTTCGCTGTGTCAAGAAGAAAAGCACCACTGTGGGGATCATCGTCAGCGCCGAGGCCGCCATCATCAATTGCCATTGGGCGCCATACATATTCTGAAACATCTTCAGACCAAGCGAAATCGTCCACTGTGACTGGTCGGTCAGATAGATCAGTGGCCCCAAATAGTCACGATAGG
Organism: Chloroflexota bacterium; assembly: GCA_026389895.1. Taxonomy (GTDB): domain Bacteria; phylum Chloroflexota; class Anaerolineae; order Caldilineales; family Caldilineaceae; genus JAPLGZ01. The sequence continues at coordinate 8,475 of JAPLGZ010000866.1, read as the reverse complement.
CCCCCACAAAGGTGAAGAGCGCCACCGTCGAGAGGGCAGGCGTCAACAGTGGCACCATAATTCGCCAGAAGATCCCCAGTTCGCCTGCGCCATCTATGCGCGCGGCGTCGCTTAGTTCATTGGGAATTGTCATCAGAAACTGGCGCAGCAAAAAAACATAGAGCGCATTGCCAAAGAACGCCGGCACCACCAAGGGAAGCATCGTACCGTACCACCCAATCTGTCGAAAAATGATGTAAAGCGGAATCATCGTCACTTGCGCCGGCAACATGATCGTGCTCAAGTAGATCATAAAGACCAGATCGCGGCCAGGCCAACGCACGCGCGCAAAGCCATAGGCAATCAGTGCGCAGGAGACGACCGTGCCAATAATCGTGAGCCCACAGATCACCACCGTGTTCCACATGTAGAGCCAGAATGGAATATAGGTGGTAGAAGCCAAAAAGTTCTGCCATTGCGGCATGGCCGGCAGCAAGGTGGGGGGAAACTGAAAGATTTCAACATCGGTCTTCAGCGCCGTAGTCAACATCCAATAGAGCGGAAAGAGATAACCAATCCCGACCACCGTGCAAATCAGGTAAGCCACTACCTTTGTGAGCCGATCACCCGTCGTAAAGCTCTGCCACCAGGCAGGAGCAGGCGCGGTGTGCGCTGGTATGGCGATTTGTTCCATGGCTTTCATACAATAATCTCCTGCATCAATCTTCGGAGCGATAATAGACCCAACCGGACGTACGAAAGAGAATGGCCGTGGCGATCAAGACCATCGCAAAGAGAATCCAAGCCTGCGCACTGGCATAGCCCATTTTAAATTGCTGGAAGGCGTTTTGATACAGGTACATGGCATAAAAGAGCATCGAATTGAGCGGGCCACCCGCCGCGCCCTCGCGGGTTGAACTCAAGACCCACGCTTCGGTAAAATATTGAAAATAACCGATCACGCTTACGATCAACGTGTAGAAGATCACCGGGCTCATCATCGGCAACGTGATATGCCAGGTCTTTTGCAAGGCGTTGGCGCCGTCCAAATCAGCGGATTCGAGCAATGAGGCCGGCACGTCGCGCAACCCGGCCAAGAAGATCAGGATCGTATTGCCGCCAAACCAGGCCCCCATAAAGATCAATGAAGGCTTCGTCCACGCAGGGTTGGTCAACCAGCCAATGGGGGCCTGCCCAAACAGATGGAGAAGCGCATTGAGCGCGCCATATTGGCCGTTAAACAACCACAACCAGACCACGGTCGAGGCGACAACGGGCGTAATCGAGGGCAGATAAAAGATTGTGCGGTAGAGCGATAGCCCACGAATCTTGGTGTTCAGCAAAAGGGCCATCAAAAAATCAAAAAGTAGATGGATCGGCAACCCCAGCAGAACCATATAAAATGTGTTGCGCAAGGCGATACCATAGACACGATCATCCAGCAGCTCGCGATAATTCTCCCAACCCACCCAATAAGGCGATTGCAACACGTTAAAATCTGTAAAGCTATAATAGAGCGACTGAACGATCGGCCAGATCGCAAACAGGATCATGCCAACCACCGCCGGTGAAATAAAGGCCAAGCCAATCGCCAGCGAACGCCAGCGAAAGGGTTCACGTCGTTTGATGCTGGTTGCCATTGGTCATTTTCTCTTTGCTAGAAATATATTATGCAGGGGGTAGGGATACGGGATTAGGGATTAAACGACGAAAGCTTCTAATCCCTAATCCCGTATCCCTACCCCCTGTCCCACCTTACTTCTTCATCCGCTCCATTGCCTTATCCAAATCGGCTTGGACTTCCTGCGTGACGCGATCCAACACTTCCTGGGCGCTGGATTGGCCCTGGAAGACCGCGGTTTCCGCTTCGGCAATTTTGGTATTCAGGGTATCGTTGACCGGAATTTTGTCGGGGCCAATCGCGTTTTTGCCGCTTAACAGATCAATGGCCAATTGGAAGCGCTTGTCACTGACAAAGCGGTCAGCCGTAGCGGGCTTCGTTTTGGGCGGTACATTGTGAATGTTAAAGCAAAAATCCCCCATATTCTCATCCTGGCTGAGCCACTTGACAAATTCCCAGGAACCGTCGGGATTTTTTACGCCATTGGGCACCGTAAAGACGCTGCCACCAAAGGCTGTGCAATTCTCACGGCCACCTTCAGGCGGAGGAACCGGCATAAAACGCATATCAAGATCGGGGGCAAAACGATGCTGGAATTCGATAAACCATTCACCCACCTGGCTCATCGATTCCTTGCCGGAAAAGAACGAGTTCTGGGTGCTCATATAATCGCCATAACCACTGGTGAAAGCGGCGACCTTGTCCGGCCCCAGGCGCTTGCGATAGCTGCCCATCCAATCCAGCGCCGCGACTAACTTCGGATCATTGGCGGTGATCTTCTGATTTTTTTCATCATAAAAATTGCCCCCAAAGACCCGTCCCCACAAAGGTAAGCTGGCGGGCAAGAAACCAATCCGCTCGATCGTGCCGTCGCTGCCGATTTTTTCTAACTTTTGCGCCGCAGCATCCAAGGCGGTGGTATCCTTGGGCGGGCTGTCCGGATCCAAGCCCACTTCTTTGTACAGATCAGAGCGATACGCGATCACGTTGGAATTCGACGTGATCATCATGCCCCACAGTTGATTGTTCCAGTGCCAGGCATCCCAGAATTGCGGGAAATAACCGGTCCCGTCAATCCCATCGCGGCTGGCATAGTCGGTGAGTGGTTTCAGGCCATCGCGCGCCGCCATCGAGACCAGTTGGTGGAGCCAGACGGCCGAGACCACATCGGGCGGATTGCCACCCGCGATGGCAGTCAGCACTTTATCATACTGGCCAAAGACCGTGCTCATATTGATGAAAATTTTGTCTTTTTGCTCACCGTTAAATTTGTCCACTAACTTTTGCAGCTCATCAAACTCAAAGCCGCTCCAACCCGTCCAATAATTTAAAAAAGTCTGGCTGGTCGAAGCTGCGCCACTGCCGGCCGTTTGTCCAGCCGTGGGCGCGGGTGGTGGCGTGCAGGCGACAATGGCTACGGCTGCACTCCCGGCACCAAGCATGCGCAAGATAGCCCGACGTGAGTGAAGCGTTTTTGATAATTCTCGCATAAGATCTCTCCTTGTCAACTGATCAGTGAAATCAATAAACTGCTTGCTGAACGAAAGCCGAGGGGTAAAACGCGGCCAAGCCAAAATTATAGTGGGTCTCATTGATTGAGGAATAGAATAGATGGCTGGTTGCTCTGAGCTCTCAGAGTAACGATAACCTTAGTGTAGGGGACTTATCTGGATTTGTCAATTGTATAAAGAGTCACAGGTTTGGTCCAAATTTTTGGGCATAAATAAATTTTGGCAGTGCGGGGCGCATCTACGCGAAAAAGGCGTCTGTGGTACAATGCCAATTCATCAAGTTTCTCGACCTGGCTTACCCAGCAAGTCGAAATAGAAATGGAAGGGATTGGCATGCCAGAAATCTTTACCACCTTTTCAAATGCGGTAAAAAATGGCAAACTTGTCGCGCTGGCGACAATCCTGGCCGGGCCGAGCGTGGGCAACAAAATGTTGTTCTGGCCGACGGGCGAGACCATCGGCAGCTTAGGATCAGCGCAGCTCGATCAATTGGTGCAGGAACAGGCCACTGAGTTGCTCAAGGCACAACGGTCAGCACGCTTGACCCTTAAGCCAGGCGCCGAGCCAGTTGACGTTTTTATCGAAATCCAGGCGCCCCCACCCAAATTGTTGATTATCGGTGCAGTCCATATTGCGATCCCGCTGGTTACTTTTGGCAAAGCCTTGGGGTTTCAGACAATTGTCCTTGACGCGCGTTCGGCCTTTGCCACCCCAGAACGCTTTGCCCATGCCGATCAGCTCAGGGTCGGCTGGCCCGCCGATCTGCTAGCCGAAATTGGCATTGACGAAAACACCTTCGTTGTCGTGCTGACCCACGACGAAAAGATTGACAATCCGACGTTGGATGTTGCTTTACGGAGTTCGGCGCGCTATATCGGCGCCCTTGGCTCCCAAAAGACCCACGCCCGGCGTGTCGCCGCGCTCAAAGAGGTGGGCATCACCGATGAGCAACTGGCTCGATTGCACACACCGATCGGGCTAGAGATTGGCGCCCGCCGCCCAGAAGAGATCGCTGTAGCGATTATTGGGGAAATTGTGGCAGTGAGTAATGGCTTGCGCGAACAAAATGGTAAGAAATCAAGATAGGCAACAATTAACACGCAGAAAGGTGCGGATAAGAATTGCAAGCACCAGGATCGTAAACAAGCGCGACGCTATGGGCTACCACTTAGCGCCTGCATTTCGAGCCGTGGTTGGTCATTATTTCAGCCTAGGGGCAGGAAAGTGAAATTTCTGACTCCAGCCAAGGCTAGGCTTTCAAGAGATGCTTTTGCAATTTGCCCATCGCATTGCGCGGCAATACATCAACCGTTGTGATCTGGCGCGGCACTTTGAAGCTGGCCAACTGTTGCTTGCAATAGGTGATCAACTCGGCCGGATCAACCACAGCCGTACAAACCAGAAAAGCCGCCGGCACCTCACCCCATTCAGCATGGGGCACACCGATCACGGCAGCTTCGGCCACGCCAGGGTACGTCGTCAATAGTTCTTCGATCTCGCGCGGGTAAATATTAAAGCCACCACTGATAATTAGTTCATGACGCCGCCCGAGCAGCGTCACATAGCCGGTTTGCGGATCTTGGCGCGCCAGATCCCCGGTGTGAAACCATTGGTGCCCCAAACTATCATGGCTAAAGCTAGCCGCCGTCTTCTCTGGTGCAAGCCAATAGCCGCTAAAGACATTGCCGCCACAGACTAATAATTCACCCTCTTCGCCCGGCGCGACATCCTGATTTTTGCCATCGACAATCCGCATAGAGACCCCTGGCAACGGCGTGCCAACGCTGCCCGCCACGCGCGCGCCCGCATAGGCATTGCTCAAATTCATGCCAGTTTCGGTCATGCCGTACCGTTCTAGGATCGTGTGACCGGTCAATTCATAAAAAGCGGTATGGGTCTCAGGCGCCAGCGGTGCACTGCCCGAGCAGAAAAGCCGCATGTGGGCAAAATCGCGGTTAGCGGTGTGACGGAGTTCGTCGATCAGCCGCACATAGATCGTCGGCACGGCAAAAAAAACATTGGCCGCGCCGCTCAGCAATTCCGCAGTAGTTTTCGTCGCCTCGAACCCAGCGCGCAGCAAAATCGTGGCGCCAGCCGCCAGCGCACAATGCGCACCGACAATCAAACCGTGGACGTGGAAAAGCGGCAAACAGAGCAGCAAGCGGTCATTCTGTTCCCAAGCCCAAGCGGCGAGCAGACCGGTCACTGTGGTGATCACGTTGTTATGCGTGATCATCGCCCCTTTGCTGCGCCCCGTTGTCCCCGACGTATACATCACCAGCGCTAGATCATTCGCTTCGACCAATGGTGCTTGCAAGCTAGTTGCGTCAGCCTGCCATTGGGCTAATTCTTCAACCAGCAGAATCGCTTCCAAACTTTGCTTTTCGGCGCCAATGTCATCCAAAAAGCCAAGCTGTGGGCGCTCCGTAAACAACAGGCGCGGCGTACAATCAGAAAGAATGTGGCCCAATTCCAGCCGCCGGTAGCGCAAATTGATCGGCACCATAATCGCGCCCAACCGAATGACCGCCAGGTAGGCAATCAAAAATTCTGGACAATTACTCAGGAAAAAGGCAACCCGATCTCCTTTCTGCAAACCCCATTTTTGCAAGCCCGCCAAGCTGCTCATAGGTCATTTCTGTCACCACGTTGGTTTCAGCGCTCCATTGAATCGCTCTCTTTTGTGGCGAGCGTTGGCGTGGAATCGCAAATAATTCGTGAAGATTCATAATTGTCTATACCTATCATCCGTATGGTGGTTGGGCCGATCAAACCATTGACATACTCCCCATGCCTAAAGGCAGGGGATTCTAGGATCAAACAGCAACAGCCGTCAAAGCTGGTCTTACATTGCCTACCCTAAGAGTGGATGCCCCCACTCTGTGTATATTTAGAGCAGCGTTTAGATCACGGTCATGGATAACACCACAACTAGGGCAAGCCCATTGCCGATCTGACAATTTCAAATCGTGCTTAACATGACCACAGTCAGAACAGGTCTTACTGGACGGATAGAAACGATCAATCAGGTGAACAAGCTTACCCTTAGTGGATGCCACATAGCCCAAGATGCTCATGAACTCAGAACGAGCCAGGTCGCCTGCTTTACGGCCCCAAAGGGCTTGCATCCCTTTCATGTTCAAATCTTCAAAGTACAGTTGATCGAACTCGTCGGTCAACTCGTGCGCCAGCTTGAAGAACCAATCGCGGCGCTTGTTGACGACGGTCTGATAGATGCGCGTGACGATCATCCGTGCTTTCTGCCAGCCACCGGAAAACTTAACCTTGCGGGCAAGATTTTGTTGAGCGAGTTTCAGTTCGGCCATTGCTTCACGAAAGTACAACGGGCTTTCAATATCTTCACCGATGGACGGTTTCAAGAAGACTTTCAGACCAAAGTCAAAGCCTGCGCTGTTACCCGTCATAGCCTGATTGATTTGGCTTGTTTCTTCTTGCACCACAAAGTAGAGATAGAGATTGCCCAACGTATCACGCTTGACGGTGACCGTCTTAACATCGGCTGGAATCTCACGGCTTTTGCTGTACTTGTACACAATGCCCTGAATCTTGATCTTGTTGCCGTCCAACAATTTCCACCCAGCTTGTTTCAAGGTGAACGACATATAGCGCTTCACCTTTTTGAATCCTGGGGGGGCTGTTCTCACCTTACGCTTCAGATTGCCAAAGAACAGCTTGTAGGCTTTGTCGATGCGTTGGGTGATGTCTTGAATCGCCTGACTGCCGACCTTGCCCCAATACGCGTACTTGGGCCGCTTCTTGAGCTTGGCAAGATGCTTTTGCAAGTCGTACAGGTTTAAGCTTTGGCCCGTCAATTTGGAGTAGCGCCGATGCAAAGCAATCGAATGATTCCAGATGATCCCAGAAATGTCGACCTGCTGGTGCAAGTGCTTATTCTTTTTTGACTGGTAGAGCTTGAACTTGTACGTTTTGACTTGTTGCATTTTCAATCCTGCTTAGTTCATCGGTGGCGAGCCGGTCAACGATGCTTATCATGCTCTCGCCGGTCTCAGCATAGATACGCCGCAACTTTTTTAAGGTCGCTTGCCAAATGCGAAGTTGTGTATATTGTTCTGACATGTCTATATTGTATATCAATCAAGGCATCATGTCGAATCACGCAGGGGCTTGAAGCAACGTCCAAAGCCAGTAGGCTTTGGACGCTTCAGTAGAAGCGCACCTATCCATCCCCATAGCTAAAGCTAGGGGCTTTCCGCCGTTTTCGGTAACACGAGCATGATACGACTGGCGAGATGGCCATCTATGCTCCATCTTGTGGTACATAGCCCAATCGTTCCTTTGAATTTTCCAGATCTACCCAGCGCTGTTGGTTATCCGAGACCCCATAGCAGATATCAAAACGCGGCGTGGCGGTGGCATCAAGGGCCAAATTGATGATATTCTGCACATCGCGATGACTACACCAGACGGCTTTGGCCGGCGGGCTGTCGGACCGATCCGCTTTGTTGACGCCGCCAATGCGCAGACAGACGATAGAGAATTCATACTTGTCATGGTAGGTGTGGCAGAAGCCTTCGGCCCAGACTTTGCTGGCCGAGTAGGGTTCGGTGGGATGGGTTGGATCCGTGTGTTTCACTTTCGGGATGACGGCGGGAATGTCGGCCTGCCGCTCTTCGTAGATGGCGCGGTAGGGCTCTTGGTAGACAAAATAGCCCCAAGTCGCCATGATCGAACTGGCATAGACCAGGCGCTTGATCCCCGCTTTGCGGCAGGCTTCTAAGACATTATAGGTGCCAATGATATTGCTGCTCAATACATCCTCAAAAGAGGCACTGGGGTCGGGCACGGCGGCAATATGGAGCACGGCATCCATGCCGGCAATCGCCGCATTCATTGCCTCAGCATCGGCTAGATCGGCGATCATAAAATGGTCGTCCGGCAGCCGGGTAATGCTGTCGGCGTCGGCCCGCGTCGAACTCATAACCCGCCGCCCGCTGCCGTAAACATCATACTTCTCTGGCTGCGCAACGAGATGTTGATAGGCAAGGTTGCCGATCAGGCCATAAACGCCGGTGATATGAACTTTGAGTGGATTTGCAGTGGACACTGGATTTCCTTTCGGTCTTATAAGTAAGGGTTAGCTTGATTAATTAAAGTACATTGGTGAGCATCATTCGAAGTGTAGCTGGGTCATTCAACTTGGGCAAGTGGCGCATGAAGAGAGCCAGCCCATTTTTTGGTGTCTAATTCGACAAAAATAGCCTGAAGTTGAGCGGCCATGAACAGCCTATCTATGGTTAAAATAAAACCTTCGACCTGTGGGTCGAAGGTTTCAAATCAGTCGATTCATATAGCCACACCTAGCGTAACCTATGAACTGGGCCG
>JAPLGZ010000389.1 GCA_026389895.1 Chloroflexota bacterium | reverse complement strand
AGCGCAACATCGCCATTGGCGTGCGTGCCAATATGATAGCCATTGCTATGGGCAACCCACATCTGGTCAGCCAGCTCTTCACTCTCCCAGATCATCACACCTTTGGTGCCTGTTTCCCGATAGGGAATGGAAATGGCCGCGGTGGCGCTCGTCATACCACCATCGGCAAAAAATTTGACGCTGTCGATGCGCAACCGTTCACTGACATGTTTTTCTGGCAGGGGATAGAGCGTGTCACCATCGCGCCGGTTGGGCAACAGATTCATCCGCACGCTCAATTCATTGTTCGCCGCTAGCTGCCGGTAGATGGCGACTTGTGGCGGCGTGGGCGCGGGATCAGTCGCACTGGTGATGCCCAGGCTCAGTTCATGGCGCATGGCGACGCGAATCGCATGGGCGGTCTCGTCGGCGCTGGGTTCTGGGATCAAATGCGCCACCAGCGTCATCGCCGTCTCTTGCAGAATTCCCGTGGGCTGGCCCTGTTCGTCGCGCCCAATCACGCCACCAGGTGGATCAGGCGTCTCAGCAGTAATCCCAGCCAGTTGTAACGCCAGGCTGTTCGCCGCCGAGACGTGACCACAAGTGCGCGTCACCACAATTGGATGTTCTGTGCTCGCCTGATCCAGGTCATCACGCGTGAGGTGGCGACCTTCGGGCAAAAGCGCTTCGTTATACCCCACTCCTTCGACCCACGTTCCCACCGGCTCGGCTTGGGCGCGCTCGGTCAGCCGCTGAAGAATGGCCGGAATATTCGGTGCGACATGAATACGACAATCTACCAGGCGCGTCAACAGCATCCCCAGCCACGAAACATGCACATGGGCATCGTTGAACCCTGGGATCAAGGTGCGACCTTGCAGATCGATGTGCGTTATCTCTGGCAGTTCGAGATCCTGGCGACGGCCAACCGCAGCAATGCGCTGTTGATCATCCACCAAGACAGCTTCTGGTGCGGGATAGGCGGGGTCAAGGGTGTGAATAGTGCCATTGTAGAAGAGTTTCATGCGGATCTGCTCCCCGATATGCGATTTGTTTGACGATACTATAACGCAAAATGCTTGGGGAGACAACCACCCATTTTACATCCATCGCTCCTCGCCGTAGGGGATAGGCATGCCTATCCCCTACGGCAAGGAGCGATGGACGCCATCTTCTAGTAATTACGTCTAACAAATTGACATCCCTATATAGCCAAAGTATAATCGAAATCAACGCTCCCTATTGCGTGCAACGAAGTCACTTTTCGAACTAACGTAGCTGTTCACCCTATTTGCCGGCCACAAAAATCGCCAATCGCGCAAGCCTTCAACGTTCATCCAAGTGGTAGACATTAGTGCTTATCCCGTGGATAGAACGGATCTTTGTCCTCCATTGCTATCGATGGCTTGATTTGCTCTATCGATTTATCGAGCGGCGCGTTATTTCTAAGAAGTGACTGACGACCTTACGCTATCCCCAATCTCTGGATATTTCATGACCATTTTCCATGACCGTTTATAGTAAGGAGGAATCAAAAGTATGACAAAGTTAGCTGTTGGCAATTCCAAAATCAGCCGTCGCGAAATGTTACGACTTTCGGCGCTTACCACTGCCGGCGCAGTCCTTGTCGCCTGTGCCCCAGCTGCCGCACCGGCCGCTGGCGGTGGAGCCGCCGCACCAGCCGCAGATACAGCTGTCACGTTGACCATTTTTGACTTTGGCGGTGATGCCGACAAGAAAATTTACGCCGATGCACATGCCCGCTTCAAAGAGAAACACGCCAATGTGACCATCAACGATAATTTCACGCCAGTCTCCACTTGGTCAGAATATTCTAACAAGATCGTGACGCAGGTGGCTGGCGGCCAATCGCCCGACCTGATCAACATTGCGATTGAAGGGGCACGCCTGCTGCAAAGCAAAAATTTGCTGATCCCGCTCGACGATATTATGGCTGGCGATGCATCTTCCAAGGAGTTGACGGATGATGTGCATCCGGCACTGAGCGCGCCCTTTAAGATTGACGGCAAGACCTGGTACATTCCACATTCGTGGAACAATATGGTGATCTACTACAACACCAAGATGTTCGCCGACAAGAAGATTGACCCACCCAAGGCCGATTGGAGTTGGGACGACTTCCTGGAAACCGCCAAGAAATTGACCAGCGGCGACGGAGACAAGAAGGTCTTCGGCTTTGGCATCCCCTACTTTAACTTCGGTCTGACGCCTTGGTTGCTCACCAACAGCACCTATCAACTTTCCGAAGACTGGACAAAGTCGAATTTGAACGATCCCAAAGTGATCGAAGCGGTGCAATTTGTCCACGATCTAGTCCATGTACACGGCGTCTCGCCCGCGGTGGAAGGCACGGACACCAGCAATCTATTTTCGTCCGGGCGTTTAGCCATGTCGGGCTGGGGCCACTGGCCGATTCAAGGCTTTGTCGCCAATAATTTCAAAGATTTTGATGTGGTCTACTGGCCGCGCAAGACTGCTGCGACCTCGGTCTTTGGCGTGGGCGGTTGGGGGTTGGCCAAAGAGACAAAGCAGCAAACACTGGGCTGGGAACTGATCAAGGAATTGACAAGCAAGACGACGATCCAAGCTTCGGCAGCCGCCGGGGTGGCCATCCCGGCCCGCCGTTCGGTGGCGGAGAGCAAAGAGTTCTTAGAATTCCCAACCAACTCCAAAATCTTCTATGAAAGCCTGAACGACACCAAACCGGTGGCGAGTCCAGCCAACTTTAATGAATTGGAAACGATCGTGATGCGCCACATGGGTGAAATCATGAGCGGCGCAGCGACCCCCGAAGTGGGCATGAACGCGGCGCATGATGAATTAGCAGCCGCGTTGGCGAAGCTGAAATAAGAATGGCGGGTGCGCAGGGTAACGCGAGTTGTCTGGTGTACAACTCTGCGTTACCCTGCGCATCCGCCATTCTATAGGAGCATGCAATGGCACAAATTCAGAAAACGGCTTCCGCTGGCTGGTTGCGCAAAGAGAGCCAACGCGAAGCCTTGGCCGGTTATCTTTTCATTCTACCAACCTTTATTGGCTATACCGCGCTGGTGATCGGCCCGATTCTGGCGGCGATTGGCTACAGCCTCACCAGTTATGATATTCTCAGTCCACCTGAGTTTGTGGGTCTACAAAATTATCGGGATCTGCTGACCGATCCGCGCCTGCACAAGGTCTATCTGAACACGATCTATTTTACTGTTGTGGCGGTTAGCTTGAATGTGGGAATCGGACTGTTGTTGGCGGTCTTGATCAATCGCAATATGCCAGCATTTCTAAAATATATCTTCCGCACCGCCTACTTTTTTCCCGTGTTGGTGGCGCTTACCTACTGTTCGATCATCTGGCAATATCTGTACCAGAAAGACACCGGCATTATCAACTACTATTTGGGTTTATTGCACGTTGAACCCATTGCCTGGCTTAGCTCGCCGGCGTGGGTCATGCCCTCGATTATTGCCATGGATGTCTGGAAGAATACAGGCTTTGCGATGCTCGTTTTCCTGGCCGGGCTCCAGGGCATTTCGCAGGATTATTACGAAGCTGCATCGCTAGACGTGGCGAATCGCGGGCAGTTGTTTCGCTATATCACGTTGCCGTTGATTACCCCCACGCTCTTTTTTAACATGATTATTTACATGATCGGCGCGTTGCAGGTCTTCGATTCAATTGTCGTCCTTACCCAAGGCGGCCCTGGCGACGCCAGCCGCAGTTTGGTCATGTATATTTATGAAAATGCCTTTCAATTGTTCCACATGGGCTATGCCTCGGCCACTGCAATTACCTTATTCATTGTGATTATGTTGCTGACCCTCGTCCAATTCCGCGTCGGTCAGAGTTGGGTGCATTATGAATAGAACAGACCTGATCGATTCACCGCCAACATCTTCGGTCCGCAAGCCAGCAGCGCACGTCGCGGCGCAGACCACGCTCTGGGAGAGACTGCCTGACATCTTAGCGTTGATCGTCCTCAGCATCGGCGCGATCCTCATGATGTTGCCATTCTTATGGATGTTCTCCACCTCATTGCGCCCAATTCAGGAATCGTTCAAACTGCCGCCCGCCTGGTTCCCCACCGAATTTCACTTTGAGACGTATAGCGCCGTCTTTAGCTCTTCGGTGCCCTTGGTGGCATTTGCCCTCAACAGCGTCAAGGTCACCTTTTTTGTCACGCTCGGCCAGTTGATCACTTGTTCGATGGCTGGTTATGCCTTTGCTCGGTTGCGCTTTCCCTTTCGTAATACCCTCTTCCTCCTGTTGCTCGCCTCGCTGATGGTGCCAGGCCAGGTGACGATTATCCCCGTTTTTATTATCATGAAACAGTTGGGTTTAATCGACAATCACCTGTCAATTATTCTGCCCTTTCTCACCAGCGCATTTGGCGTCTTTTTGCTGCGCCAATTCTTCCTCACCTTGCCACAAGACCTGATCGATGCCGCCAAGATCGACGGGGCTGGGCCGTGGACGACCTTTATCCGGGTGGCGATTCCGTTGGCAGGGCCGTCGCTGGCCGCGTTGACGATTATCACCTTCAACGGCACTTGGAACAATTATTTTTATCCATTGATCTTCCTCAATACCTGGGAAAAGATGACACTGCCCCTTGGGATCACGGCGTTGCGCGGTTATCTCGCCAGCAACAGTGCCTCGGTCGTGATGGCCGCGGTCTCACTGGCGATCTTGCCGGTATTGTTGATCTTCCTGATTGCTCAGAACTGGTTTATTGCTGGGATTACGCGCACGGGGATTAAGGGGTAATCAGATGGCAAACGACAGTGGTTTTATCGAACATCTGCGTGAACTGCTAGAACCGCTCGATGGTGTTACGATCAAGCGCATGTTCGGCGGCCATGGGGTCTTTCGCCACGGCTTGATGTTCGCGCTGGTGATCAACGACACGTTTTATTTTAAAGTAGATGACCAAAATCGACCGGCATTTGAGGCGCGCGAACTTCAACCGTGGACTTATACAAACAAAGCCGGCAAGCTAATCACCATGCCTTATTATCAAGCGCCGGAAGAGACGCTGGATGATTCCGACGACATGTGCGAGTGGGCCGAAAGCGCCTACGGGGTGGCATTGCGGGCTAAGAAAAAGGCTAAGCCAAAGAAAGCAAGCGCAACACCAAAGTCGGAGCTGTGATTGAAATCATGCGCAACCGTTACGAAACCCATCTGTGTGGGTTTCGTAACGGTTGCTGCGAATTTATTCGCCGAGCGAGCCTAAAGGAGACAATCCCTATGCCTGAACCCTGGGCAAACTGGTCTGGCAGCGTGACCTGCGCGCCGCACAGCGTGGTCAGGCCGCACAGCGAAACAGAAATCAGTTCGCTGGTCAGGCAGGCCAACCAAACCAATGCCCACATTCGGGTGGCCGGCACCGGGCATTCGTTTGTGCCACTCTGCGCATCAGACGAAATTCTACTTTCGCTCGACCATTTGCAGGGTGTGGTCGCCACCAACCGAGACTTGCGACAAGCAACCGTCTGGGCTGGCACAAAAATCCACCAGTTGGGCGATCCGTTATGGGCAAGCGGCTTGGCGCTTGCCAACATGGGCGACATCGACCGCCAAGCGCTGGCCGGCGCCATCAGCACCGGCACGCATGGCACCGGCGCGAGCCTCGGCAGCATCTCGACGCAAGTGATTGGTTTGCGCATCGTGGCCGCCTCCGGCGAAAGCATTGACTGTTCGCCAACCGTCGAACCGGAAATCTTCAAAGCCGCGCAAGTTTCACTCGGCGCGCTGGGCATTATCACCCAAGTCACGTTGCAGTTGTTGCCTGCCTATCAGTTGCATGAGCGCACTTGGATCGCGAGCTTTGACGAGTGTTTGGCGGATCTAGAAACAAATATCAACGCGAACCGGCACTTTGAGTTCTTCTGGGTGCCCAGCGAGAATGTCTGCGCCATGAAAGCGTTAAATCTGGCCCAGGCTGGCGCAACCCCTACCCTGCAACGGCTAGAACGCAATGCCCAAGGCGAATTGACCAAGGCTGGCTTCTGCCTGACTGGCCGATTGCCCCGCTATATTGATGACGATCGCCTCGACCGCAGCTATCGGATTTTTCCCTCCGAACGCAATCTCAAGTTCAATGAAACGGAATTCGCCGTGCCCGCGCCCAATGGCCCTGATTGTCTACGCGAAATTCGCCAGTTAATGCAGACAAAATATCCAGCGATCATCTGGCCGCTAGAATATCGCACCCTGGCCGCGGATGATATTTGGCTTAGTCCAGCCTATCAGCGCGCCACCGTGACCATTTCGGTACACCAGGCCGCCGAATTACCCTATCAGCCGTTTTTCGCTGATGTCGAAGCGATCTTCCGCAATCACCAGGGTCGCCCGCACTGGGGCAAAATCCATGCGCATACAGCACGGGAATTGAGCCAGTTGTATCCGTTGTGGGACAAGTTTCAGACTATCCGTACATGGTTAGACCCACAGGGCATGTTTACGAACGACTATTTACGGACAATCTTATAGAGAAGTTAAGGCCAAGCAACCCTACCCCGCCCCTGGGTTAGGCCGACCGTTACGAAAACAGCTGAATTGGGAATGAGCATAACCGCTCTAAATAAATCGCAATGGCATACAAACGCACCCCTTTGCAACTTAGCGGCTTTGCGTTAAAATTCCATTATCAGCTTTCCCCACACCCACACCAAGGAGAATTTATGGAGCACTTTATTTATCGCGGCGCCAAGACCAACCAGATCAGCTTTCCGCTGGGTGGTATCGGCTCTGGCAGCATCGGGCTGGCGGGCAATGGGCGCCTGCTCGACTGGGAAATTTTCAACCGGCCCAACAAGGGCAGTGTCAACGGTTTTTCCCATTTTGCCATCAAGGCCGAAGCCAATGGCCAACTACGTGATGCCCGCATTCTACACGGCGATTTGGCGACGCCTTTCCAAGGCGAAATTGCCGGCGCACGCTTTAATTCATTCGGCTTTGGCCCGCGCCGCGAATACATGACCGGCCTCGCCCATTTTCATAGCGTCGATTTCCAAGGCGAATATCCGCTGGCGGAATTAACCTACCACGAAGATCGCTTTCCTGGGCAAGTGAAGCTGCTCGCCTTCAACCCGTTGATCCCGCTCAACGACCAAGATTCGAGCATTCCTGCTGCGTTCTTTGAATTCAGCATCACCAACACGACACAAGAGACGCTCACCTATACGCTGGCCGGGGTGCTGGCCAATCCGCTGCCGGCCAATAATCTGAACACGATTGTCACAAGCCCAACCATGCACGCCTTGCATCTGCGTTCGGACAGCGTCCCCCCCGATTCGGTTAAATATGGCGACCTCACGCTGGCCACCGATCACACGGAAGGCGAAGTCTCTTGGCAACAATATTGGTTTCGTGGGGCGTGGTTCGACAGCGTGGAGGTCTACTGGCGCGATTTTACGACGCCGGGCTTGTTCAAAAATCGCGTCTACGAACCAGGCAAAGCGGGCGAACGCAACGAAGGTCTGCTGGCCGCCCATGTTTCAATTGCACCGGGTGAGACCAAACAGATCCGCTTTGTGATTGCCTGGAATTTCCCCAATTGTGAGAATTATTGGAAGCCCGTCTCTGGCACGAGCATTGACCGCGATGATATGGGCGAGGACTACATGCCGCCAAAATCTACGTGGAAGAACTATTATGCCACGCTCTGGCAAGATTCGCGTGCAAGCGCCGAGTACGCCTTGTCACAGTGGGATCGGCTTTACGCGGAGACCAAGCGCTACCATGATGCGCTCTTCGCCTCGGATTTGCCACCCGCCGCGCTGGACGCTGTCTCGGCCAACATTTCCATTCTTAAGTCGTCGACCGTTTTACGCCTGGAAGATGGCACCTTCTACGGTTGGGAAGGTGTGCATCCGACCGAAGGTTGCTGTGAAGGCAGTTGCACCCATGTCTGGAATTATGCCCAGGCGCTGCCTTTTCTCTTCCCCAAATTAGAACGCTCGATGCGCACTGCTGATTATGTCTACAATCTGCGCGCAGACGGTGGTATGCCATTCCGCCTCCAGTTGCCGATTGGCATCGGGCATTGGAAATTCCGCGCCTGCGCCGATGGACAGTTTGGCGGCGTCCTCAAGATCTATCGCGATTGGAAGATCTCGGGTGACAGTGAGTGGCTGCGCCTGCTCTGGCCAGCGGTAAAAAAATCAATCGAGTTTACCTGGGCGCCGACCAACGAAGACCGCTGGGATCCCGACAAAACCGGCGTCCTGATGGGACGTCAGCACCATACGCTCGACATGGAACTTTTTGGCCCGAACGCCTGGCTCAGTGGCTTCTATCTGGGCGCCTTGAAAGCTGGCGCCGAAATGGCCGAGCATGTGGGGGATCAAGCCGCGGCCGATGAATATCGCGCCATCTTTGCCAAAGGCAAGGCGTGGGTAGACGAACACCTTTTTAATGGCGAATATTATATTCAGCGCATCGATCTAAAGGATAAGCAGATCGTCGAAGCCTTTGCCCAAGATGAGGTGTTGATCCAGGGTGGAAACACGTTGTCGGCTTATTGGAATGAGGAACACGAAGAGATCAAATATCAAATTGCCGAAGGCAGTAGCATCGACCAACTCTTGGCGCAATGGCATGCCAGCCTCTACGGTCTGGGCGAAATCTTCGACCCCGAACAGGTAAAGAAAGCCAACGCCGCCATTTTTAAATATAATTTCGTGCCGGTGATGGGCGATGTCTACAACCCATGCCGCATCTTCTGCCTGAACGATGAAGGCGGGCTCGTGATCTGCGCCTGGCCGGAAGGCTCACAAAAGCCGCTGATCCCTGCCCCCTATTCGCAAGAGACGATGAACGGTTTTGAGTATTCGGCGGCCATCCACATGATCCAGACCGGCTTGGTGGACGAGGGCATGACGTGCGTGGAAGCGTTACGAAAACGGTACGACGGTGAACGGCGCAACCCGTGGAATGAGTTCGAGTGTGGCAGCAATTATGCACGTTCGATGGCCTCGTACGCGCTGCTCAACGCCTTTAGCGGTTTCGAGTTCGACATGGTGCAGCACCTGCTTGGCTTCAACCCCGTGCGCCCGGACAATGGGCAATTCCGCTGCTTCTGGTCGCTCGATTCGGGCTGGGGCGAATTCGAAATGGGCGCGAATGGGGTCGAGGTGCGTCTGCTCTATGGTCACTTGGATCTACAGACGTTGCGCTTGCCATTCCTGGCCAATCAGACGGTAAAATCGGTGGGTGTGGGTGCGCAGACGACAGCTTTTACCCAGGCGGATGGAACAATCAATCTGGCGGGGGTCACGCGGATTGAGCAGGGGCAAGCGTTGCGTTTAACTGTAGGATGACGTTCAATCTGAGAAAATGTAATAGCTACATATAAAAGGCTGAGAATGAGAGAAAAGACCAAACGTGAGCGATTGGAAGCAGAAGGCTGGAAAATCGGCACAGTAGCCGAGTTTTTAATGTTAACACCAGAAGAGTCGGCTATGGTTAAGATTGAGTCAGCACCGGAGGGCACAGTGCGAAAAGCAGATATCTCGTATCGTGACGATTCGGTCATCATAATGTAAAGCTTTGGACAAGCGTAGGGGCATGCGGTCGGCGGCGGGCTAATGTTAATTTTGTCCCTGATCACCCTTCGCTGCCGATTGCGTGCCCGTCTTTACTTTTGTTTGGTGCGCACGGGCACGCAATCGGCAGCGAAGGGTATTTAAGCGTTTATCAATCGTCGGATGCGCTGCCAACCGCATGCCCCTACGCTGTTCACCAGATATGATTATCCCCCAACAGGCCAGGAACGTCTAGACGTTCCTGGCCTGTTCAATTCTGCGTTCTGCCTACCGCGCCTCAATCACCTTGACCGGCGCCACAGATTCTAACGGTTTCTGAATCACACTGGCGTCACCCACAACGACAATCACGAAATCTTTGGTCTGGATCACCTTTTGCGCGGCGGCTTGCACGTCGGCAGCGGTGACCTTTTCGATGGCGGTTGGATAGTTGGCGAGCGTGTCGAGTGGTAGACCTCGCAATTTGAGCGAGGCCATCTGATCGACAATGGATTGATAGGTCTCCAGTTGCAAAGCAAAGCTCCCAATCAGGCCCGTTTTCTTGGCGTTCAGTTCCTCGGTGCTGATCGTTTGATCTTGCATCTGTTGCACCTCTTGCAAAATCGCCGTCAATGCCTTATCGGCCACGTCGTTACGCACGGCGGCGCTAATTCTAAAGAGCCCCCGGTCCGCCGGATAGTTTAGCCCCGAAGAGATCCCGTAGGTATAGCCCAACTTTTCGCGGATATTTTGCATCAGCCGAGAGGTGAAGCCGCCACCGCCCAAGATATCATTCATAACCGCCTGGGCATAACGGTCTGGATCGTTGCCAGCCGCACCGATGTTACCAATCAAGAATTGGGCCTGACTGCTGCCGGGTCGGTTGATCAGATAGATCTGCTGGCCAGACGGCGCGGCCACTGGTGGATAGGTGACAGGTTGGCTGGCGGTTGTCGTCTGCCACTGGCCGAAGGTCTTCTCGGCCTGTTGAACAGCCTCATCCACGGTGATATCACCGGCGACAATTAGAAAGGCGCGCTGTGGATCAAGTTGAGATTGATAGAAGTCGGCCACATCTTGGCGGGTGAGCGCTTGAATGGTTTTGGCACTAGACAAGTTGCCATAGGGGTGGTTGCCATAGACCAGGTTGGAAAAAGCGCGTTGGGCCAATGACCCAGGATCGGCCAGGCTAAATTGCAAGCTGGTGGCCTGGCTTTCGCGTTGATTCTTAACTTCGGTTTCGGGGAAAGTTGGCTTGAGCGCCACATCACCCAACAGCGTAAAGGCCAGATCGGTATTCTCTTTCAGGGCAAAGACGCCAACAGAGAGGAGATCCCGCGTGACACTCGCCCCCACAAAGCCACCGACTTGTTCGATCGATTCGGCAATTTCCTGGGCCGTCCGCGTCTGGGTGCCACGCGTCAAGCTGTTGGCCGTAAGCGTGCCCAAGCCACTTTTGGCGGCAGGTACGGCGCTTTCACCGCCTGGCAAATAGAGATCAACCGAGAGCAGCGGCAATTCTGGCCGTTCGATCACAATGACGCTCAGGCCATTGCTTAGCTTTTTCTCCTGAATATTGGGCAGCTTGAATGAAGTGCTGGGCAGCGGCGCAGGAGGTGTTTTTTGTTTTAACACAAAGGTAACACTTGTTTGGGTGGTAGGCGTGAGGGATGCCGTCTGCGTAAGCATGGCCTGGTCCGTGACCACGGCGGTGGCCTGAACTGCTGGAGGTTGTTCTGCGGCAGCGCCAGGATGCACATTGATCACCGTGCGCAGTTCGGGCGCCAGATATTGGCTGGCCACCCGTTGCAAATCGGCCGAGGTCACGCTGCGATAACGCTCTAGTTCGGTGAAGACCGCGCTGGGATCATCCAGGTAGAAATTGGCGCTCTGCACCGCTTCGGCCAGATCATAGGCGGTCTCTAGCCCCGCCAGTTGCTGGCTGCGCAATTGATTGATCGCCTTTTCCAGTTCGGCAGGCTGCACGCCTTCCTTGACGATCTGTTGTAGCGCTTCATCATATTGCTGCTCAAGCGTGGCAACTTCGGTGCCCGCGTTCGGCACGAGAATAACGCTAAATAGACTCGGGCCACGGTTCGCCGAGGTCCCAGCAGAGGCTTCTTGGGCCGCGCCACTGTCGACCAAGAGTTTGGCCAGCCGGCTTGAATTGCCATTGCCCAAAATATTGGCCAACAATTCGACGGCTGGATAATCGGGGTCTTTACGCGGCGGCACACTATACCCGATCAAAACGGCGGGTACATTCGCCAGGCTATCCGTCATACTGATCACCTGCGGCGCGCTCAGCGGTGCGGGCGCATAAGCTGGTGCAGCGGGCGGTTGCGGTTTGGCAGGAATGTCGCCAAAAAATTCCGCGATGAGGTTGCGGGCAGTATCCAGATCTATATCACCGGCAACAACCAGGGTGGCATTATTCGGGGCATAATAGGTGTTATGAAATTGCGTGACATCGGCCAGCGAGGCCCGGCGCAAATCAGCCACCGAACCGATCACCCGTTTGTGATACGGGGCGTAGTCATAAGCCAAGGTGTTGAGGGTTTGCACAGCCTCGCCATAGGGTGAATTGCTGACCCGCTGATTGTATTCTTCGATCACGACATCGCGCTGATTGTCGAGATTCACTTGATTGATATCAAGCGCCGCCATGCGATCCGCATCCAACCAGAGCGCCAGCGGCAGTTGGTTGGCGGGCATCACTTGATAATAGGAGGTGTGCTCGATGGTCGTATAGGCGTTGTTTGAGCCACCAACCGCTTCGTTGAGCCGATCCATTTCACCCTTGGGCGCGTTAGCTGAGCCCTGGAACATCATATGTTCAAACAAGTGAGCGAAGCCACTGCGCTGGGCAGGATCATTCATGCCACCCACGTGATACCAAACGTCCACAGCCACGGTCGGCGCGCTATGGTCGGGCGCCAGAATAACTTTCAAGCCATTAGCCAACGTGTATGTGGTTACACTCAGTTGGTCTTGATCCTGACTGGATGAACTGGTTGGGGCATGGATCGGTGTACAACCAACCAGCAATAACAGAGCCGCAAACAACCATAATCTTCGAACGGGCATATTGATTTCCTTTCCAAGCTAAGGGGAGGCGTTGATGGAGCAAAATGGAAACGCAGGGTACACATTGGTTCAGGTGAGGGAGGAGGAATACAGGATTACGGCACTCAGTAGGGCAGACGGCGAAAGCATCTAATCCCGTATTCTGTATCCCTCCTCCCTACCAGCCCCTATTACAAGAATTCTAGCCTATTCCTCGCCAAATACTGTAACGGGCGGCACAAGTGGTGGGAGCAACCATTGCATAATGTGCAATGGAATGCCACGTTGCTCGCGCTCACCTACTTTTGTGAATCCATGCCGCCGATAGAAACGTTCGGCATGGGCGGTTTCCAAGAGAATCTGCGGACATTGCTCACGGCGCGCGATGGCGATTGCGTGTTGCAAGAGAATCTCGCCAAAGCCCCGGTTTTGATAAGCAGGCCCCACGGCCAACGTGGTAATATTTAAGATTCGCCCATCCGGTTTGTGGGTTAGGTGGGGATCTTCATCCAGGGCTGGTTCACGTGCGGTGGCCCATTTTTCGGTCGTGAGATACCCCAGCACGACGCCCTCGCTGGTCTGCTCCACTAAAACCACACAGCCTGCCGGAAAAACCGCAAGGCGCGCGCCGATCACGACGGGGTCTTCGGCAGCGCCATAAGCCCCAAAGATCGCCTGATCCAACGCCATTATCTGGGACAAATCGGCTTCGGTGGCCGGACGCAGGATGATGCGGGTATTGTGGTCCATCGTTTATCCTTTCAACAAAGTCCGTAAATTAATTTTCTGATTTAACCCGTTGCGCGCCCAGCGGGCTGGGCTATTTATCCAACCCCCATGGGTGGGTTTTGCCACAGTTGCGTTGTTATTTCTCTGTGTCACTACTTTTTTACGCGCACCATATCCTCTATAGTTAAAACCAAGGTTTACCAGTTTCATACAATAGCAAGGATTCTGTAAGTTCTTTTTTTTTACAATCTGTTATACTTGAAAAATCGCTTATCTTTGTAATACATCTATCGCCTCGTAGACCAGTCTATTTTATTACCGCTCATCCGTCGAAGGTGAGCGGCGCCGCTTGCTGCCAAGAGAAGCCTCACGCCGCTCATACAACGCCTGGATGGGCCTATGCGTGCAACGAATGGTGGAGCCGCACCTGTTCTTCATGGAAGCACCTTTATTCAATTGATCGAGGTTATTTGATGGCTCGGTCAATGAGTTGTCACACCGCGCCTGCGTTATGTGCATTGCCGATCAGGAGAAGTTCAGGCATGAGCCATTCAATTCAAGTTTATCATCTACAGCCGTTGCTCCCAACGCAACAGAAGCTACCTCGCCAGCAGAATCATTTTCGCAATGGGCTAAGGCTGCTTGGCCAGTGTCTAGTTGGTCAATATCAGTGGTTTGCGCTAGCCTTTTTGCTCTTACTCCTTAGCACAGTCGCGGCAATCTTTGTGTGGCGCCCGGTGGCCTATCTGCTCGATTATCTGCTAGCACACCAGCCCGATTTTTTGGCGCAATTAGCGCAGCCAACGTTGATCTCGCCTTTGTTTACGACCAGCCTTGGCCTACTGATCATCATTGTCTTGCTAGCCTTGCTCCATAGTCTCACCAATACCGGGGCAGAGTTAGTGTTGGCTAACTGTGGGCAACGTTTGGGTTATCAGTTGCGGATGACCCTCTTTAGCCATCTTCAGGAGATCTCGAACAATAGTCAAGAGAACAATAGTCAAGAGAACAATAGCCAAGACACAAAAGAGATCAATGAATTTTTGAGCGGGGCCGCGCGCGATGTGGTTGCCGTCGAAAATTTTGTGACTAGCCTATTGCCGGCAAGTCTTCGCCATGGGTTTCTGATCATCGGCGCCTTACTTTTTCTCATGCTCATTTCGCTCGAAATGGCGTTCTTGAGTAGCATCGGCCTTCTTTTGTTAGCACTCTTTTATCAGCATTTTGCCCATCAGCTTACGCCAGCCGTGCCAACAAAAGAAGGCCAGGAGCATGATCTGGCGACGATTACACAGGAACTCCTCTTACCGGTGCGCCTTGTCCAGCCCTACAGCAATGAAAGTTACACGCAGCATCGCTTTGCTGAGTACAATCAAAGAACCCTGATGCTGGCCCGGCAAGCGGCGGCACAGCGGGCACAATTCATCTGGCGTAGCAAAGCCATCGAATTCTTTGTGATGGTGCTGCTGGCCGGGCTAGGCATCTGGTTGGTTAACCAAGCTAGCCTTACGGTTGGCCTGTTGTTGATTTCGATTCTGCTCATTCAGCGACTGTTTAAGCCACTACGCCAACTGATTCAGGCATGGAACAAACTTGACCCCCTTTATGCCAGCCTGGCTGGCATCGGGGCTTTGCTGGACCCTAACTTTACCATCCCCGAGCAAGCCAGCCCAGAGCGCATCCAACCGGTGCACGGGCTGTTAACCGCGCCCGCCACGCGCCCGCATAGCACACCGTTTCGTCCGCCAATGGCGGCGCAAAAGACGCCGCCGGCACTTAACCAACCGTCTCAAACTTTGCAAAATGTGCAGATCAGCCTTAATCCAGGAGAAATGTTGGCCATTGTCTGTCCGCCAGCCAGCAGCAGCCGAATTATCACCGAATTGCTGGCGAATTTACAGGTGACCAGGCGCGGACAAATCTTGATTGGTCATGGTAATCCGCCAGCATCAACCCAGCCACCCTTACTCACCGAGCTAGACGTGATGCTACAAGAGCCACTCTTGTTCGATGGCAGCGTAACGGAGAACATTGCTTATGGCTGCCCCATGGCGACGCAATCGGAGATTATGGCGGCGGCTAAGCAAGCCAATGCCCACGCCTTTATCGAAAATTTACCCAGCGGTTATGCCACCTTACTCAGCGAGCCAGACGCTACACTCACCCCCGCGGCCCGCTACTGCCTTGCGATGGCACGTGCGTGGCTGCGTAAGGCCCCGATCCTGGTGCTAGAGCCCCCACTTACTGATTGGGGTGACGACCATGCACTGGTAGCAGCCGCCCTCGCGACCTTGATGCAAGGTAAAACCATCCTCCTGATTGTGCATGATCAGACCCAGATCGAACAGGCCAACCAAGTTATCGTACTCCAGGATGACAAAATCACCGAGATTCGGACGAATGAGATTCGGACGAACAAGATTCGGACGAATGAGATTCGGACGAATGAGAAACCCCTGGTCGCCACAAACGCCGATCTGCCATTAAACAACGCCCCATTATCTGTAGAAATTGCGGAGACAACAGATGAATTACAGGCGATTAACGAAGCACTTGCGTTGATTGACAGTCCGCAACTCTTGAAACAGTTTCCGAGCATCACCACGGCATTGGATCCAGAAGCTATGCGCCTCTGCCTCCAAACCGCGCTGATTGGTCCATTGCGCAGTCGCGCCTACACAATTACACGCTGTACCATCAGAAAAGCTAGCTACCAGACAAGCGAAGGCTGTATGTTGGCGTATGCCATAGAAGTACGCGAACATGCGACTGGGCAGACATGGTCGTCACTGCTGCTGGCGCGCCTGTTTGCTACGCCCTATTCTGCCAAAGATTATCTCCAGCAATTACTCCCGTTGGCAGACCAAATCACCGAATCGCTCGAGAGCGCGGCTTTTGTGAAGCCATTCGCACCGCTGCCTGAGCTCAATATGGTTGTCCAGCTTTTCCCGCTGGATCGCCATTTACCCACGCTCGTCACCTTAACCAACCCAGACCAGATGATCGATCTGTTCCAAACGATCTTGCCCGAAGCGCAGAACAGGCGCTTTCTGATCAACGAGTGTGTGATCCATGTAACTGACTATGCGCAACAAAATTACTGCCGACTCCGCTATCAGATCGATGGTGATTTGGCCAATACGCGTAAAAGCGGACGCCAGGTGCTCTATGGTAAGGTGACGGCGCACGGACGTGGTAAGCTAACCGGCCCCATTTTGGCGGCGCTACGCCAGCGCATGCAAGCCAACAATATGACGTACCGGTTCCAACTGCCCCATTTTGTCGTTTATGAGCCGGCGCTTCAACTTGTGCTCGTCGAACCGATTCGCGGTCTGCCGCAACTGCCCCAACTACTCACTACCCACTTGCAGCGGCTCGCCAACGAGCAACCCATGTTGCCAGCCCAGCCTGGTGTGTTAACCTGGGAAAAAGCGCTTGACGCCAGCGCCCGCATCGCGACAGCCTTGCATACCGCTAAGATTGCCCTAGGCGAGCCGCGGCTGTTGGCAACCGAACTAGCGAGCTTGCAGGCAGAGATCGCCCATGTCCGGCTGCTTTCGCCAGCATTGGCCAGTCGCCTCACCATCGGGCTCTCCACTATTATGGACTTTGCAGCCACAACCACGGCTTTGCCACTCTCTTTCAGCTACGGTAATTTCACCCCTAACCAACCCCTTTTCGACCAGACCGCCTGTGGTCTAATGGATTTTGACTACATCTGCCAGGCCGAACCTGCGCTTGACCTCGGCCAGTTCCAGGCTGGCTTACGCTTGATCGTGTGGGACGCCGCACCCAATTCTGCTGATAAAACAGTCCATGAACGCAATCAGCGGCTAGCGGATCAATTTTGCACGCAATTTTTACATACCTACACCGTTGAACTCGGCTATTCGCTGCAAAATATCGAACAATTACACCGACGCGTCCAACTCTATGAACTGCTCAGTCTATTGCATAGGGTCCTCCAGAGCTGGCAGACATTTGAGACAGAACGGCTGGCCGGTCTGGTCAACTTCCTAGAGGAACGCCTTGACGGATTAGACCGGCGGCAA
>JAPLGZ010000472.1 GCA_026389895.1 Chloroflexota bacterium | reverse complement strand
CACCAGTTCACCACTGGCACAGAAGTATTTTGATGAAGGCTTTATTCTGACCTATGGTTTCAATCACGCCGAGGCGATCCGCTCGTACAAAGATGCGATCACGCTTGATCCAACATGCGCCATGTGTTATTGGGGCATTGCTTATGCCCTTGGCTCCAACATCAACGCACCGATGGATCCCGCGGTCGTGCCCCAAGCCTGGGAGGCCCTGCAAAAGGCGCTCGAACTGGCGCCGAAGGCAAGTGCAGAGGAACAGGCTTATATTCAAGCCCTCAGCAAACGCTATAGCAGTGACCCTGCTGCCGACTGCGCCGCCCTCGACAAAGCGTATGCCGACGCTATGCGTAAGCTAGCCAAAGCCTATCCTGCGGACGCCGATGCGGCCACACTTTTTGCCGAAGCGCTCATGGACTTGACGCCCTGGAATTTTTGGACTAAAGACGGTCAGCCCACCGAATATACCAACGAGATCATCGCTACGCTAGAGGGCGTGCTGGCCACCAATCCCAATCATCCTGGCGCCAACCACTTTTATATTCACACCGTTGAGGCTTCAACGGATAACGAACGGGCGATCCCCAGCGCCGAACGGCTGGCGCATTTGGTGCCGGGGGCTGGTCACCTGGTGCATATGCCCGCCCACGTCTACTGGCGTGTGGGCCGCTATGACGATGCCGTGATGGCCAACGAACACGCGATCCACACCGATGAAACGTATCTGCCGGACCGCGGTATACAGCTTACGGCATGGTATCCGGCCGCCTACTACAATCATAACGTGGACTTTCTCCTGGCCGCCGCCCAGATGGAGGGCAACAGTAAAGTCGCCATTGAGGCGGCCAATAAACTAGTGCAAGAGATTCCTGAAGCGCTGTATGAGCAGACGTATTTTGAGTATTTCCAGCCAATGCCGCTCTTTGTGCTGGCTCGCTTCGGCAAGTGGAAAGAGATCCTTGCGCAGCCGCAGCCAGAGGCAAAATACCAATACACCACTGGCGCCTGGCACTATGCTCGCGGTTTGGCTTTTGTGCGCCAGGGGGATCTGGCCAAAGCCACGCAGGAGTTGACCGCGCTCCAGGCCATTGCCACGACAAACGAGATGAAAGCGCTGGTCCTCTACTCGTTCGCGAGTGCCGATCAAATCTTGCTAATGGAAGCTCATACCCTGGCTGGGGAGCTAAGCGCTGCGCAAGGCGACTTTACGCAGGCGGTTACTGAACTGGAGGAAGGGGTAAAAATTCAGGATAATCTGGCTTACATCGAACCGCCCGCCTTTTACTTCTCTCTGCGTCAAACTTTGGGCGCACTGTTGTTGGCCGCCGACCGGCCGGCGGATGCAGAAGCGGTCTACCGTGTTGATCTGGTCCAATATCCGAAAAATGGTTGGTCACTCTTTGGGTTAGAGCAAAGTCTAACGGCGCAGGGCAAAAAGGCCGAAGCAGCGGAAGTGCAAAAGCAATTTGAGGTTGCCTGGCAACACGCCGATGTGACTTTGACGGCGTCCCGCTATTAACAAGCGTCACCCAATGGAAGACGACAAATCTACAAACAATAGCGTTTATGCCAATGGATCAACTGCTTGGTGAGAAAGCGACAAGGATAGACTTGCCCTTGCAACCCTGCCAATAATTTGGTATAAACGCTATTGCTGGACATGCGGCTTGGTATCCCACCTTCGAGTACCTCGCAGATAAGCCCTAGGGTGAACGCTCACGGGCCAAGGGTGAGCCATTCGCGGGTAGACATTGATCGGCTAAGCGTTGCGGTTGGATGGGAACAAGGTTTATTTGAATCGGGTGTGGAAACCGCGCGCGGCAATCTATGCGGCGGTAGTCTGAAAGGAAATTTGACAGATGGTACGCTATCGAAACAACCTACCACAACTAGCGGACAAAATCTTTCTCACGGACGGTGGTCTTGAAACAACGCTCATTTTTTATGAGGGTTTTGACCTGCCTGATTTTGCCGCTTTTCATTTACTAACTGATCCGCAAGGGTATCAGGCGCTGGACAATTATTACCGCATCTATGCTGCCCTGGCGCAAAAGTACGCGGTCGGCATGATTCTGGAAAGCCCAACCTGGCGCGCCAATGCTGATTGGGGCGCCAGGTTGGGCTATTCGGCCAGCACATTGGCCGCTGTGAATCGAAAGGCCATCAAGTTGTTGGAAGAGATACGTCAAGCGTTTGAAACGGAAAAGAGCCAGATGGTGATCAGCGGCTGCATTGGTCCACGTGGCGATGGCTATAGTCCCACCAACCTGATGTCGGTGGCGGAAGCGGCTGACTATCACCTGGCCCAGATCCGCACATTTAGTGAGACAAGCGCTGATATGGTTGCTGCGATTACGATGAATTATGTAGAAGAAGCCATTGGCATCACCCAAGCTGCTCAGTCGCTGGGTATGCCGGTGGCCATCTCATTCACGGTCGAGACGGACGGCAGGCTGCCTACCGGCCAAACGCTCCAAGACGTCATCCACGCGGTCGATCAAGCAACCGACAGCACCCCAGTCTACTACATGATCAATTGTGCGCATCCCACCCATTTTGAAACGATTTTGAACAGTGGCGAACCGTGGCTGGCCAGAATTCGCGGTCTGCGCGCCAATGCCTCTACCAAGAGCCATGCTGAGCTAAATGAGAGTCCAGAAATTGATATGGGCGATCCCAAAGAACTGGGCCGCCAGCATCGTCAACTCTTGCAGAAATTAAAGCACGTCACTGTCCTTGGTGGTTGTTGTGGCACCGACCATCGCCATGTAGACGAGATTTTCCAGGCCTGTTTTATGGCTTAGCGCTGCCATAAAGACAAGCCGTGGCGCGGCTATGTTAGTCAACCGTCTATCATAGCCGCGCCGAGACATCTATGCGCTAGACAAAACTATCGCTCCGGGATCTCAACGGGGTCGATCGCGAGCTTCTTATGCCACGAGTTGATATAGTCCAGCGACTGGTGGCGGAAGTAGGTGTTATACAACTCGGCATAATGGCCGCCGCGTGCCATGAGGGCTTCGTGGTTGCCCTCTTCGATGATGGCACCTTGGCGCAACACGATAATCCGGTCGGCCTGCTTGATCGTCGAAAGACGATGGGCGATCACGATGGCAGTGCGTTGGGCTAGCACCACCTCCAGGCTTTCCTGAATCTGTGCCTCGGTCAGCGGATCAACGCTGGCGGTGGCTTCATCTAAGATCAGGATCGATGGGTTTTGTAACAAGATGCGCGCCAGCGCCACCAGTTGGCGTTGGCCCATGGAAAGCGCATTTCCTTCTTCGCCAACCTCTGTTTCTAGCCCACCGGGCAGGGCATCCAGCCAATCGCCGCCACCGATCTGCCGAGCCACGGCCATCACTTCTTCATCATTGGCTTCTGGGCAGGCATAGCGAATGTTAGAAGCGACCGTTCCCGAGAAGAGAAATGGCGTCTGCGGCACAATGCCCAGGTGACGACGATAACTGTCCAGATCAAACGAGCGAATATCCTTGTCATCAATCAACAATTGCCCGCTATTAAACTCATAAAAGCGCGCCACCAACTTGCCCAAGCTTGATTTACCCGCACCTGTGTGGCCCACCAACGCTACAGTTTCACCCGCCTCGATGGTGAAGTTGAAATCAGCAAGCACCGTCTCCTGCTCTGTGTAACGGAAATCGACATGGCGAAACTCGATGCGCCCCTTTACCACTGGGATCGGATCGTGGCTGGTCTGAACCACGCGTGGCTCCGCGTCGATCAAGGCAAAGACTCGTTCGCTGGCTGATAAGCCTAGTTGAAATTGGCTCCAGAATGAAGCAATGCTGGTCAATGGGAACCAAAAGAGGCCGACTGCCTGGACAAAGAGATACCATTCGCCCGCCGATAGCCGATTGCCCAACACGCTGCGCCCGCCAAAATAGACCACAATGACGGTGCCGAGGCCAGCAATTGCCACCAATGCGGGGAATATACTGCTAAAGACTAACCCTTGACGGAACTGAACCTGATAAAACTGTTCGTTCACCTGCTTAAAATCATTGTAGACCGTCTGTTCCTGGCGAAAATTCTTGGCGATGGCAATCCCGCTCACCATCTCCTGCACGTTGGCGTTGACCTGGGCAGAGGCCCGCTGTGCCCGTTGTGTGGTGAGGCGCGCAATATAGCGAAAACTGAGCGCCACGGCAACGACCAACGGCACCATGATCATCGTCAGCCATGCAAGTTGGGCATCAATGTAAAAGAGCACGCCGACGATCAAAACGACCAAAAGAACCTGGCTCAACAAGCTTAATGTCAACGTGACAACCGTCGCAAAGTCTTGCGTGTCCGACGTGACGCGGCTGACAATTTTCCCAGAAGAGAACTCATCAAAGAATGACATATCGCGCTGCATCACGGCGCCAAAGACATTCTCGCGCATTTGTAACACCACGTCGCCGACAATGCGATTCGTATACCATTGGCGCAAAAAGTTGAAGGCCCACGAGAAGGCCGCGGCGAGCAAAAAGGCCAGCACCAAGCCAACCACATTGCGCATGGTGATCTGTTGGCTCATCTGCGTTACGCCGCGTGAGAGCAACAGTGGCAATGCCATATCGACCACCGAAGTGAGCAGAATCATGCCGGCGACAAAGAGCATCCGTTTGGTTTGAGGTTTAAAGTATCCTAAGATTCGTTGGAGTAAGACCCGGTCCGAATAATCGCGGTCGTAGGCTTCCGCATCCAAGCCATCCATCACAAAGCCCATCGCTGTTTCCTCCTCGATGAAAATTTACCTGCTTACCGCAGAGACGCAAAGGAAAGCAATTGCAAAAGCATTTTCTTTGCGGTTGCCGTGCTCTGCGCCTTTGCGTCTCTGCGATAAGATTAGTTGTAGCGCGCAAAAATCCGCTGATAGAGCTCACATCTTGCAAGCAATTCGTCGTGTGTACCTTGGTCGATTATTTCGCCTTGTTTGAGGACCAATACGTGGTCGGCCCAGCGAATTTGTGACAGCCGGTGGGTGATCAATAAGGTCGTGCGGCCTTCCAGCACGCGCAGAATCGCCTTCTGAATTTCATCCTCGGTCGCGCTGTCGATGGCGCTGGTCGAATCGTCGAGAATCAGGATCCGTGGTTCGGAGAGCAGGGCGCGCGCAATGGCCAACCGTTGCCGTTGTCCGCCAGAAAGGGTGACGCCGCGCTCGCCGATCACTGTTTCGTAGCCGTCGGCAAAGTGTTGGATAAAATCGTGCGCCTGGGCCTCGCGGGCGGCTTGTTCAATCGCCACGGGATTGGCTTTTTGACCCAGCCCAAAGGCAATGTTCTGGCTAATCGTGCGCGAAAAGAGAAAGATATTCTGTTCAATGGTCGAAATCTGTGAGCGCAATGAATCGAGACTCCATTGGCGCACATCGACGCCATCGATCAAGATGCGGCCATTTTCCACATCATAGGTGCGATTGACCAGTTTGGTCAGTGTACTTTTCCCGGAGCCACTCTGGCCGACAATGGCGATCGTCTGCCCGCGCATGGCGCGAAAACTGACAATTTTTAGCACAGGGTGACCGTCATAGCTAAAGGAGACATTGTCGAATACCAGATCGCCTTTGATCGTATCGCGATGACCTTGGACATTTTCATCCAAATCGCTCTCCTGGTTCATCAACTCCAGAATGCGTCTGGCGCTGGCAATGCCCATTT
>JAPLGZ010000218.1 GCA_026389895.1 Chloroflexota bacterium | reverse complement strand
GTCAGACATAAAATAGCGGTAGACGCGCATGCGCGTCTACCGCTATTTTATGTCTGACGCTCTAAGTCACTTATGCATTAGGCGGGCGATTTGGGGCAATGGGTTGCAGGATCTTACGGCGTTCAGGCGTCAATCGGTTGAGCAGGGCCGGTGAATATTCATAGCCATAGCGCGAGGAACCCCACGAAACACCATAACGATAGATCGTCACTCGCCGTTCACCTTCTAGGCTGGTGCGGCTGCCGCCGCCGTGCATCAAGCCATCGACAAATAATACGGCGTCCCCTTTGTTAAGCAACACAGGAATCGCGCCTTCCAACTGATCCATCCGATCCAGGTTGGCATAATTCCCCATGTTCGGGTGCGGGAAATTGCTCTTATGGCTGCCAGGGATGACCATTGTTGGCCCGTCTTCTGGCCCAATGTCAGTGAGCGCGGTGATCACATTTACCTGGCCGCAGCGAAAGAGTTCATTCGCATAGAGATAACGCCCGCGCAGCGCGCCTTGGTATCCGCCAGAATGAACGGGGTGATGTCCGCCCGAGCGCCGGATCGAGGCGATGCATTCGTCAATAAAGAGGCCCTGGACGTAGGATTTCTCTTCGCCACAATAGTGGCGTACATAGTTGATCCAACTGGGATGGTCAATTAACTTCTCAAAAGGCTCGCCTGATTCTATGCAATTGTGTAACTCAAAACCCGTCGCGCCGTTGTAGTCGCGGCGTTGGGCATTGCCCCACCATTGGCCTTGCTCTAGCGCCGGAAAATTGTCGAAGGCCTGATTGAGCTCGGCCAACAAGGCGGGTTCGACGGCATTTCTCAAGATCAGATAACCATTGAGATCGAAGAGAAAATTGTCGAGCGGGGTTGGGGTTCTTGGCTCCATAGATTAATAAACTCCTCATTGATGTTGAACGAAAAATAAGCTTCAGGAACCTACCCGCCCCTGGTAAGGGAGGGCGCCGTTGGGCGGACAGAAGGAGCTGTTTCTACCTTCTACCAATCAGCCCCCTCCCCAAACGGGGAGGGCAGGGGTGAGATTCCTTGTGACAAATAAGTTGTTTAAAAGCATAGCATAGGGATACCGGAAGATCATCCGCAAAATACGCGAATATGTCCAGGATTCTAATGAGGTGCGCTCCGCCTTAGTTGCTATTTAAAGACACCATTGGTGATGCCTTCGACAATTTGGCGTTGAAAGAGGAAAGTGATGATGAAAACCGGGATCGTGGCGAGAATCGCGACCGCGGCCATATTGCCCCAGTCGGCATGAAATTGGCTGGAACTGCCAATCATTTGCGCTTCGGAAAGTGCCATTGTAATCACTTTGGCGGCGGGACCGCGGGCAAAGACCAGGGGAATAAAAAATTCATTCCAGCCGGCGATGAAATTGATCAAAAACATCGTGGCCAGGCCGGGGCGGATCACGGGTAAGATAATGTTCCACATCATGGCAAAGAAACCCGCACCATCCACCTTGGCCGCGTCTTCGATTTCGATGGGCACCTGGCGCAAAAATGAGACGAGCACCCAAACGGTGACTGGCAATAGTCCACTGCCGTAGAGCAGAAGCAGACCATGTAGGGTGTCCATCAGTTGCAGCCGTTGGTACATTTGAAAGAGCGGGATCACCGTGGCCGAACCGGGCAACATGCTCGACGCCAACAAGCCCACCAAGATCGCATTGGCGCCCGGAAATTGCAGGCGCGCCAGCGCATAGGCGGCGAGTAGACTGACCGCAATCGCAAGCACCGTAGAAACACTGGCCAGGAAGACGGTATTGAACATATAGCGGAGAATGGGCAACCCTGCAAAGACGGCGCGAAAACGGTCAATCGCAAAAGTCTGCGGCAGATAGGAGAGTGGTTTGGTAAAGAGCTTGTCGCCGCTCGTAAAGGCCGTCAGAAAGATATAGTAGATGGGCAGGATGATGACAATCACAAAAATGCCCAGCAGGAGATAAAATAAAATGTTGCCGACTAGGCGGCGCAACCGGTATGTGTTCATATTACAGTCGATTCCAGGCGCGGCGCAACAGGCCAAAGCCCAGCACGCCGATCACAAGTACAATGAAAAATAGCAGCATGGCGACAGCCGAAGCATAGCCGAAATTGAGCACGCGGAAACCTTGCAGATAGACCACGTAGGAGAGCAGTGAGGTTGAGGAACCTGGGCCGCCGCCAGTCAGCGCATAGACGATTTCAAAGGACAAGACGCGGAAAATTGTAATAAAAATCGCCATTGAGACGATCAATGGCATGAGCAGCGGCAGGGTGATATACCAATAAGAACGGAGCCCATTCGAGCCATCGATCTTGGCGGCTTCATAAATTTCGGAGGGAATGCCTTGCAGACCGCTCAGAAAGATGACAGCCAGGAAAGGGGTGTTTTTCCAAGTGTCGGTCAAGGTGACGGCAAAACGCGCACTGGTCACATTGACCAGCCACAGCGGACGATGCCCAGAAATGCGC
Organism: Chloroflexota bacterium; assembly: GCA_026389895.1. Lineage (GTDB taxonomy): Bacteria > Chloroflexota > Anaerolineae > Caldilineales > Caldilineaceae > JAPLGZ01. Next base: position 4,252 of record JAPLGZ010000218.1, on the reverse strand, counting down.
CAGATAATATCGTTGACCAGCCCGTAATCCTGGTTAAAGGCCCAGACCGCCGCGGCCCCCGTGACAATGGGTGCCACCGCCCAAGGCAACAAGTTGATCGTCCGCACCAGCGTGCGCAGGTGAAAATGCTGGTTGAGTAATTCAGCGATGCCCAGCCCCAACGTGATTTGCAAAAGCACCGAAACGACCGCAAAGAAGACCGTAAAAGACAACGATTCGGTGACGTTGCTATCCTTGGTCATGGCAACATAATTGGCGAGCCCGACATAGTCAAAGCTGCGGCGCACGGGGCTATTATCGAAAAAACTCAGATAAAAGGTGCGCAAAAATGGATAGACGGATGTACTCAGCCGCCAGATCACGACTGGCGCGACCAGCGCATAGGCCAATAGCAGGCGCCGCGCGGCCATTGTGAAAGGCCTGGCACTGGTTTTCGTTTTAGCAATGGATAGGGTAGACAAGAAAGACTCCTGTGATAGGTGAGGAATGATAGGTGATGAGTGAGATCAAATAATCTTGTTCACTCATCACTTATCATTCCTCACGTTTTACCGTGCGACTGCCACTAAAATCTCACGTATCTTTACTTCTTCGTCATATCGCGCTCTAGAATCGGCGTGATCTTCGCCATCGCGTCGGTGATCGCCTTGTCAACGTCCACCTGGTCGGTCAGATAGGCGTGGATATTCTGTTCAGCGGCGTCGTAGATCTCCTGGATGCTGGGCGTAACCGGGCGTGCCTTGACCAGGGCGCCGGCGTCGGCTAATTGTTTCAGGAAGGGGGCGGATGGCGCCTTGTCCTGCACCTCTTTGTCGCTCCAAAGCGAAATGCGCGCCGGCACACGACCGCGTAAAATCTGCAATTTCATCACTTCGGGGCGAGCCGTGAAGGCAACCCATTCCGAAGCTAGGTCTTGTTTGTCGGACTGCGCATTGATCGCCCAGCCCCACGAACCAGTGACAGTCTGGGCATTATCGGGACCTTTGGGCGGTAAGAAGGCCGACACTTGATCCTTCCAGAAATCCTTGTTGTTGCGGAATCCACCATAGAAGCCGTCCCAGACCCACCACATCGCATATTTGCCATCCAGAAAACCCTGGTTGGCGGAAGTGTAATCATCTTGCGGCACAGAAGCGGGCGCCACTTTGTGCTTGGAGAAGAGCTCTTTGTAGAAGACAAGCGCCTCGCGGCTGCCTGGTTTGTCCAAGGCATTGATGGCGCCGCCTGCTTGGTTGGCCCAATGTTGGATGTCATTGCCCAGCACGCCATTATTCTTGCCGCAGAGGGCGATGCCGTAGCGTTCCTCGCCTTTGGTCAAGGCTGTGGCGACTTCGAGTAGTTCGTTCCACGTCGTGGGTGGTTTGACGCCAGCTTCTTTAAAGAAGTCGGTGCGGTAGAGGAAGATTTCGGTGTCACTGCCCCACGGTAGGCGATAGAGCTTGCCGTCCCACGAGGAGATATCTTTGAGCACCGTCTCTGGCCAGTCTTTCAAGTCGATATTGTACTTCTCGACAGTCGGCTCAAGCGGTGTCAACCAGCCGGCCGAACCGTAGATCGCGGCCTGGAAGTCATCACAGTGGAAGGCGTCCGTGCCCTTGTCGCCCGAAGCGAAGCGGGTGGTCATCAATTGCTGCCATTCCAAATAATCGGCTGGCGCAACTTCGTATTTAACCGTCTTGCCTGTCTCTTTGGTAAAGGCGTCGATTACTGCTTTGAACGATTCGTTGGTATCCGCCCAGTAGATGACGTTGATCTCCGTGGCGCCAGCTGCGGCGGGTTGGGCCGCACCACCACTAGCGGCTGGCGCGGCGCCGGGAGCTACGGGCGCGGCACAGGCTTGCAGCGCAATAACCGTCGCCCCTGTGCCGAGTGCGGACAGAAAGGCCCGCCGGGATAGGCGAGAGGGTTGTTGGGAACTCATTTAGGTTTCTCCTTTGGATAATGAATGGATCGTAGATTCAGGTAACTGCTGTTTAAAATACTCAGGTTAGACCGCGCATGTGCACTTTTTTTGCGCGGTGATCGTCTGAATTTCTACTTTGGTAAGTACGGATGGAGGAATTATACCAGTAATACTTGGATCGATAAAACAGGCTGTTGTTAGTGGGAAGCGTAAGAAACTCGCTACCGGTTGGCATAAAACGCCGTTTTGAAAAACAACCGATTCAGCATATCATAAGCATTGTGGAGATTCGTCCGGTATTCATAATCCAGACTCCTAAATCCTAAGCGGATGTTGAGAATTTGGCGAGAAAGTATGCATAAATGAAGCAAGAGAATGGTAAGCTCTCACAGCAGGTCTATCTACTAAGTGGTCTTGGGTTACGTGCCTGGCTTGGTAATCCCAGTTTGATGCCAGGTCCGCATCGGCACAGTGAAATTGAACTGAATTTTGTCTGCGAAGGGACCATCACTTATCTCCATCGCGACACATTGATTACGATTCCGGCTGGGCGTTTAGCGCTCTTTTGGGCGGCCATTCCCCACCAACTTGTAGAGGGCCATACCAGCACCTATTATTTTGTCACCATCCCGCTCGAAACTTTTCTGGCCTGGAAGCTGCCGCAACCTTTTACGCAAGCGCTACTTTTCGGCGATTTGATCATGGATGATGGCGAAAACACGATCTATAACCAGCTGTTATTGCAACGGTGGTATGCGGATTTGGGCGGCGATCGCGCCTTTATTGCCCTGATGGAAATTGAGGCGCGCCTCTGGCGTTTGGCGCTTGATACACGCCAAAGCCAGTTGAACGGTCATCCGCCGCCTGGGCATACCACCCACAGCAAAGCGAGCCAGATGGCCAAGTTTATCGTTGAGCATTATGACGAACCATTGACCGTAGAAGCGATCTCCACTTCGGTTGGGCTGCACCCTAATTACGCCATGCAGCTCTTCAAAAGAGTCTTCGGGCTAAGTTTGTTGGAATATGTGATCCAGTATCGCGTTGCCCAAGCGCAACGCCTGTTGGCCACCACAGATGACAATGTCCTGACCATTGCGATCCAGACCGGGTTTGGTTCAAGCAGTAATTTTTATATGGCTTTTAAAAAGTATTGCGGTCAATCACCCAATACGTATCGTTATGCGTTACGGAGAACGGTTTAAAGCTTTCATTACGCTATTGCATGCAAGACCACGTACAATGAGGCAAGTTTTGATAGAGTAACGTAGGACCTACGAATTTTAGGAATAGAAATGGCGCACTGATCTTCTACATTTTGCTTGTCATCAGTGCAAGTTGACCAAAGGAGCTATGATGAAAACTTACACTTTTCATGTTTCGCTGCCCGAATATGGTCGGGTCTGGCGCAAAATTGAATTGCCCGCCGAATCCACCCTAGAGAATTTGCATGACGCGATTCAGGCGGCCTATGACTTCGACAACGATCACCTCTATTCGTTCTTTATGAGTGGCAAAGCCTGGGACCGAGCCACCGAATATAGTCTGCCCGAAGATGCCGGTGGCTGGGGGGACATGTTGACGATTACGGGAGTGTCTGAGGTGACGAGTATGAACGAGGCCGCCCCGGAAGCCTTAGATCTCGAAGAAGCCGAAGACGTGGCAGCGCCAACGACCGCAGACATGCGCACAATGTTTGCGGCGTTGAAAGATAACCCGGCCATGCGCGACCAATTTATCCAAGCCTTTGCCCAGCAGACTGGTCTGCCGGCCGAGATGGCCGAAATGATGCTCGGCAACATCGACACCCTTATGGAATCTGTCTCCGACGATCAGTTGGACGAGATCTTAAACATTACGGATCAGGAATTGGAAGAGCTGGACGATGACGAAGAAGAGGCCGGCGATGTGCGCACCACCACGATTGAATCTTTGGGCTTGCGCAAGGGTAAGACCTTTATGTACCTCTTTGATTATGGCGATGAGTGGCGTTTTAAGGTGAAGGTAGACGCCATCAATAAAGACGCCCCTGATGCTGAGTATCCATTGCTTGTGGAGGAAGTGGGCGAAGCGCCTGCCCAATATGCCGATTGGGAGGATGAAGAGGGAGAAGAAGGTGAAGAGAGCTAAAGCAAACAGGACTTACGCACGCAAAGCCGCAAAGGGCGCAAAGAAAACTAGGAAAGGTGAACTTGCATGCGCATTGACTCAGGTAATTTTAAACGGTTTCATGTCATCCACCTGAACCAAGGAGATGATGTTCTGCTCGGTCTGCGCGAGGCGGTCCAACGAAAAAATATCCAGCACGCTTTGATCGTGGGGGCGATTGGCTCGGTGACCGCTTATCAC
>JAPLGZ010000877.1 GCA_026389895.1 Chloroflexota bacterium | reverse complement strand
TCTGTTCGATGATGCATCGCTCTCAACAAATCGTCACACAAGCAATAAATGAGTATAATTTGCAGGTCCATGAGTGCCTCCTTGGTTCGTTGTTGTCTCAGCAACCACAACTTTACCGGAGAACTCATGGATTTTCTAATTCACTATACGCACCTTTTCTAGGTCACAACTTGAGTTAATTACGACAATTGTTATGGTCTTAACCCGCAATCCTAATTTATACCCAACCGTTATCCTGATCGGTAATTTTCTGGTGCCCGTTGTCTTTGTGACGTTTCTGTATGAGCATCAACATCTAAGCGCCCTGACCCCGGCCTCGATTGCGCAAAGTTTTATCGTGGGCGGTCTGCTCGGTGTGCTTGGCGCCTCGTTGCTCGAACCATTACTGGTGCCTGTGCCGGGTCTTTCTACGCAAGGTTTATCGATGGGCAGTGCCTTGACGATTGGTTTAATCGAGGAAGGCTGCAAAATCCTGGCCGTCATCTGGCTGGCGCGCCGCCATCGGCATACCGCCGCCATTGACGGTCTGTTGTTGGGCACCGCGGTCGGCATGGGCTTTGCGGCCTTTGAAAGCACCGGTTATGCTTTTACCGCTTTTCTTTTGAGCCATGGCGCGATTGGCGCGTCGATTGTCGAGACGGTGTTGCGTGGTCTGCTGGCGCCCTTTGGGCATGGTGTCTGGACCGCTATTTTGGGCGCTGTCTTGTTCCGCACGAGCGCGCCGAATCATTTCCGGCTTTCGAGCGCTGTTGTGCTGGCCTATCTCTTCGTCGCCGCGCTCCACGGCTTGTGGGATGGCCTGCCGCGTTTTCTGTACATTATCGTGACACCTGGCATTTCGATCTCGGTGATCCCCGTAACGCTCAGCTTGATTGGCCTGGTGGCCCTTGTCCTATTGTATCGCCAAGCCATGCACCAAAAATTAAACGAGCCAAGCCCCGTTCAGGGGTAATGGCGGTATAGATATCGTCGGCAATTGTATACAGGTAGAGAGCAGGGTAGGCAGCTTGGGCAGGAGAGATTGGGAGATAGAGAGATTAGAGATTTCTTCTAAGAAGCGGTTTAAAAAGCAGCGAATGAATTCGCCGCCTGATAGGAGAAACGGGTTAAAACACGTTAGGTCAAGGGTTCAACCCGTTTCGGGAACCCCTCAGGGTGGGGTTTTTCATACCAGGCCGTGAATGATGGGCATTAACAAAATAAAGCGGTAACGGCTCTATCAACCTGCTGTGGGCGCCCTCTGGGCACAGTTTTACCTATCAGGCGACGGTTCGCGCCCAACGGGCACCCGCCCTTGGGCGCGCCGCTCGTTACCGGAATAGTTTGTTAAACGCCATTATTCAGCGGGCTTTTTAAACAGGCTCTAACATCATCTCTAATCTCTCCATCTCGCTATCTCCACTTCTGCCACAATTATTCATAGCAATTCCCTCTATACACAGAAAAGAGTTCTGATGATGAATATGAATATTCCGCTGAATGCCACCGTTTACACGCAGGATGGCCAGGTTGGCCACACGACTTGTATTATTCTGAACCCAATCAACCAAACGGTGACCCATTTTGTCTTACAACGCAATGAGTTATTTGGCTACCAAGAACTTATCCCGGTGACGCTGATCAAAGAGACGACGCTGGACATGATTCTGCTCCACTGCTCCACCCTCGATTTAGCGGATCTGGACCCATTCAACAAAAGTGAGTTTATCGGTGTCAACGGTGCTGGGTCAGATTTTGCCGCCAACAACTTGGGGCATGAGATTTTTGCCTAGCCCTATAGCCCGTATGCTGGTCCGTACAATATGACCGTTACCGTTGAACAGGTGCCCCCTGCTGAGTTGGGGATCCATCGCGGCGCCCATGTCGAGGCCAGCGACGGCCGCGTCGGACAAGTGGATGAGTTTTTGGTCAATCCGGCAAACTTTCATATCACCCATCTGGTGCTGCGCGAAGGTCATCTTTGGGGCAAGCAAGTGGTAACGATTTCCGTTTCGGCGATTGAATCGATCAAAGACGACTGTGTATACCTGAAACTCAGCAAAGCCGAACTCCTGGCGTTGCCCCATGTGCCGGTGCATCACTAGCCCTTCCTATCAAGTGCGCCGCCCGTGCCCTACCCCGCCTTACTGCTTGAGGCGTGGTAAGCTGACCAGCATACTTTGGTCTGTCAGCTTACCACGTTTTTGTTCGCAAATCGGTATAATGCCTAAGATGCTTTTTCTTTTTCGTTTACGCCAACCTATTCGGTTAGCATTTTAGGGGACAGGGATTATGAAGCGATTACTGAAAGGCCTGGCGTTTATCGTCGGCCTGGTGTTGGTCATTGGCGTCAGCTTTGGCGCTGGTGTTTTTGTGAGCAGCACCAATCTGCTCACGCCTTGCATTATCCGCACGGCTGAACAGCCGGCGCAATTTACCATTTTCTGGCAAGCTTGGAATTTGGTGCAGAAGAATTTTGTCGACCGGACCGCGCTGGATCCAACCAAACTGGCCTATGGCGCCACCCGCGGCATGGTCGAAGCGCTGGGCGACACGGGGCATTCCGGCTTCTTGACCCCTGAAGAAAAAGCGCAACAGGCCACCAATATTAGTGGCAGTTTTACCGGCATCGGCGCGCAAATGGATATTAAAGATGGGCTACCCGTGATGACCCCGATTGATGGCTCACCCGCCAGCAAGGCCGGCATCAAAGCTGGTGATATTCTGTTGCGTGTCGATGGCGAGGATGTGACGACGACGCCGCTGAGCGAAATTGTGGGAAAAGTTCGCGGTCCGGCTGGCACCACCGTGCAGTTGACTATTGTGCGGCCAAGCGACAACAAACCGTATGACTTTGCGATTGTCCGCAGTGCCATCAACGTGCCCGCTGCGACCTGGACGATGGTGCCAGGCACGCAGGTTGCGCTGATTCGGCTGAGCCAGTTTAGCCAAAACGCCGAACGGGATGTCTTGGCTGGCATCCAGGGCGCCAATCAAGCCAATGCCACCGGACTCATCATTGATGTGCGCAATGATCCAGGCGGGTTGCTGGATCAAGCCGTCCAGGTGACAAGTCAATTTATTGCCGACGGCAATGTGCTATTAGACGAAGACGCCTATGGCAAGCGCACCCCCTTCCCCGTGCAGCCGGGCGGCCAGGCCCTCGATCTGCCGCTGGTGGTGCTGATCAATCCGGGGACGGCCAGTGCCGCCGAAATCTTTGCTGGCGCTATTCAGGATCACAAGCGTGGTCAGGTGGTGGGTGAAACGACCTTTGGGACAGGCACCGTGCTCGAACCCTTTTCACTGTCAGATGGCTCTGAACTATTGCTTGGGGTCAAGCAATGGTTAACCCCGAATGGTCGCTTGATCCGCAAGCAAGGCATCAAACCCGATATTGAAGTCAAGCTGCCCTTGGGCAGTGATCTGCTGACCCCAGATGAGATAAAAGATCTGACGCCAGATGCGCTTCAGAAGCAGGCCGATGCACAGTTGTTAAAAGCATTGAGCCTTTTGCCGAAAAAACCTTGATGAGGTAGGGATAAGGGCATAGGGATACAGGATTAAAAATAACGCTAGCTACGCGATCCTTTAGCCGGGAGCATTATTGCGAATTAACGAATAA
>JAPLGZ010000887.1 GCA_026389895.1 Chloroflexota bacterium | reverse complement strand
GAGCGACGGTCTTTCTTTCTTCCAGTCAGGGATCATGTTTTGGGTATCGTACAAACGCAAAGACTTCGCTTCCAATTCGTAAGCGTTCTTGCGTGTCTCCAATATTTTATTGTAAAGCCAACGACATTCCTCAAGTTGTTGCTCAAGGATGGTCGTTTGTGCTTTGCTTGGATAAATACGATACTTATACGTTTTAAGCATATCCATATTATAACACTTGTTTACTTAAAACACAAAAATCAACAAGTGGGGAAAGGACAACATGGGTCATGCTGAAGCATCGGCTAGCAGTCGCTATCCGAACAACTTAGCCCCTTATAGCCCAAACCTAAAGGATGTGGGACTTACGGGGCATTCCGTTAGCCCCTTATAGCCCAAACCTAAAGGATGTGGGACTTACGGGGCATTCCGTTAAATTGAGCAGAAGGCTCAATATTCAGAGAAATTAAGCCAATGCAGATGGTTTACGGCAGTACAACAGCTGGCATGTTGGAATATCTAGCCACGATCTATCGGTTAAGCGGCGCTTCCAACGGGGCGTTAACTAAAGTTACCACGGCCCGCCTAGCCGAGAAAATGCACGTATCACCTGCTACCGCCAGCAGTATGTTGAAACGTTTGGAGACTTTAGGCTTTGTGCAGCGCTCGGGTGTGGACGGTGTGAAGTTAGAACATCAAGGTAGACTAGCCGCGCTCCAACTGATTCGCCGCCACCGGTTGCTGGAAGTTTTCCTGATGCAAGTCATGAAATTTAGCTGGGATCAAGTGGATGCCGATCTCATCGCCTCGAACACGCTATTAGCAACGGTTTTGTGGATCGGATCGATGAGCTTTGCGGCTATCCGACCCACTGCCCACACGGGGATCAGATCCCAACGAAAGAGGGATCCATGCCCTATGAAGAGCTGATACCACTCAACGAATTGCAGCCCCAGCAAGTTGGCTATTTGTGGCGAATCGCAACCGACGATCCCGGTATTCTGCGCTATTTGGGCCAGAGAAAGTTGATACCAGGTCAAAAAATAACCGTCCTCGAGATTGCGCCTTTCAAAGGCCCAATTACGATTCAGGTGGGAGATAGTGGCGACGCATCAGATGCAGCCGATGATGCCAGACAAGTATTCGGCGTAGAGTTAGCAACCCTGCTGCATCTGATGCTAGACAAGACGCCCAAGGATATACGCAGTGGATGGCGGTTATGAAGAAGCAGATGGCGCGTATGAAAACGGTTTACGAGCGTGCTGCTGGTGATGCCGCCACTGGTTGTAACTAGCTTTGTAATTTTTAAGGAGCATGAATGTTTTCACTACTTTCTATTGCCGGCGCCAGCGGAATTTTGGGCACTGGCTTTGCATTAAGTAAAAAGCGCAAGCCAACTAGTTTAATTAATGCGTTGGTCGACAAACGATCTACCTATAATCACGACCAACAACAGAGCAGAGCCCAAGATCTTAAACAAGAGATTATAACCCAGCTCGAGGTCGTGGATGACCGTTATCAGCGTTTTGTGCAAGTCTATATCGACCCGCTCCTAGGAAAAACACGGCATACCCAATTGCAGGATATGCTGCGGGAAGAATCGTTTACTTTGACCCGGGATGAACGGGCAGCCAACCGCCGTTTAGGCACAGGGTTGCTCGCCCTGAGTCTCGCTCTCATGGGCCAGTGGGTCTTTGCACCGCTGACGCCACTAGCGATTGCCGTCGGCATCTGGGCGTCGAGCGCCAAGTATCCCTATGCCTATCGCCAGTGGAAGGAGACAAAGCGGCTGGGGGCGATTCATCTCCTCTGTGTCTACAGCCTCTATCTGTGGTTGGGTGGCTACGCGTCGGCTGGTGCATTAGGGGCGATCTTATTTGGCCTGATGCTGAAGGTCAAAGCAATTAGCGAAAATCAGTCGCGCAACAACTTGGTCAACCTGTTTCAACTACAGCCCGACAAGGTCTGGGTGCGCAGCAAGGGCAGCGAAATCGAGATTCCGTTTGATCAGCTCCAGATCGGCGACACTTTAGTATTACATGCGGGGCAGATTGTACCTGTGGACGGCATAATTATTGCGGGTGTGGCCACGGTGGATCAACACATGTTAACCGGTGAAGCGCAGCCGGTTGAAAAGAAAGCGGGAGATAGTGTTCTTGCCTCTACGTTGCTCATCGCTGGCCAGGTTGATGTCGCGGTTGAAAAGACGCGGACCGAGACAACGGCGGGGCAGATCGTGGCGATCCTCAATCGGACAGCGCAGGATAGTAAGCCGACGGCGGCCAAAGGAGTGGCCACGGCGGACCATTTAGTGATGCCGACGTTGGCGCTGAGCCTCCTTAGTTTGCCCTTTATTGGTCCAGCCGGTGCGATCAGCGTGATTGGCGCCAATTCGATGTATACAAGCTATCTATCCGGTTCGCTGGCTATGTTGAATTTTCTCAACCTGGCGGCCAGAGGTGGCGTTCTGGTCAAAGATGCCAGCGCGTTAGAGCAACTCAGCAGTGTGGACACCATTGTCTTTGATAAGACCGGCACCCTGACGTTGGAGATGCCGCATATTGCGCAGATTCATACCCTGCATGGCAGGCACGCAGAACAAGTATTGTTCTTTGCCGCTGCGGCCGAAGCACGCCAAACGCATCCCATTGCCCGTGCCATTCTGGATGCGGCCATTGACCTGAATTTGCAACTACCCGCCATTGATCAAGCACACTATGAAGTGGGATATGGTCTCAAGGTGCGTCTGATGTCGAATGGCCTACAATCCTCCCGTAACGGAGAAACCCCGGCAACCACGCCTTCGAGTCAGCCTATCATTCGCGTCGGGAGCGGACGGTTTATGACAATGGAAGGCATAATTTTGCCGGAGCAGATCCATACATTGACAGAAGCCGCTCAGGCCCAAGGCCACTCACTGGTGATGGTGGCGGTGGATGACGAACTGGTCGGCTGTATTGAATTACAGCCCACGGTGCGGCCAGAAGCACAACAGATCATCCAGGGGTTGCGGGCGCGTGGCCTGAAACTCTACATCATCTCGGGGGATCAGGAAGCCCCGACGCGTAAGCTGGCCCACGATTTGGGCATGACTGGCTACTTTGCAAACACCCTGCCCGAAGCCAAGGCCGATCTGGTCGCCCAGTTGCAAGCGGAAGATCGGCAAGTTTGCTTCATTGGTGACGGCATCAACGACGCCATTGCCATGCGGCAAGCGCAGGTCTCCGTCTCGCTGCGTGGGGCGACCACCGTGG
>JAPLGZ010000465.1 GCA_026389895.1 Chloroflexota bacterium | reverse complement strand
GATGCGCATTTGCTCGGTAAAGACAAGGTTGTTAGGCGATCCTGCCGAAATAAAAGGGGTGCTGATCGCAGCCCCGGTAAAGGCATCGTATTTATAAATTGCCCCATTGTTAGTCGAAAGTAGCAATGGACCATTGGGCGTTGGGTTTTGGAAGACAAAGTTTGGACCATACGGAATGCCCGATACCAAGGTCTTATCCCAGGCACCGGTCGTACCGTCATAGCGTTCGATCGTTTTCTTGGTGTAATCGGCCACCAGCACGGCAAAGCTAGAGCAAGAGCCCGCCCCAGCACTACCACCGCCCTGCCCATCACCGGTTGAGATTGGCGTTGGTGTCGCACCGGTTGGGGAAGGGGTTGGCGTTGGCAACTCTGGCATGGTTAAAGCGCATTCATAGGCTGGGACTGCCTGGATCAAGCCCGCGCCAGTGATGTTATCAAAACCGGGCGCAGTCTCAGTGATATCGCGCGTTGTGCTCATTAAACAGGAAGCGAGTTGCGCTGGACTGAGGTGCGGTTTTGCCTGGAGCAACAATAGACCGACGCCTGCCGCGGCGGGTACGGAAGCGGATGTTCCCCAAAAGTTGGGATCGGTATCAGTATCAGCCGGATCGTCCACACCAAAAAAGCTTGTATTGAAGCCCGTGGTTGCCGCAATATCTGGTTTCTGCCGTGTCACTGGCACACTCAAACGATTGCCAGCCTTATCAAACAAAATCGGCACAACGCCGCGCGAATTGAAGTCGTACGGTGCATTATGATAGGCATACCCGGCCACCGTAATCGCGCCAAGCGCATTTGAGTTGCCATAAATGGTTGGTGCACTGGTCGCAGGATTGAAGGTTACCTCGGCTGAATTCTGAAAAAGCACTTTAACCAGACCAGGTGTCACCCCGCTATTCTTGCGGACAGCAACATAATAACTAGTCCCACCCACCAGATTCGGCACGGTCCATTCGTATGGATCATTGGTGTAATTATTCCAGTCCGCCGAGGCAACGAGCGCATTGTCCGAACTACGATACAGGAGCAAGGCTAAATCTGCATTGCCGGTCTGGCCCGAGATACTCTTAAAGGGCTGGTCCCAGGTCAAAATGGTTCGGTAATACCCACTGCTGGTGGGCGTGAAGGTCAATTTTTCTCTAGCGGCCTGATCAAATTCCAGCAAATTGTTATGATTGCTGTCTTGGCCTGCGCCTTGCCAGGAATAATCGCGGTTGTTATGTGAGAGGGTGAAGACGGCTACGCCTTGGGCAGTGGCCTGCTCAAATTGCTGGGCAATGATGTCATCCTGGAACATGGCCTCGTTGATGTAAACCACATCGGTCGCAATCACCTTAGCGCCCCAGTCCAACATGGCTTGGATCGAGGTGGCAAAGTCAGCCTTGGAAGCGCCCATCGACGCCACGGCATAGGTTGCACCGGGTGCGACATCGTAGGCTGCTTCCACCAGCGCACGCGTCTCATCGCTCAAGTTGGCACAATTTAAACCAAAAGTAGCCGCGTCATTCAGCACAGTGACATCCGCTGGCAATTCGCCGTTGGCAACGCCTGTCTCGGCGGTTGGTGTCCGCCCGCTAGTCGCATAACAGTTATAGCTGTCAGAAATCAAGCCAATCTTCAAACCGGTCCCCGTCAAATTATACGGCGCCGCTTGCAGTTGATCCGCCTGCAATTGCGCCACCTGCTGACCGGTCACACTGCCAGTTCGAGCCACTTGCGGCACAGCCTGGCGCAGTTGCGCACGGACTTCATTACTATTGGCTGGATTTAAACGATTCGTAGCGTCAGAAAAACGCACCGATTGCACTGTAGACAATTGGGAGAGTTTGGGCAATTGGCTCAACGGCACATTGGCGGCGACCAAATTCTGATAGATAATCAGATGGTCAGCCCCCAGCGCTTCAACATCCGCCGCGGTTTGTGCAACGGTGGTACTGCTAGCCGCTACGATCTCTACACGAATCTTGCTGCCATCCGCCGTCAAATTCTGCTCTACCACCGGGTCAATCGGTGCGGTCGTAGTCGAGTTTAGCTCCCGTTGACAGTAGAGCGTAGACAAGGCTGAATCGACTTGGCTTAACTCCGTGCCCCGCGTGGTGCCGGGGGTTTCACACCCTACTTTTAAACTAACCACGGGCTGCGCGGTTGGCACTGGTGTCGGCGCGACATTATTCGTAACAAACGGGAGATAGATCTTTGAAGGTATGGCATAGGCTGGTGGCAGTGTTGCGCCAACATTCGGTTCGGACACCAGCGCAGCTGGATTGCTGCCAGCCGCCTGCACAGTTTGTGGTGCGATCAATCCCCCAAGCACGTTGCTCAGAATGATACAAACGCAAACAATAATAGACCCCGGCTTGGATTGGGTACGCGCGAAGCGCGAAGCAGGTCGGCTCATAATCTAACTCCTGATAATGATGCATG
>JAPLGZ010000302.1 GCA_026389895.1 Chloroflexota bacterium | reverse complement strand
TGATCACCATCGGGCCGTGGCAATATGTCCCGCACCTGGATGCGGGCATCTTCCAGACCCCGGCTGCGTTAGAGGAGGCGCCGGAACCGCTCCGCAATATCCAGCTCTACTTACCGTTCATCCATCGCTAAGCGGGCGGCCCGCACCGCACGGTGAGGCCACTGCACACCGTAGTTGAATAAGCAGAAAGACGGCGCCCTGGCGCCGTCTTTCTTTTATCTATATTCAATTGTCGCATAACTGGCCTAGAATGCCTGCTTCACAATGACCGAGCGGCGTGGGACAAACCACTTGCGGCGTTGTTCGCTGAACCGTTGTACCCAAGTTACTAGGCGGCGCGAATGCGCTTGTGGGATCTGATTTGCCAGCCGTTGGTTGGCGGCTTCGACCAGTCGCTCTTCATGTCTCAGAAAGGCGAGCGTTTCGTCTTGTAGATAATTCATGATGTTGCCTCGTTTTTTTAGAAAAGGTTCTGTTTCGCGAAAACTTGATTACCGCTTTCCCTTAGTGCGAAAGCAATGTGCGAATGTGCGTCTGCATCGCAGTGACTACCATCTGATACAAATTCGGCGCAGCCTTCCTTGCTGTTGGCTTGGTCACCGGTGGCTGGTTCAAGTTATTCGTCTCATTCTGCAGTTGTAGCAGACGCAACATTTTTGCTCGGCGTACAAAGCCGTCATAGCGCTCATTCTGGAGCGTTGTCAAAGTATGAATATCGATCATCGGTTTGTCCTCCTTTTCTAACCATCTACTTAGATCCAAAGTTTACCAGCACCGCGTCATTGTGTGTCTATCCGCATGTCTATTGAAACATCTGTTCTGGATCTCTTTTAAACAAATAATTCCAAGATTAAAGCCTCTTTGCGCAACGGTGACACCAAGACCACATCTGAGCCCCGATCCAGGTTGATGCCCTCACCGGTGGGAACGATAAAGTCGCGTCCACCCTGTGAGATATAGGCGATCCCCTGTTGTGTCCGGGCATGGCGATAGGCTGATGGTACACGGTAAAGTTCATTTGCATAGAGAAAAATTCGTTGGGCAAGTTGCGCCCCTTGGGCCTGGCCGCCCTGTTGAGCGTTGTTTGAAACGACAAGTGCTAGCTGCGTATTCATACAAACCTTCCTTTTTGACCCCTATTTGGGGATCACTTGCGATCTGAGCTACAATTTAGAACAGTAGTACTAGCGAACAATAAGAGTTTACTGCTCGTGCATCAACCAGTGTCTACGGCAGTATCCATCACAGTGTTATTCACTCACATTACACAGCCAATATATGAAAAACGTTTACACAAAGAACGGAGCGCACACCGATTGACTGTATGCCATCGTTGTGTCCTACTTTTTACGCTGTTTTCTGCACCTTCTTCGTGCGCGCTGGGTTAGCCTTTTCTCTGGATAAAATGTGGCATTCATATCACCTTTTCGTGGTCTCTTATGATAGAAATTCGTCTTCTCGGTCAGTTTACGGTGCAAATGGATGGTCTCCCAGTTGAAATGGCGGCCCGTCCAGCCCAGTCACTTTTGGCCTATCTGCTACTGAATCCAGTGGCGCATCGCCGCGAACGGCTGGCTGGCCTGCTCTGGCCAGATTCCAGCGAAGCGAATGCTCGGCGCAATCTGCGGCAGGCACTGTGGCAGATTCGGCGCGCCTTGGGCAGCCAGGCCGATGGACTCTTGTTGGTCGATGAGATCACATTGGCCTTTAACACTGCCAGCGATTACTCGTTGGATGTTGAACGGATTGCGCGCCCGTTAGAAGAGGCCGCCACGGCCGACGACATGATGGAGATCGTGTCGCTCTATGCCGGGGAACTGCTGCCTGGCTTTTATGACGAGTGGGTGCTGCTTGAGAGGGAGCAACTCCAAGCGCAATTTGAACGTAAACTAAACTTGCTGCTAGAGCGGTTGGTGGAAACCAGGCGCTGGACCGAAGTATTACAGTGGGGTGAACGTTGGATCGCACTTGGCTATACCCCAGAGCCGGCCTACCGCGCCCTGATGATGGCGCACGCCGGTTTGGGCGACCGATCGAGTGTTGCCGATGTCTATCGCCGCTGTGTCGAAGCGCTCGAACGCGATTTGGGCGTCGAACCTTCGGCGCAGACCACTTTGCTCTATACGCGACTGCGCACCGGTGAAGAGTCCCCAGCGCCAGCACGCCCTTTTGTCGACAACCCAACCAATAACCTGCCCGTTCAATTGACCAGTTTTATTGGCCGGGAAAAAGAGATCGCCGAAATCCATCGACTGCTGATCCCTGCCCAAAACGAACGTGCTGGCGAAGGTATCCGCTTGCTCACCCTCACGGGCCCGGGCGGCACAGGCAAGACGCGCCTGGCTTTGCAGGCGGCGACGCAGCTGCTCGACGCTTTTCCCGACGGGATCTGGCTGGTTGAATTGGCTTTGCTCGCCGACCCGGCGTTGGTGCCACAGACACTCGCTGCTCTCCTTGGCGTACACGAAGAGCCAAACTATCCACTCACGCGCGCCTTGACGGCCTATTTGCGCGCCAAAACTGTGCTGCTGATCTTTGACAATTGTGAACATATTGTGGAAACCTGTGCCCAATTTAGTGAGACACTGCTGCGTGCCTGCGCCAATTTACGGATTATGGTGACCAGCCGTGAGACGTTAGGGGTAATGGGCGAACGTGTCTTGCGTGTTCCTTCCTTGCAATTGCCTGATGTTCAACAACTGCTACCGCTGCACGATTTGGCCCATTGTGAGGCAATTCGCCTCTTTGTCGACCGAACCGTAACTGTCAAACCCTCGTTCCTGCTGAATGAGACCAATGCCCGCGCCGTGACCCAAATCTGTCAGCAATTAGATGGCGTCCCGTTGGCGATTGAGCTAGCTGCCGCCCGTGTGCGGGCCATGACACCCGAGCAGATTGCGGCACGCTTGGATGATCGGTTTCGCCTGCTCACCGGTGGCAGTCGCACGGCGTTGCCCCGTCAGCAAACCTTGCGCGCGATGATCGATTGGAGCTGGGATCTGCTCAGCGAGCCTGAATGCACCCTGTTGCGCCGGTTGGCCGTTTTTCTGGGGGGCTGGACGTTAGAAGCTGCCGAGGCGGTCTGCGCGGACGAAGCGCAAGATGAGCAGACGCTAACCAGCGCCGGCGCTGAATCGCCCATACTCGGCACTGAAGAGGTGTTAGAGTTGCTCACCCATCTTGTCGAAAAGTCGTTGGTGGTGGTGGAAGAACAGGCGGGGGCATCGCGTTACTATCTCCTCGAGACGATTCGCCAGTACGCACGCGAGAAGTTGCTCGAAGCGGGTGAATCCGAAACCGTGCGCGCCCAACACTTAGCTTTTTTTCTCCAACTGGCAGAAGAGGTCGAACCAAAATTACGCACGGCGGCGCAGCTAATCTGGCTGCCACGGCTTGACCTGGAACATGACAATTTGCGCGCTGCGCTGCAATGGGCAAGAGGCAGTGGCGCACTGGAAGCGGGATTGCGGTTGGCCGCTAGTTTAGCCCGCTTTTGGTATTTGCGCGGATTTTGGAAAGAAGGCCGGGAATCACTCCGTGGGCTATTGGCGCAGCCCACCCCAGTCTCGCCGCTGCCTGAAACGTTGGTGCTTGCCAGAGCCAGGGCCTTGGCCGGCGCTGGGTGGCTGGCTGATGCCGATGGCAGTGAAATTCCACTCTATGCCGAGAGTCTCGCCCTCTGCCGGCAGGTCGGTGATCGCTGGGGTGAAGCCTATGCGTTGCGCGGCCTGGTGGTCATTAGTTCCAATATAACCGATCTGGTCCCCGCTGAGGCGCATTTGCAGGCCAGTCTTCAGATTTTTCAAGCCCTACAAGATAACTGGGGCATTGGCCTGGTGTTTTTTAGCCTTGGCTGGCTTGCGATGAGTCGCGATAAGATCGACGAGGCGGCGCGGGATTGGGAGGAGTCACTGCGGCGCTTTCGGCAATGTGGTGATCGCTGGGGCATCTCGGTTGCACTCGGTGCTTTTGGGTATCTGGCGCGCCTGCGCGGCCAATACCCCCAGGCCGCCGATCTGACCCACGAAAGCCTGGCGCTCTTTCGTGAATTGGGGGACAAGGCTGGGGTCTCCTATTCGCTGATTCGCCTGGGCAACCTGGCCTGGCGGCGTGGCGATTATGCCGAGGCGATGGCCTTGCTTCAGGAAAGTTTGAATATCCAACGCGAGCGTAATAACCAAGAGGGGATCCTTGCTGCGTTGCAGAGCCAAGCCATTGTGGCTTGCTTCCAAGGCAGATTTGCCCAGGCAAGGGCCTTGCTAGAAGAGAGCGCGCTGTTGGCGCAAACACGGGCTATTCTCACTGAAATCGGTGACAACTTTGGTTTTCAGGGGTTGGTCTGCTATTCAAACAATGAGCTTGAGCCAGCGAAGGCCCTCTTTGAGCAGAGTCTTGCGATTTTTCAACCAGAAAACGAAACCGAAGGGATCGCCTTTGGCTGCTACGGTCTGGGTTTGGTTGCGCTGAAACAAGCGAATTATCCACTGGCAATGGCGCATTTGAACGAGAGTTTACGCCTTTGGCAACTGCGTGGCCATAAGCATCACATTGCCGCCGCGTTGAGTAGCCTGGGGCGGGTGGCGCTGGCTCAGGGCGACAGCCAGAGTGCGGCGATCCGCTTCCACGCCAGCTTGGCGCTCTACAAAGAGATGGTGGATAAACAGGGCGCTGCCGTCGCCTTGGAAGGCGCTGCCAACTGCATCCAACCTGTCGAAGTCGCTGCGCGTCTGTTTGGCGCCGCTCATGCCTTGCGTCAACTGATTGGCGCACCGATCCCGCCGGTTGATCAAGTGGAGGTTGCGCAGTGGCTCAACCGATTACGCAATACACTGGGCACCGAGAATTTTGAGATCTGTTGGACTGAAGGTGGCGCGCTTACCTACGAACAGGCGATTACGCTGGCGCTGGCGCAGTGGGCGACATAAAATTTATTCTCCGTTTTGCTTACGCTGGATGAGTACTATAATCAATTTACAGGTCAGCCCCGCATAGATTACAATACAATCAGGAACTAGTTACTCCCCAATTAACCTGGTTGAAATTGCTAGGCTTGTCGCGCCAGCGTACCTGCGATTGGGAATCTGGCTGGTTACAATAGCTGACGAGGTGAAGGCTAGCTTTTTAGGTCGTGTTGTAAAATAAGCGAGTTGGCTTTCGTCTGCATTTTGGTTGTATGTTCACCCATATCCATTAGCCGTTCTTTCATAGTCAATTCTTTTATAGTCAATTAACATAGTCAATTAATGTACAGGAGGAAATTTGTAATGCTCCCTTTGCGGATCACTCGAGCAAAATTTTCGTTATTGATGATTGTCGCTATTCTGTTGGCTGCCTGTGCGGGCGCGCCAGCGGCGAATGCACCAGCCGGTGCGGCTAACACGCCCGCGGCGGGTCAAGCGGCAGCGGGCAGCGGCAACCCGATTTCAATTGGGATTGCCGTGGCACAGACCAGCAACGTGGCCCTGTTAGGTCAAGAAGAAGTAATTGGTGCTAAACTCGCTGAGAAATTCTTCAACGACAAGGGTGGGGTGAATGGCACGCTGATCAAATTGAATCTGCAAGACACGGCAGGGGATGAAGCTGGTGCTATTAATGCCTTCCAAAACCTGATCAATGCCGATGTGGTTGGCATCGTCGGCCCGACGCTCTCGCAACAGGCTTTTGCGGCCGATCCGTTTGCCGAAAAGGCTGGCGTGCCCGTGATGGCCCCCTCTAATACGGCGAAAGGCATCCCACAGATTGGCAAGTATATTTCGCGTGTATCTGCGCCCATTGCCCGTGTGGCCCCCAATGCCGTCGCCGCTGCCTTGAAGATCAATCCGAATATCAAAACTGTGGCGGTTGCTTTTGCGCAGAATGATGCTTTTAGCAAGTCGGAGACGGCCACCTTCCAACAAACAATCACAGGCACCAATGGCTTGACCCTGGCGACAGTGCAGACTTTCCAGACAACAGACACAGATTTTACGACCCAAGCGACAAACATCCTCAATGCCAAGCCCGAGCTGGTCATTATCTCTGGATTGGCAACGGACGGCGGCAATTTGATCAAACAGTTGCGCGATCTAGGCTATACCGGGCTTATTATCGGCGGCAACGGGGTGAATACGCCCAATGTTTTCCCCGTCTGCCAGAAGGAGTGCGAAGGTGTCTTGATTGCCCAGGCGTATAGCCCAGAATTGGACACAGAAATCAATAAACAGTTTGTCGCAGCCTATACCGCCGACCAGAAAAAGACCCCAGGACAATTGACGGCCCAGGCCTTTGCTGGCGTTCAGGTGTTGGTGGAAGCGCTGCAGGCCGTTGACAAGAAGAGCCCCATCAAGGATATGAAACTGGCCGACCTGCGCACAGCCTTGAACGATGAACTGCTCTCTGGCATGAAGTTCCAGACACCCTTAGGCGAAATTTCGTTTGATCCTGAAGGCGAAATCAACCAAAGTCAGTTTTACGTTGCACAGATCAAGATGGATGCCGATGGTAAGACTGGTCAATTTGTTTATTTGAAGTAGGTAGTAGGGATTAGGGAGGAAGGATTAGGTAGAACAGCCTTTTTCCCTCCCTAATCCCGTTTCCCTAATCCCTTTCTCCTATCAAAGCAACCTATGAACACGACTTTGCTGACGCAGCAGATTTTAAATGGCCTGGCAGTGGGCAGTGTGTATGCGCTTTTTGCCTTGGGCTATACATTGGTCTTTTCGATTTTGCGGGTGATCAACTTTACGCATGGCGCGCTCTTTACGCTTGGCGCCTATTTTACCTATACGCTCACGGGCAGTGCTTTTGGTTTTAATGGGTTGCTAGCCAATGCTGCCTTGCCTTGGGGGCTTCCTTTCCCGTTGGCGGTGTTGCTCGGCTGTTT
>JAPLGZ010000398.1 GCA_026389895.1 Chloroflexota bacterium | reverse complement strand
GCCTCTTTGGCCATTCGTTTGGTGGTGCAACTGCGGCCCAAGCTTGCCGGTTAGACAACCGCTGCAAGGCGGCGCTTGATTTGGATGGCTATCCGTTTGGTGATGTCGTGCAAGTTGGTCTCCAACAACCTTTGATGTTTATCTGGTCTGAAACGGTAGACAAGCAGGATCTCTTCTATCAACAGGCCACACGAGATAGCCAGGCAATCTTGGCCAATGGCAAGAACGGGGGCTATCAATTGACCATTAAGGGGGCGCGCCATTTTAATTTTACCGATCTCGCTGTGCTATATGCGCCGGTCATCAAAGCAATGGGTCTGCTCGGCCCAATTGATGGGGCGCGCGGCCTAAAGATTGCGCGCGATTATAGCATCGCCTTTTTTGATCAAACCCTGAAACAGATCGACGCACCTTTACTCAAAGGACCATCGCCCGATTATCCGGAAGTGCAATTTACCGCACCCTAAGGCCCGATTACCCATTATGTTACTAAACGTTTTGATGGTTGAAGATAATCATAAATTGCGTGTGGCCTTGAAAACGGGGCTCGTTGCCACCGGCAAAGTTACCATTGGCGCTGATTGTGACAGCGGCGAAACCGCCCTTGCTTATTGCCGAGCAACGCCACCAGATGTCATTCTGATGGACGTGCAACTGGCCGGTGCGCTCAATGGCATTCAAGCGGCGATTGCCATCCGGCGCGAACATCCCCGGCTGCCCGTTGTCTTTTATTCAATTCAAGATGATGATACCTATTATCGTGACTTTCGACGATCGGGCATTCTGAGCCACTATGCGTATGTGCGAAAATCTAATTATTTATTGCCGCAGATGATCGTCCCGTTGTTGAAAGATGCCGTGGATGGTCGCAGCTTTATCGATCCCGACATTGAATCGCGCGTCCAGGCCGTGCGCCACAAAGATGAGCATTCCCCGCTCGATCTACTCGAACCCAATGAACTGGCCGTGGTGCGCCTGCTAGCGCAAGGCTTGACGAATGAACAGATCGCCGAACGCCTCGGCTTTCAGGACAAACGCACGATCAGCCGCACCAACGGCCAAATTTATGCGGCTTGGGGTTTGGATGCCACGACCGTTGACGAAAAAGTCGCCCGCACGCGCGCCGTCATTATCTTGCAGGCCGGCCAGCTGATCCAATGGGACGACGCTGGCGCCGCCACCGTGCAAGATGCGCGCGGCGCCTGGGTAGAATGGAAGGGGGATTTTTGATTGACGATTGACGCGATGATCCAATGGATAACGTCGAGGCCGCACGCCCCTACGTACTCGTTAGATTGTCGCTTAACCTGAACTCGTAAATCAAATATCGTCAATTCTCAACCCTTATGACTGGTAACTTTTTCCTCGACTGGGCTTTATTAACCACTTCGCTGGCCAACGTGATCTTGATCACGTGGCTGGGCTTGATGGTGCTGCTCAATGCGGAACGTCGGCGCTGGGGCGTTTGGCTCGTGGGTGGCGGCATTCTGTCGGGCGGGGTCTTTTTTATCTGCCATACCGCCATTTTGGGGTTGGGGCCAGATTTTGTCAGTCGCGGTCTGGAACTCTGGTGGCGTATTGGTTGGGCGCCGTTGGTTGCGTTACCCTTCACGTGGTATTTGTTAATTCTTTGGTATACGGGGTTTCTGGCGGATCGTTGGCCTTTCCACTGGCGCACCAACGCCTTGCGCCAGCGCCACCTGCTCTGGCTGATCGGTACATTTTTACTCTTTGTTGGATTGGTCAGTTTGTTGCTTTTTACCAGCCCATTGCCCACTTTTACCCAAGCAACCCGCCTTCAACTCGCCACACCCATTGAGATTGCCGGTCTGCCCGTCCTGTTGTTAATCTTTCCGGTCTATGCAGCCCTTTGTATCGGGCTTTCGCTGGATGCTTTACGCCACCCTATCCCTTCCGACCGCATGATGGGTGACCAGGCGCGCCAGCGTGCCCGACCTTGGCTGATTGCCGGCGCCAGCCTGCTCTTGCTGGTTAGTTTGTTGGTCGGTGGCCTGATTGGCTGGGTGATTCACTCGGCGCAACAGAACACGACCCTGGATCTGCTCACACGCAACGCGCCTTATACCGCCGCCACCGGACAAATACGGATCCTGACGACGGCCATTGCCTGGTTCGATTTGCTGATCAGTTTGTTGATCGCCTTGGCGGTCTACACGATTGGGCAGGCGATTGTGGCCTATGAGATCTTTACCGGCAAAACGCTGCCGCGTGGTGAATTAAAACGCAACTGGTGGAACGCCATTGTGCTGGCCTGGGGCTTTGGACTTGTGATTGGCTTGAGTTTTGCTCTCCACGTGCGCCCGATCTACACCCTATTGCTGACGACCCTGTTGATGACCTTGTTTTACGCGCTGTTAAGCTGGCGGGCCTATGCGCGGCGCGAAGATTATATTCGGCAACTGCGGCCATTTCTAAGCAGCCAACATTTATATGAACAATTGCTGCAGTTGCCCGCCAACGAAATGGGCGCGGATGGGGAAGCGCATGACCGCGCGGCTTGGCTGCCAGCGCCCTCCGAAATCGACATTGTCGGCCCTTTTTATGCCCTCTGCAAAGATGTTTTGGGGGTGCGCCTCGCCTATCTGCTGGCATTGGGGCCATTGGCGCCGCTCGT
>JAPLGZ010000136.1 GCA_026389895.1 Chloroflexota bacterium | reverse complement strand
CTTCTGTGGCCATGATTTCCTCGTAAAGAATCAATAGGAACGAGAATCGACTGACAATGTTTCGGTATAATTTCGGTATAATAAATGATTGTCAGTTTGAGGGGTGAGCGTGAGGAGTGAGGAGTGAGATCAAATGACCTTTTTCACTCCTCACTCTTCACTCCTCACGCTTCACTCCTCATTGAATTAGCGCATCATCTCTAACACTGCCGCCTTGATGTTCTTCTTCCAGGGCAGAATCTCTTCTTCCAATGGCTGTGACACAGGAATAGAAACGGGCGCCATGCCTAAGCGGCGCGCCGGTGATTTTAATAGGTAGGGCGCTTCTTCGTAGATGCGCGCGACAATTTCGGCGCCGATGCCACAGTTCGACTGCGATTCGTGGACGGCCAACAGGCGGCCGGTTTTCTTCACAGAAGCCAAGACTGTCTCCATGTCTAGCGGCACGATGCTACGCAGATCGACGACTTCGGCATCGATGTTGTGATGAGCGGCCAACTCTTCTGCTGCCTCTAGGGCTTGCAACAAAGAGTAGCCAAAGCTGACGATGGTCAAATCCTTGCCTTCGCGTTTTACATCGGCCTTGCCGATTGGTACAGAATATTCCTCGTCGGCATCGGGCATGTCGCCGCGCGTGAAGTAAAGCATCTTGTGCTCTAGAAAGATGACTGGGTTTTCATCGCGAATGGCGGAAATAAGCAGCCCCTTGGCGTCGTAGGGGGTGGCTGGCGCAACGACTTTGACGCCTGGGAAATGGGCCACGGCGCTCTCAATACATTGGCTGTGTTGCGAACCATACTTTTTGCCGCCACCTTGTTGCCCACGGATCACCATCGGCACGTTAACGACGCCACCGGTCATATAGTGCATTTTGGCCGCTTGGTTAAGCAATTGATCCGCGCAGACCAAAAAGAAATCCATATACATTAATTCGACAATCGGGCGCATGCCGACCATCGCTGCGCCGACCGACATACCGACAAAACCTTGTTCGCTGATCGGTGTATCAACGACGCGCCCCTGATCTGGCTCTTCTAAAAAGCTCCCGAATTCTTCCTGTACATTGCGCGTGACGCGAAAGAGACCGCCGTAATAACCGACATCTTCACCGATCAGAAAGACACTCTCGTCGCGGCGCATCTCGTCGCGAATCGCTTCGTTAATGGCTTGAATATACTGTGTTTTACGCATGTTCGCTTATTTCTCCTGCGTGGCGAATACATCGGTATAGGCTTCGGTGGCGTTGGGCCAGGGGCTATTTTTGGCAAATTCAACCGCTTCGCCTACTTCTTCTTCAACTTGAGAATTGATATCTTCTAAACTAGAAGCGTCGACGCCACGCGATGTAAGGCGCTCCGCGAGCACGACCAGTGGTTCGTGCTGGCGTTGCATCTCAATTTCGTCTTTATCCCGATAAGTTTCCAGATCACCAGCCATATGGCCGGATAGCCGATAGGTGATCCCTTCAATAAAGGTCGGTCCTTCGCCGGCGCGGGCGCGGGCTGCGGCTTCGCTCACCGCTTGATAGACAATTTCCACATCATTGCCATTAATTTGGAGGGTGCGCATGCCATAAGCTTCGGCAAATTTATAAATTTCGGCAATTGATGACGTGCGCGACGTCGGTGTCATTTCCGAATAACGGTTATTTTCGCAATAAAAGATAATTGGCAAAAGCCATTTTTGCGCCATATTAAACGTTTCGTGCATCACGCCTTGGAACATTGCGCCTTCCCCAAAAAAGGTGATCGCAATTCGACCATCGCCGCGCATTTTGCTCGCCAAGGCCATCCCCGCCGCATGCGGCACCTGGGCGCCCACGATCCCATTCGCCCCCATCAACCCTAGTGAAGGGTCGATAAAGTGCATCGAGCCACCTTTACCTTTGGCAAAACCATCAATTTTGCCTAACACTTCGGCGATCGCCCGTTTGGGATCCATGCCGCGCGCCAACGAGTGATGGTGGCCGCGATAGGTGCAGGTCAGATAATCATGCTCTTGTAATGCGGCTGCGCTGCCGACCGCGTTGGCTTCGTGACCAAGCGCTGTGTGCATGGCGCCACCAATTTCGCCTGATTCTGACAGTTTCAACAGTGACTCTTCGACCCGCCGAATGAGCAACACACTGTGATACATGGCAATCAGCTTTTCGGTAGAGAGCGCATCCGACTTAAACTCGTTTGGCACCTCCGATGAGGGCACGCTAGGATCTAACGATGCTGCCTTTGGCATGGTGGGTGTGATGACCGATGTTACCATTAATAGAAATCTCCTTATACGTTTGATGACCCATTGAGCATTCATGACAGATTCTGCGACTGTAGGGAAAGCCGCAGCTCCCAATAGAACAAGGAACGCATGGCTTTACAACCCTGTTGCTACACAGAAAGGCGCATGCTCGAAGTGCTGTCATTCAACAACAATAAAAAATCTGCCCCACCTGTGCGATCCAAATTTGGATGGCTGGGTTGCCAGAACTGGCACAGGTTGAGCAACTTTGCAATGAAATTTTTGGTTAAAAATGGGATAGTCGGGCTTGATGGCAATCAGCGAACAACCCATTTACCAGGTTGCCTACTGCAAAACAGAACGGTGCCCAGCATGAGGTTAGCTCTGGCGCTGGTGATTTGTAATCGGCAAACTAACATATGTCCTCCTTAAATTCTTACCTACCAGGCAGCGAATTGCCCCGGGCGGAATTCGAATCCGCAACGAGGAGATTTAACAAGGCAGCGTTCATTTCAAGATGCATATAAAATTTCTTGATAATTATACCAGTCCTATGAACCTTGATCAAATCAGGGCGAATTATTTCCCAATTTTATGGCTAACTTTACATTTTTGGTCTGTTCGACCAGTAAATTTTTACACTTTTCCCATCTAACACTACCAAGTGCGTCCCCTATAAGCCCATACCAAGCCTCAACAAATCGATAGAATCTACCCAACAAATTATTTTGCCATAAGCGTCCTGTCATGATCTGTAAGCTGTCCACCAACCCCCTACTCTGACTAGACAAATTCTATATCCTCGTTTGGGTCTTCAATAGCTTGGTGCATACCGGAATGTCGCTCGGCAACTTGCTACTATCAGCCGCATGATTGCTCCCCGCGCTTAAATCTCTCTAGCCTGGGCTACATGCTAGATTGGTGACAAATTTGACATAGGATGTTTTTTGTATTTTAATTTAGTTATAACTAAATTAAAAATTTTAATATATAAAATAAAAGATTAGCCATTAAATATCTGTAAGGCTTTTTAAATTTGTTGTCATTGGAGCCGATGCAATTGTATTTCTATAAGGTTATGTTATTATTTATGAAACGATCTAGTTTCGTATTTAATTAAATAGAGCCTGAAATCCACTAGTTGCGGATGAAACAAAGGTTGGCGCTGCGCTCGCCGGCCTCAATACTTCGTTGCTGGTCAATTTTTTTTATGCTGCTTCCCAGAACCCAGCATGGCGAACCGTCTAGGTTTGTCATGAACTGAGGAGTCGATATGCTAAGACGGATTTGGGCGATCACCCAAAAAGAATTCATCCAGCTATTTCGCGAGCGGGCGACCCTTATTCTTCTGTTGGTCGCGCCGTTGCTGCAACTGGCGTTGTTTGCCTCGGCGATCCATACGGATGTCAAACATATTCCGATGGTAGTCGCCGATCAGAGCGTCAATCAGGCGAGCCGCGCCTATTTAAATGCCTTTGTCCAATCCGATTATTTTGATATCGTTGCCACCGTGGCCAGTCAGGCCGATCTGGTTACCGCCATTGACAATGGCCAGGCTAGTTTGGGCATTCTGATCCCGCCAGACTTCGCTGCGCAGGTCAAGCTCGGTCAAGCCCAGGTCTTGATGGTGGTCGACGGCTCCGATTCGTATACCACAAATTCAGCCTATAACACAGCCAATGCGATTTCTCAATCGTATGCAGTCAGCCTCATTCATCACTCGGTTACCCCGTTGACTATGAGTGTCCGGATCCTCTACAACCCAGATCTCAATCAGCTCTGGTTTATTGTGCCGGGGTTGTTAGCGGCGCTTGTCCAGGGTTTAACGCTGGGCTTAACCGCTTTGGCCGTTGTCCGGGAGCGCGAAGTGGGTACGATTGAAGCGCTGCTGGTCACACCCATCCGCCCGGTTGAACTCATGCTGGGCAAGACGATCCCCAATTTGGTGATTGCTTTCGCCAATACTACGTCGATCCTGGCGGTTGCGGTCTTTCTCTTTGGTGTGCCTTTCCAGGGTAATCTGCTGCTTTTTGCCTCATTGGCGATCATTTTCGCCTTCTCAGGCTTGGGGCTGGGGCTGGTGATTTCGGTTGCTTCTCAGAGCCAGATGCAGGCGCAGCAGCTATCGGGCATGTTTAATTTTGTCGGGATGTTTTTGGCCGGTTTTCTTTTCCCAGCCTATGCGTTGCCGCCCGTGTTACGCGCCATTGGCTATATCTTTCCGATGACCTATTTTCTCCCGATTGTGCGCGGCATTTTTACCAAAGGGGTCGGGATTACGGCGATCTGGGGACAGGTGGCCGCGGCTTGTGGTTTGCTTGTGGTGGTCCTCTTCGCCGCGGCGCGGCTTTTTCGCGCCAGTCTCGATTGATGGCTGAAAACCGGGTGTGACAAGCTGACTTAGCTTGGGTGTCTCGCTCTAGCACAAGCGGTTTTCGGTTAGCTAGTAAATGGAGCTTTGTAATGCCAAAGAGTCTACGCCGTCTTGCCGCTCTGATCCGCAAAGAAGTCACGCAACTCCTGCGCGATCGTCGGGGGCTGGCCTATATGCTTGGGCTCCCGCTGCTCCAACTCTTCCTGTATGCCTACGCGGTCAATACCAGCGTCTATCATATCCCTACAGCGATTGTTGACCAGAGTCGTGATCGGAAAAGCCGCGAGTTTGTCCAGGCGTTGGTAAATTCTCAATATTTTAACGCCACTTTGCAGCTCGAAAATGGTGCTGAAGTCATGACTGCTATTGACAAAGGCCAGGTGCGCGCCGGGGTAATCATCCCGCCCCATTTTGCCGCTGACACCGATCGTGGCAGCGCCACTGTGCTGATGATGTTGGATGGCTCGGACAGCGCCAGCGTCAGTTCAGGCTATAGCGCCGCTGCCCTCGTGGCGCAAAGCTATGCTTCACACCTTGCGACAGAACAAGTGCAGCGGAAAGGCATCCGCACGAGCGCGCTAGCGGGCGCCAGCGCGTTGCCGATTACGACCTCGACGCGTGTGCTCTACAACCCCGATATGATCGACATCTGGTTCCTCTTACCGGGGCTGGCTGGCTTAATTTTGCAAACATTGGCGGTGCAACAAGCCGCGCTGATCATCGTGCGCGAACGTGAATTGGGCACGATTGAACAAATTTTGATCACCCCCACGCGGCCACTCGAACTGGTGCTCAGCAAAATGATCCCCCTGTTGGCGCTCTGTTTGTTGACAATGGGGGTTGTGGTGGGGATTGGGGTCTTCTGGTTTGGTGTACCTTTTCAAGGCAGCTTTTTTCTCTACTTTTGGCTAACTTTATTGTTTATCGCATCGAGCTTGGGGCTAGGCTTGCTCTTCTCTAACCGCGCACGCACACAAAAACAGGCGCAACAGCAGGCGTTGCTGACAATGATGTTTGGTCTGCTCTTGGGTGGGATGATCTATCCGCGTTCTGCCATGCCGGCTATTCCCCGTTTTATTGGCGATCTGTTGCCGATGACCTATTTTGTGCGGGCTTCGCGTACTATTTTTACCAAAGGCGTCGGGCTACGCTTTGTGTGGACGGATATGCTGGCCTTAGCGATTTACACAGTCGTCGTTGTGTTATTGGCGGCCAGAAATTTTAAGAAACGGTTGGATTAGTGACTAAAGAGATTGGCGATTAGAGATTGAGTGACAACAATCTCCAATCTCTAATCGCCAATTTACCACTGTTTGCTCTCTACAGCGAAGGCACGAGCGATGAACGAGCTGGCAATTTCGGCCCAAGGGCTGACCAAACAATTTAAAACGCGTGGCGGGATGGTCACGGCGGTTGAAAATCTCTCATTACGAGTGACGCCGGGCGAAACCTATGGCCTGATTGGCCCCGATGGCGCAGGAAAAAGCACCGCGACACGCGTTATTCTGGGTTTGCTGACCCGCACGGCGGGCGAAAGTAGCATCTTGGGCTTTGACTCGATGGCGGACAGCTATGAAATTCGCGAGCGAGTGGGCTACATTGCGCAACAGAACGTCTTGCCCGCCGATCTGACGGTCATGGAAAATATGCGCTTCTTTGCCGGTGTGCAGTGTGTAAGCGCCGAAGCGCAGAAAAAGCGGATCCCTGAATTATTGGCGTTTGCGGGGCTGAGCAATTTTACAAATCGCCTTGCCGGCCGGTTATCTGGCGGAATGAAGAAGAAATTGGCCCTGGCCTGTAGCCTGATCCATGAGCCGCAGGTGGTGATGCTCGATGAACCGACGCTCGGCGTTGATCCCGTGAGTCGCCGTGAATTTTGGAGCTTACTGGGAGATTTGCGGGCAGAAAAGGGTTTGACAATCTTTGTCTGCACACCTTATATGGACGAAGCCGAACGTTGCACGCAGATCGGTCTGCTCTACGGCGGCAAGCTGATTGCGGCGGGCACGCCTACGCAGATCAAGGGTCTGTTGCCCGGCCATTTGCTTGAATTTACACCTGCACAATTCGCCGCGGCGCAACAAAGGATTACGGGAATGGAAGGGGTGCTAGAATTGCAAACCTACGGCGAAAAATTACACGTCTTTGTTGATGATGTTGGCGCGCGCAAAGCGCAGATCGAAATGGCGCTGGCCGCGGAAGGCATTGCGCATGACGATTTGCGCGAGATCGAAGTGCGTATGGAAGAGGCCTTTATTAGCCTGGTGCAACAACAAACGGAGAAGGTCGGCGTATGAGCAATGGAACTGGCCTTGATCCGCAACAGCCGATCGTCGTCAGAAATTTGACGAAAAAATTTGGGGACTTTGTGGCTGTAGACAATGTGAGCTTTGCCGTCAATGCTGGTGAGGTCTTTGGTTGGCTAGGACCGAACGGGGCGGGCAAGACGACGACGATCCGCATGCTGCTTGGCCTCCTCCATCCAACGTCGGGCAGCACGCATGTATTGGGCTTGAACTCGGCTACGCAGACCAAAGCCATGCACGCCATTGTCGGCTATATGTCGCAGCAATTTACCCTCTACAATGATTTGACCGCTGCCGAAAATATCCGCTTTTATGGCATGGTCTATGGCCTGTCGAACCGCGATTTGCGCCAGCGCCAGGCTGAGATTATCCAAATGGCTGGCCTGGAGGGGCGTGAGAAAGCGTTGACCAGCACCTTGTCCGGCGGTTGGAAGCAGCGGCTGGCGTTGGGTTGCGCCATTGTCCACCGGCCCAAAGTGGTCTTTTTGGATGAACCAACCGCTGGGGTCGATCCGATCAGTCGCCGCGATTTTTGGACATTGATCTATGCCATGGCCAAAGAAGGGGTGACGGTGCTGGTGACGACCCATTATATGGACGAAGCCGAACTATGCCAGCGCATCGGCTTTATCAGCCAGGGACGGTTGGTGGCGCTTGATCGCCCTGGCCGGCTTAAGCAAACACAGATGCGCGGTGATGTGCTTGAACTCAATGTTTCTAATCCTGATCTGGCGATGCGCATCTTAAAAGCGGCGCAGCAGAGTGGCCAACTTCCGCTCGACGAAGTTGCTTTGTACGGCGCGCAGATTCATGCGGTGGTGCCGAGTGCCGAGGCGTATAAAGAGGTGCTCCGCGCCCTGCTGAGTACAGCCGGCATAGAAGTTCGCTCGCTTGAACGGATTGCACCGACGCTAGAAGATGTTTTTATCTCGGCCGTCAACGCACCGGCCTAGCAAAAATCGAATAGCTCGTTACGAGGATTCCCGCGCAAGCGCGTTGGGAACCAGCAAACGCAGGAAACCATAAGGAAAAAGGTATGCGCGCAAAGGTCATCATCCCGCTCATCATTGTCGTTGGCTTAGCCGTGGCCGGTTTGGTCTATTTTAGCCAGCAAGCGGCGGCCAATCATCAAGCATTTACGCTCTCCGGCACCATCGAAGCAACCGAGATCAATGTGGCCACTATCTCCGGCGGCCAGGTGAAACAAGTCTATGTTGCGGAAGGTGACCAGATTCAGAAGGATCAGGCGCTTGTCAGCCTCTATGCTACGAGCGCTAACGTGAATGAAAAAGTCCGTTCGCCGATTGATGGCGCGGTGCTAGAGCGTCTCGTTGAGCCCGATGAGGTTGCGCCGCCAGGCAGCACAGTGATGGTCGTTGCGGGATTGGATACGCTGACGCTTAAAATCTATGTGCCCGAGGATCGGTATGGGCAGATCTCCCTTGGACAAACATATTCGGTGACGGTCGATTCGTTTCCTGGCGAAACGTTCAGTGCAACGGTGAAGTTTATTTCGGACAAAGCAGAGTTTACACCGCGCAATGTACAGACCACTGACAGCCGCAAGACGACGGTCTATGCGGTGCGGCTCGATCTCAATCCAACGGGTGGCAAGCTTAAGCCCGGGATGCCGGCTGACGTACATTTTAATCAATAACGCATGAATAAATGCCGCGCGTCAGTCGAACAATGTGAGATGGCACTGACGCGCAAATCATGACTAGATATTTTGAGATCCAGAGGTTATCCCTATGCGTACATTTTTAATTGCTCTCGTCCTCTTAATTTTGTTGGCGGTGGGGGGGTGGTTTGGCTACCAAAATTATTGGTTGCCACGCCAGACCGTCGCCGCCAAACCCCACTACATCACCATGCAGGCGCGGCGTGATACACTTGCTAGCACCATCAGCGCGACAGGCAATTTAGAAGCAGCCGCGCAAGTATCGCTCGCTTTTCGTAGCGCCGGTGGACGCGTCGGCCACGTGTTGGTCAGCGAAGGCCAACGTGTGACCAAAGGTCAACGATTGGCCGAGTTGGAGACAACCGACCTGACCCTAGCCCTGGCGCAAGCCAAAGTCAACCTGGAAATTAGCCAGGCGCAACTGGAAAAATTACAGACCCCGCCCACCTCTAGCGATCTGGCTGTCGCCCGTGCCGCTGTCGATGTGGCGGAGGCCAGTGTGACGGGCGCCCAGTCTATGGTCAACAGCGCCCAGGCTGGCTATAATCAATTGTTGGCGAGCACATCGGCTGATCAAAAGACGGTTGACGAAGCGCAACTGCGCCAGGCCGAGGCTAAGGTTACCCAGGCCCAACATGCCTATAATGATGTGAAAGGGTTGCCGAATGTAGGGGCGCTGCCGCAATCGGTGCAACTGGAGCAGGCGACGTTGGCCTTAGAAGCCGCCCGCGCCCAGGCCGCCGTAATCGAGCAGGGACCCAATCAGGCGCAGGTGGCGGCGGCCTTGAACCAAATTGCCCAGGCGCAAGTGGGCGTACACCAGGCCCAGAGCAACGTCGTTACAGCGAAAAGTCGGCTGCAAACGTTGCTGGATGGTCCCAAAAAGGCCGATGTGGAGATTGCAGAAGCGCAGGTGCGTCAGACGCAGTTGGCGCAGTTGCAAGCGCAAAACAATTTGAGCAACGCCCAACTCATCGCCCCGCGCGATGGCATCATCAGCCAGGTCAATATTCATGAGGGTGAAATGGCTGGTGGCGCTCAGCCCGCGCTTGTTTTGACTGATCTCGCCAGTTTGCAAATGAAGGTATTTGTAGACGAGATCGATATGCATCAGGTGCAAGTGGGCCAACGCGCACAATTGAGTGTTGACGCCCTGCCAGGTGAGCAGATTACCGGCAAAGTCACTGATATATCACCGACCGCCAATCGGGTGAGTGGTGTGATCGCCTACGAAGTGACCATCCTGCCGGACGCCACCCAAGCCGCTTTACGCGCCGGCATGAGCGCAACGGCGCTGATTACCACCGCCCAGGTGAAGGATGCGGTGCTCTTGCCCAATCGTTTTATCCAGATCGATCACCAAACCAAACAGGCCTTTGTCTACAAAATGGTCAACGATCAGCCGGTTGTACAGACCATCCAGTTTGGTTTGCGCACGGACAACGATAGTCAAGTGCTGACCGGGCTGGCTGCTGGCGATCAAGTGGCTTTGGTAACTCTTCATTAATTGGCCACCGCCTGCTGGGCATGGGCCAGGATGATCCTGGCTAATAGGGTCCATGCCCAGCAGGCTTGAGCATAGGGCGAAGTGATATGACAACAAACGAGCAGGAAAAGCCTAGAGTTGGCCGTCCGCGCAGCGCTCAAGCCCATCAG
This sequence comes from Chloroflexota bacterium, assembly GCA_026389895.1. GTDB lineage: Bacteria > Chloroflexota > Anaerolineae > Caldilineales > Caldilineaceae > JAPLGZ01. The sequence goes on along the minus strand of JAPLGZ010000136.1, from coordinate 4,246 downwards.
GCTATTCTTAATGCAACCCTGACCTTAGTCGCGGAAGAAGGCATCCAAGGGATGAGCATTGAAGCGATTGCTGCCCGTGCTGGCGTCGGCAAGACGACGATCTACCGGCGTTGGGCCTCAAAAGAGGCCCTTATTTTAGCTGCCCTGCGCGAATTTTTTACCGAACCCCACATCATTGATACCGGAAATCTGCGCGCCGATCTGGTCACCGCCCTCAAAGAGACCATCCGCTTGCGATTATCCGATGCTTTGTTTGAAGCGCTGCTCTATCGGCTGTTTGGGGAATGTAAGGCGCGCCCCGAGTTTCTTCAAGTTTTGTATGAACAGGTGATTGCACCAGATTTGCAACAGATGAGTCAGTTCATCGCGCGCGCCCAGGCGCGCGGTGAACTTGATCCCCACCTCGATCCTCTCTTTATCTTGAGTCTCGTCGGCGGTTCGCTGATGTATCATGTGCTCTTTGCCCAATTTTTGCCTGATCGCCAACCGCTGAATGATCTGCCAGAACGAATTGTCGATGCGATTTTGCATGGCATCAAAGCCACGACGTAACGTTTTTGCTGCTGTTTAATTGGGTGGCGATGCACTCAGCCTTTATCTGAAGATTAGGTTTTCACTCAACCCGGAAATATAATGCGGAAATATATTTGTCCGCATTATTACCAAGAAAGGGTATCCGAATGACTGCGTTCGATGAGATAAAGTTGACCCAAATGGCAAAACGCGCCGGCTGCGCGGCCAAGCACCCGCCAGGTTATTTATTGCCACTGTTGGGCCTGTTGCCGGCGCTGACGGATCCCAATGTGTTGGTGGGTAGCGCCACCGCCGATGACGCCGCTGTCTATAAGCTGAGCGATGAACTCGCGCTTGTCTTGACGACGGATTTCTTTACGCCCATCGTTGATCATCCCTACGATTTCGGTGCGGTTGCAGCCGCCAATGCCCTCAGTGATGTGTATGCGATGGGCGGGCGACCGCTAGCGGCGCTGAACTTGGTTGGCTTTCCCGAGGATCTATTGCCGCCTGCGGTGCTGGGTGAAATTCTGCGCGGTGCGGCTGCGAAAGCCCAAGAGGCCGGCATTGATATTGTTGGTGGCCACACGATCAAGACCGATGAACCGATTTTTGGTCTGGCGGTCGTCGGGACGGTGCATCCACAAAAGGTTTTAACCAATGCTGGCGCGCAGCCGGGCGATCGCCTGATCCTGACCAAACCAATCGGGATTGGGATTATCACCACCGCTGCCAAAGGTGGTGAAGATAAACTTGGCGCCATCCGTGAGGCCATTGCCGTGATGTCTACGCTCAATCGGCAGGCGGCTGAAGTGATCACCGAAATGGGCGCGCATGCCGTGACGGATGTCACTGGTTTCGGTTTGCTCGGCCACTTGCGTAATATGACAGCCGCCAGCCAGGTGAGCGCCGAGATTTGGTTGGCGCGCGTGCCCGTCTTGGCGGCGGCCTGGGATTATGTGCGGGCTGGTGTTGCCCCCGGTGGCACACATGCGAACTGGCGTTTTCTGGCCGATTGGGTGACATATGCCGCAGATATAGACAAGGAAGAGCAGTTAGTGCTGGCCGATGCGCAAACTTCTGGTGGCTTGTTGGTCGCCGTGGCGGCTGACCAGGCTGACGCAATGCTAAGCGCGCTCCACCAAGCGGGCGTGACGGCTGCGCAGATGGTTGGGCGCATCACAAACACCAGTGAGCCAGGTCATATCAATGTGAGCCGTGGGTAAGGCTTTCTTTTATTATTCTTTTATGAGGTGGAAATTAAAATGCAGCTGATCAGCGTAAACATTGGCCAAGCGCAGCCAATTAAAAATGCAAAAAAAATCGGCAAGACGGGCATCTACAAGCAGCCGGTGAGTGAACCTGTGCCTATTAGCGCGAACGGGCTTCCCAGTGATGCGATTTGCGACGTAGAAAATCATGGCGGCGTCGATCAGGCGGTCTATGTCTTTGGCGCCCCGGATTATGCATGGTGGTCAGAAAATTTGGGCGTCGAACTGGCGCCCGGCACGTTTGGCGAAAATTTGACGATCTCAGATTTAGAAAGCGCCCAGTTTTCGATTGGTGACCGTCTGCACATTGGGGCTGTAATCTTGGAAGTAACGGCCCCCCGCATTCCTTGTGTGACGTTGGCTGTGCGCATGAATGATCCGGCTTTTCTCAAACGGTTTCGCGCCGCCGAGCGACCAGGACTCTATTGTCGCGTCATTCAAACGGGTGTTATCCAAGTGGGGGATCGCGTAGAATTTGAGCCTTACGCCGGCGAAACAATCACAGCCATTGAAATGTTTCGTGATTTCTATACGCCGCATCTGAATGTGAAAACGGTGCGGCGCCATCTTGCTGCGCCCATTGCGATTCGGGATCGGGTGGCGAAAGAAGCCTTGCTCCAAGAGCTTTTGGCGCAGAATTAAGGCGAGGTTGTGCCGTGATCGGTTGCCAAACCGCGCAATTTTGCTAGCAAGAAAAGCTGGATGTGACGCCTTTGGCTTTTCTGGCTATAATAGGCTAATCAATGCGACCCCTCCCTGGCCCTCCCCTATAGAGAGGGAACTGATCGACACGCGCGCCCCACGTGGGCTCCCGAAAACGTCATCGGGACAATACGAAGTGCTTCGTTCGGTGCACCAATCGGCTCTCTCCCTGGCGGGGAGGGCAGGGAAGGGGTCGCGTTAATCCATCAAATTATCGCTGGCATTCGCTTGTTGCCATCCATTGTATAGGAAATTTTAATGGAACAGAAAACTAAATTGCCTAGCTCGCCGTCGACGGCTGCGGTGCACGCGGGTGAGCAGCGTTTCCGTGCCCATCACAGCTTGATCGTCCCAATTTTCCAAACTTCGGTCTACACCTTTCGCAATACCGAAGCGCTGATCAATTTTACCGAAGAGCATATGTTTTGGGATGAACCGGAACGGGAAGAATATGGCCGCTATGGGAACCCCACCGTGCGCGCCGTGGAAGCAAAAATCGCGGCATTGGAGGGCGCGCAAGATGCGATTTTGGTGAGCAGTGGCATGGCGGCCGTCACTTCAACATTGCTGCTGATGTTATCCAGCGGGGATCACATGATTCTCACCGATGAATGTTATTATAGTACCTTGCAATTTTGCCAGAGATTTTTGCCTCGTTATGGGATTGAGGCCAGCATCGTCCCGCATGGTGATTATGCGGCTTTAGAGGCTGCCATTCGGCCCAATACCCGCCTGATCTTTTCCGAATCACCCACAAACCCATTCAATCACTGTATCGATTTGGGGCGGCTGGTCGAGATTGCTCAGCGCCACCAGGTCAAGACGATCATTGATACGACTTTTGCCACGCCGATCAACTTACGCGCCTTAGCGTATGGCGTGGATCTGGTGATCCAAAGTGTGACTAAATACCTGGCTGGTCATAACGATGTGATGGCTGGGGTGATTATTGGCCGCAATGACTTGACCACACCTTTGCGGCAAGCCCAGGGCATGCTCGGCGGGGTCGTCGATGCCCATGCGGCCTATTTGATCTTGCGCGGGCTGAAAACCTTGGCCTTGCGGGTCGCGCGCCACAATGCGAACGGTGTGGCTGTGGCCCGTTTTCTGGCCGATCACCCCAAAGTGCGCAAAGTTTGGCATCCTAGCTTGGAAAGTCATCGCGATCATGGGTTGGCCAGCGCCACGATGCAAGGCTTTGGCGGCGTGGTGAGCTTTGAAATTGACGGGGGTGCGGAGCGTGCTTATCACTTTATTGACGCCCTAAAAATTCCCACCATCGGTCCTAGCCTGGGCGGGGTTGAAACGATGATCAGTCCACTGGCGTTGATGGGGTATGCCGAGGTGCCGCCTGAAGAACGGTTGACCCTGGGCATCCGTGATGAATTGGTGCGCCTCTGTCTTGGCATCGAGGATACCGATGACTTGATTGCTGATTTGTGCCAGGCTTTAGAGCAGATTTGAATAGGTAGTTGCCCGCATTGATGCCATAAACATTGACGCCATAAAGACCAAGCCGCCCGGTTTTTCTAAAACCGGGCGGCTTGGTCTTTATCCGATAGGCAATAATTCGCCTGACTTAGCGGTCAATCAACGGGAAGAAGAGCTTGCGATTGGTTTGGTTCGGTTCTGTTGCTTCGTCCAACGCCGCAGGTCCAGCCGGCTCCAAGAAATCTGGGAGGCCATTGTTATTCGAGTCTTGCGGGGCGAGCGGGTTTGGGCCAGCCTCTTCCTGATCGGGAATTTTGTCCCCATCGGAA
>JAPLGZ010000023.1 GCA_026389895.1 Chloroflexota bacterium | reverse complement strand
GGATTGTCGTAGAACGGCTTGCCTTTAAACCTTTACGAGATAAGGGCGCCGATCCACTTTTGTCATTGGTCTCTAGCCTGGGCATGGCGGTGCTCATTGTCAATTTGATCCAATACATGGTGGGTGCGGAGAATTATTCTTTTTCGTCAGCAGTGTTGGGTGATTTACCCGCGGCGGTGCAATTCGGTTTTGGGGGGCGCGCCATTCCCATCCGCACCGTGCAGGTGATTATTTTTGCCGTATCGATGGTGATCGTCGTGGCGCTGACGTATTTGATCAATTATACCAAGTTGGGGAAAGCCCTGCGCGCCGTCTCAGAAGATGCCACCACGGCTAGCCTGCTTGGGATCAATACGGATCGCTTGATTTTGTTCACCTTCTTTTTAAGCGGGGTTCTTGGCGGGCTGGCCGGTGTTTTAATTGGCCTGAGCGTCAGTATTGCCGGGCCCTACTTTGGCATTGCGTTTGGCTTGAAAGGTCTGGCCGTGATCGTGCTTGGGGGGATGGGTAGCATTCCCGGCGCCGTAATCGGTGGGTTGGCGATTGGCTTGTCCGAAGCCTTCGTGCCTGCGCAATATGTGGCCTATAAAGAAGCGGTTGCCTTCCTCTTTCTCTTTATCATTCTGCTGGTGCGGCCCCAAGGCTTGTTAGGTCGGATTCAAGCGCAGAAGGTGTAAGATAGGCATCGTTAATCTCTCAATTGCTAATCTCTTAATCTCTCAATCAATATCTATCCACCCTCAGTCTCTATGGCTAATTTTTTCACCACATATAGCGCGCTGATCGTCACCATGGTCTTTGCGGCGATGCTAGCGCTTTCACTCTATTTACCTTTGATGGCGGGGCAATTATCGCTCGCCAGCCCAGGGTTTTACGCCATCGGTGGCTATATTGCGGCGATCTTTTCGACCACATTGTTAAAGCCCGTTGGTGATCTATATCCACTCCCCTATCTGCTTTTAGAGATGGTTGTGGCTGGCCTGGTATCGGGTCTGCTGGCGGTCGTGATTGGCGCTCTGGCGTTGCGCCTGCGCGGCATCTATCTCGCTTTGGCCACGATCGCCTTTGTTGAGATCCTGCGTGTGCTTTCGCTCAATTTGCCGATCACAGGAGGAGCGGTCGGCATTTTTGGCATTCCCCAGCCGTTCCAGAACAGTTTAGGTTATTTGTGGGTAGCTGCGCCACTGTTGATCCTGAGCGCGTGGTTTGTCTATCGCCTGGAACGGATTCGGACTGGGCGCGCCTTAATCGCCATTCGCGAAGATGAATTAGCCGCCGATGCGATGGGGATCAATCTGACTTTCTACAAGGTATTAGCCTTCACACTGGGCGCCATTTTGGCCGGGGTTGTAGGCGCAGTGAGTGCCCATTTCCTCAACACTTGGAACGCTCGCCAGGGCACATTCGATGCCAGTATTGCCTATCTAGCTTTTGTATTGGTGGGCGGATCACGCACCTTTATCGGGCCACTGGTGGGCGGCATGGCGCTGACCGCGCTGCCCGAAGTCTTACGCGCACTGGCGGGCATTCCGGGCCTGCCTGTCTGGTTGGCACAATTTTTGGCTGAAGGCCGTTTGATCCTCTATGGCATCTTGATCGTGGCCGTTGCCACCAATTTCCCCCAAGGCTTGATTACACCCAAGCTTTTTCGCCGAAAGCGCCCCACTAAAAAAGTCGATAAGCCCAACCTGGTTCAAAGCACACGAGCCGACAAATTATGACGCTGCTGCCTAAGCCATTAGTAGAAGTGAACGCCATCAGCCGCAATTTTGGCGGTCTAAAGGCGGTGAATCAAGTCTCCTTTGCGATCCAATCGGGTGAAATCTTTGGTCTGATCGGCCCTAACGGCGCTGGCAAGACGACCCTCTTTAACATGATGACCGGTCTAACGCCGCCGAGTAGTGGGCAGGTGCTCTATGAAGGGCAGGACATTGCCCGTCTTTCCCCTCATCGCATCGCCCAACGCGGTATTGCCCGCACGTTTCAAAATATTCGTCTGTTTGGCAATCTGGATGCGTTACAAAACGTCCTCATCGCACGCCATATTCATATGCACAGCAATTTGTGGGCTAGTATGTTGGGGTTGCCAGGCGCACGCACCGAAGAACGCCAGGCGCGGATCAGAGCGCTGGAACTCTTGGACCTGGTTGGGCTAGCCGATCGCGCCAATGAAACGGCCAATAGCTTGCCCTATGGCGATCAACGCCGTTTGGAGATCGCACGCGCATTAGCCTTAGAGCCCCGTCTGCTCTTGCTCGATGAACCAGCCGCGGGGATGAACCCGAATGAGAAGCAGGTTCTCAGTGATTTCATTCGCCAGATTCATGCCGAATTTAAGCTAACCGTGCTCCTCATTGAACACCATGTCCCGCTGGTCATGGGGCTTGCAGATCGGATTGCTGTGTTGAATTTTGGTCAACTAATTGCCATCGGGGACCCGGCGCAGGTAAAAAGTGATCCCGTGGTGATCGAAGCCTATCTAGGCGAGGAAGTGTGATTGACAATGGCTGCAGAGCGGACTCCCCTGCTTGAAATCAAAAATTTGAGTGTCAACTATGGTGGCATTCAGGCGCTGCGTGAGTTGAACTTGGTCATTTATCCTGGTGAAGTGGTAACGCTGATCGGCTCGAACGGGGCTGGCAAAAGCACCACCTTGCGCACGATTTCGCGGTTGGTGGCGGCGCGTAGCGGTCAACTCCTCTATGCCGGGCACGACATCACCCGCGCCCGCCCTGATCAAGTGGTGCGTTTGGGGATTGCACAGGCACCCGAAGGCCGGCGCATGTTAACGCGCTTGACCGTCCAAGACAACCTGGAACTTGGCGCTTTTACCCGCTCGGATCGCAATGAAGTCACGACCACCTTGAAACGCCAATTTGAGTTGTTTCCGCGGCTGGCCGAACGGCGCCAACAACTGGCCGGCACATTAAGTGGTGGCGAACAGCAGATGCTCGCCATCGCGCGCGCCCTGATGAGCCAGCCTAAACTGCTATTGCTCGATGAGCCGAGCCTCGGTCTCGCACCGGTGATTGTCCATAATATTTTTGCGATCATTCAGGAACTGCGCACCCTGGGCGTCACTATTCTCCTCGTCGAGCAAAATGCACGTCTTGCCCTCCAAACTGCTGATCGTGGTTATGTGCTAGAAACTGGTCGCATTACGATTGAAGGCCCCGCCTCTGCCCTTATCCACGATGTACGCGTTAAACAAGCCTATCTGGG
>JAPLGZ010000310.1 GCA_026389895.1 Chloroflexota bacterium | reverse complement strand
GCCAAAGAGGCCGCGTTTCAGCGTGATATGATCGAACAGATGGTGGCGGGGGGCTGGCAGTTGGGCAGCCCGGCCGGGTATGACCGCGGGCGCGCGCTCTACCCGGCGGATTGTCTGGCCTATGTCCAGCGCACGCAGCCGCAAAGCTGGGCGAAATATATCAAGCTCTATCCCCGCGACCCGGCGACGGCCTTTCTGGATCGGCTCACGATTCAATTGGCCAAGGTCGATCCCCAGGCCACCGACCGCGAGTTGCGCACCTTTGGCACCCTGGGCGTGCTGCGCCACGAACTGCGCGACAAGTCCGTCACCTTCAAGCTCTGCCAGTTCAAGCCCGACCACGATCTCAACCCGCAGACCCTGGCCCTCTACGAAGGCAACATTCTGCGCGTCGTGCCCGAGCTGGTCTACAGTCCCCACGCCGCCGCCCACGCCCTGGGGGCGACCGGCGCCCAGGCCAAGCCGTGGCGCATCGATCTGGTCCTCTTTCTCAACGGCATCCCCGTCGCCACCCTGGAGCTCAAGAGCGAATTTAAGCAGGCGGTGCAGAACGCGATCAAGCAGTACAAAACCACGCGCTTGCCCAAAGATCCCGCCACCAACCAGCCCGAACCGCTGCTCACCTTTAAGCGCGGCGCGCTCGTTCACTTTGCCGTCAGCCAATGGGAAGTCTACATGACCACCCGGCTGGCCGGCGACGAAACGCGCTTTCTGCCCTTTAACCGCGGCACCGCGGATGGCGGCGCGGGCAACGACACGCCCGCCGATCTCCACACCTACGCCACCGCCTACCTCTGGACCGAGGTGCTGGCCCCCGCCAACCTGCTCCAGATCATCGGGCGCTTTATCCACCTGGAGATCAAAACCGAGGAAGATTGGGAGGGACGCAAGCAGCGGCGCGAGAGCATGATCTTTCCCCGCTACCATCAGTGGGATCTGGTCAAGCGGCTGATCGACAGCAGCCGCGCCGAAGGGCCGGGCCACAAATATCTGGTGCAACATAGCGCCGGCTCCGGCAAATCCAACTCCATCGCCTGGGCTGCGCACCAGCTCTCCACCCTTTATGACCCATCACCCACCCAACGGAGCGAAAAGCTCTTTGACTCGGTCATCGTCGTCACCGACCGCACCGTGCTCGACAGCCAGTTGCAAGCGACCATCTCGCAATTTGAACATGCCGATGGCGTGGTGGGCCGCATCAACCGCGACGAGGGCCAAGGCGCCAAGTCCGAGAAGCTGGCCCAAGCCCTGGCCCAGAGCCAGCCGATTATCATCGTGACGATCCAGACCTTTCCCCACGTGCTCAAAGCGCTTGAAGAGAGTGACAGCCTCAAGCAGCGCCGCTACGCCATCATCGCCGACGAGGCTCACTCCTCACAAACCGGCCGCACCGCCGGGCAGGTCAAGGCGGTCCTCACCCGCGAGATAGCCACCGGCAACGAAGCGGAAAGCGCGCTTGATGACGAAGATGGCGAGATCATCATCAGCGCCGAGGATCTGCTCAACGCCAACATCGAGGCCCGCCGCGCTGCGCCCAATCTCAGTTACTACGCCTTCACCGCCACCCCCAAGCCCAAAACGCTGGAGCTTTTCGGTCGCCTGCCCAACCCCGCCGAACCGCCTTCCAAGCAGAACAAACCGGTGCCTTTTCATGTCTACAGCATGCGCCAGGCAATTGAAGAGGGGTATATTCTCGATGTGCTGCGCAACTACACCAACTACAAGGTGGCCTACAAGCTGGCCCAGCGCATCGACAAAGGAGATCGCGAGGTGGACAGCAAAAAGGCCAAGGTCAAGCTCAATCAATGGGTGCGCCTGCACGATTACAATATCGCCCAAAAGGTCATGGTCATCGTCGAACACTTTCGCGAGACGGTGATGGGGCTGCTCAATGGGCAGGCCAAGGCGATGGTGGTGACCGGCTCGCGCAAAGAGGCCGTGCGCTACAAGCTCGAGTTCGACAAGTACCTCCAGAAGCAGGGCTATGCACATTTGCACGCCCTGGTCGCCTTCTCTGGCGAAGTGACCTTTGGCAGCGCCGATCCGCATAGCCAGGCGTTGGTCGGCGAGAGTTTTACCGAGAGCAATATGAACCCCGCCCTTAAAGGGCGCGAGTTGCGTGAGGCCTTTGACACCGGCGACTATCAGATCATGATCGCGGCCAACAAATTTCAGACCGGCTTTGACCAGCCAAAGCTCTGCGCCATGTATGTCGATAAGAAGCTGGGGGGCGTCGATTGCGTGCAGACCCTCTCGCGGCTCAACCGAGTCTACCCGGGCAAAGCAGAGACCTATGTGCTCGACTTCTTCAACGAACCGGACGAGGTGCTGGCGGCCTTTCAGGAATATTACCAGACCGCCCGTCTGCTCGATGTTTCGGACCCCAACCTCATCTGGGATCTCTTTGACAAGCTGCGCGGCGCCCAGATCTTTTTGTGGACCGAGGTCACGCAGTTTAACGAGCTATTCTTCACCACGAGCAAGAGCAACGCCGCCATCAGCAACATCTGTCGACCGGCCGTCGAGCGCTGGCAGCAGCGTTACGCCGCGGGGCAAGCCGAGGCCGCCAAGCAGAAGCAGCTCTTTGATCACGCCAAGGCGGTCAACGACCCGATCTTCATGGCCAACGCCGAAGCCGAACTGAAGGTGGCCCAGCGTGAACTGGACGCGCTCGGCCTCTTTAAGGCGGATCTGGTGGCCTTTACCCGCTACTACGAGTTTATGTCGCAGATTGTCGACTACGACAGCCGCGACCTGGAGATGCTCAGTCTCTATGCCCGGCACCTGGCCCCGTTGCTGCGCGAAAAGAGTCCCGATGACGACCCCATCGATCTCACGGTCGTCGAGCTGAGCCACTACCGCCTTTCCAAACTCAAGCAGCAGGATCTACGTTTATTCAAGGATGGGGCAACCGGTCTCTATGCCACGACGGATCTCGGCACCGGCAAACCGCGCAACAAACAAGAGGCGTGGCTCTCGCAGATCATCACCCGCTTAAACGAGATCTTTATCACCGACGGCCTGACCGACAAGGACCTGATCAACTATGCCTACACCATCGCCGACAAGGTGCTGGAGAACGCGCACGTCATGCACCAGGTCGCCAACAATGCGCCCGAACAGGTCATGCTGGGTGATTTCCCCGGCGCCGTGGACGATGCCGTCATCGAAGCCAACGAGCGCCATCAGACTCAGATGATGCAATATCTCAACAATCAAGTGACCCAAGCCGGCTTTCAACGCCTGGTGCTGGAGATTGTGCAAGCGATCCGAGCCGCGAAGAATGAGGGGTAAGCGGGTTAGAATGGGACAATAGTAGGCCAAGAAGCGGTCGTAAGGGGGTCTATTTTTAGCTCAAATTTAGCGGTTATGGAAAGCGAGTAGGCTCAGTTGGCATGGCTATCCTCAGCCAATAGGGTTGCTAGTACGTTAACGGTGCCGTCTGGCGTGTTGTAGGGCGTCCACATGGGGTAGGTGACGGTTGGGTCAAGTGGCGTAATGTTCTCCTCTTTGGTAATTGAGGAGACCAGAAATTGCAGAAGCTGGAATTTCTCCAGCCGTGGCAGGGCATCGATCAAGGGTGCTAGTTCGGCTGCGGACATCATTCCCTCCTAAGAGACTCTCTATTGCGCGGCACTGCAAACAAGGCTACTTTTCTGGTTCAGAACCGAGTATAACACAAGGAATGGAAACTGTACGTAAGCTAACCCCATGCGTAAACGCAGGGGCTTTATCCCTGGCGCTACTATCCGATAGTGCTAGATAGCATCCGAGATGTGCGGCTGGCTTACTTCAGCCCTGCTATATCCGAAGATACAGCAGCGAATTACAAGCGGTAACTTACGCTTGGTGCTGAATGTTTTACGCACTCAAACAACCCGTTGAGCGCAACCCGATACATTCACTTGTGAAGGTGCATAAACCGTTAACCTACGCCGAAGCGCAGTGCCTTAACACACGAGTATTATAGCCTAAATCGGATGGGTTAGATAGTTCGTGAATTGACAATATCCTGACCGAGTACGGTCAGCTTTCTTACCTCCCCATAGCTGAAGCTAGGGGTATCCCGAAAGGAGTTTTGATGAA
>JAPLGZ010000884.1 GCA_026389895.1 Chloroflexota bacterium | reverse complement strand
GCGCCGCCTAACTGGATTGCCCGAAAACAATTCACCATCGTATCGAAGCCAACTGGACTATGTTCAACATCCACCGTCAGCCAATCCCAGCCTACTTGGGCCATACTCTCCGCCGCCACCGGCGAGCAGAGGCCCAACCATGTGCCGACCGTCGGCTGACCACTGCGCAATTTGTCGGTGATTGGGTTGGTTTTAATCTTTTGGACGCCCATCGTGCTCATATTGTCTTTCCCCTTTGAAATGTAGCTTGATTGATGGTTGGGTAAATTGGTAAATTATGGTAAAGTGAGCGAACTGGACCCCTGCCTACATCTACGCGATCCCTTCCCCTACAGGAAGCGATAGGGAGCTCTCCCATGAGGGCGCTATGGCCCATTGATCGCCGCCACCGGCAACTGTTGGTTTGTTTTGATCGCCCGATCCACCGTCTCTAGAATCGCCACATCTTGCAAGGCTCTTTCTGGCGTGTAATAGGGATCATGGCCTGCTTGCCACGCTTGGGCCAGCGCCTGCCACATTTGCGCGCGAGCATTCTCTGCCGGTAAACTGATAATTTGGGGTGGCCGATTGGGCTTTTCGATCAGAAGGCGGTCGGGTTCGACCACAAGCGCGCCGGCCGTGCCGTGGATATGAAAATGGTTTTCTACTGCTGGCAGACAGCTGGCATAGCTTAACTGGCCGACGCTTCGATTGGCGTATTGGAACAACATCGCCACATGATCATATGCACCGTAATCTGGGCGCAACTGCCGGCCTGTGGCAAAGACCGTCTCTGGCGTGCCAAAGAGCTTGCTCAGACTGGCGATCAGATGGATGCCACCGTCGAAGAGCGTGCCCAATGGAAAATCGGCCTTTTTGCGCCAATCGGTGTTGTCATAGCGCAGCGCACCTTGGGCTGGATCCGCATCAAAATGTTGGACGCGATTCCAAAGGATCAGCTCCCCGATTTCGCCATTGGCGATCAGTTCCGCCAACTGCTCTTCGGCGTGACGATAGGCCAATTGCTCGGTCACGAACAGCCGCCGTTGCAACCGCCGCGCCGTTTCGACCAACGTTTGCCCTTCCGCCACCGAGCGTGCGATCGGCTTTTCCATGATCACATCTTTACCCGCATGAAGCGCGGCCAGCGCCACCGGGGTATTGAGTGCAATTGGTGTTAACACCAATACGGCCTCGACTTCGGGCAACTCGAGCAAACTTTGATAATCGCTCACGACAGTTGCCGCTGGAAAATCTTGCGCAACTTCAGCGCGGCGCACCGCACTCGTGTCACAGAACGCCACTGGCTCAAAAAAATCCTTCAAGGTCGCCAGCACAGCTCGATGCTCACGGATCCAGATCAGACCCAGGCCGATAATGCCTAAACGAACAGGTTTCATGTTTCCTCAATGTATCTCTAAGTGTGCGGAGCGGCCATCAGCACCAGAATGTTCCGCCGCGTCTCTACCTATTTGCCCTCATCCACCTTGCCACACCAGCGCAACGCGTTGCCCAGCAAAATCTGGAATGAGGGGTCCAGCCAGACTTCTAGATTGTGGCCTGGGGTAAGCACACAGACGCGACCGTCACCTTCTACGCGCGTCCAACCGCCAGGTTGGGTGCCGTGGGTTGAGGTCGTCGTCAGAAAGAGGTCGGCCTCGGCATCATCGAATTCCATAAAATAGTGCTCATCTTTTAGCGTGAAAGGCACGCTTCCAATGGTCAATGGGTGATCCGTCTTTGGTTCCACGGTGACAAGGCATTGGGGCGGATGCTGGATGAAGACGCCGCCAAGGAGGCCGCGCAACACCGGCAACTCGCGATAGCCAGCTGTGCCCGAATGAATGACCAGCAGGCTATTGCCTTGCCGCACATAATCTAATAGGGCGGCCTGCACTTCATCCGTAACCCAGGGCCGATAATCGGTGGACGACATGTTATTGGCCTTGGTCAGCACCACCAAGGGATACGTGGCCATCCGTTCTGCCGACCAATCTTCGGCGTTTTCGAGCCAGTCAAATGTAAAACCGCAATCGCCCAGTGCGTTCAAACCAGCCTGCGGTATGCGCGCCGGATGCCATTGATCGTCGCAGAGCACCAATGTTTGCATGCAAATTGTCTCCTTACTTGGTTCGTTTTCTTGCCCAGACAATATAGAAAGATGTCAATTATAGCGGATGGCGGGTTGATTGACAACCAGAAAATACAACCACGCCCCATCAACTGGCAATCGCTCGCAGATAACGCGCGGTTGAACGCGCGACCACGGCCTGGGCGTCGTGCGCCACGACTCGATCAGACCAGGCGCCATAGATGCGGTCATAGGTGTACGGTTGGAGAGCCGTGACAATCTGTTGAATCGCCGGCGCGTTCAGTGGAATCAAGTTTGGAAAGCTGTACATAAAGCTGACATAACGCCGGTCGGAGACGACATTGACGATATCGCCGGTTAATAACACGCCGCGCCCGTCCGCACCGGCCGCCCAATGCAAGACCGTGCCGCCGTCAAAATGTCCGCCACAACGCACCAAAGTCAATCCTTCGCCGAGGGTTTGGCTTTCGCCTTCCCAGAAGACAATGGCGGGATCTGGCCGCATGACATGCACGCGATCCGCGGCATGTAAATAAATAGGGGCGTGCCCGAACGCGTGACTCCACTCCACCATGGATGAATAATAGTGGGGATGCGAGATCGCAATTGCCGCCAGTCCACCCAGCGCTTGCACCGCCGCCACGGCCGCATCATCGATCAGGCTAAGACAATCCCAGAGCACATTGCCGGTGGGCGCTTGCACGAGCAGGGCGCGT
>JAPLGZ010000740.1 GCA_026389895.1 Chloroflexota bacterium | reverse complement strand
TCACTCGCTTTGCCGGGTAACATCAGGGCGATTCGCTCCCATTCGGCGTCGCCTAGTTCATATCGTCGCATCCTTCGCTCCGTTTTTACTCAGAGCTTATCATCTTTTTTACTTTCTTTCTAATTGTCAACACGTCCTAGTGCGCTGCAGAAAGGCAGAAAACTCCTCGGCATTCAACCCGTTAATTGGGCCTATAGGCAAATCAACAGGTAAATCCTCATCTTTGTCTGGCCGAATTTCCAATACATCGCTCAAGCGCGGAGCGTTGGGTTCACTCTGTAAATGGGCAGCGAGTGGCCCAATCAATTCAACAATCGCTTCTAAAAAAAGGGCAGCTGGTGCAGCGCCGTTCGGTAAATTTAGGATAATTGTACGACCACGGATACCAGCTACACCCCGATCTAACAATGCCAACTCGCTCTCTGTTTGTGCATAAGCCCGCATCGCTTCTGATAAGCCGGGTAACAAACGCTCCAGCACGGCTAGCGTCGCCTCTGGCACAATTTCATCCGCACTTGGACCCGGCGCAGGAAACGTGCCCCCAATCGTAACAATCAGATCAAGTTCTTCTTCATCGCACCAACGTCGCAAGATATCTTCAATCCAATTACGTTGGCTACGTGCGCTACTCTCTTGCAGCACAATCAGGCCAGGCACAACCTGCTGTAAACGCTGACTAACCACTTGAACAGCCTGGTCATCTGCCGTGGGTATTGTCAAAATGCCAGTACGGATTACCATGCAAAACTTCCTCTAAACGAAAACCTCTATCCCGGATGGCAAATTCGCCGCCCACAATAGAGGTTTCAATCACATTCAATTTGCCAGTTGCGTAAAGTGCAAAACTAAACGGCCATCGATGACGCAGTAGCCAGCTACTAAGCGAGCAAACGCCAAAAAACAGATTAGCGCTTGGTGTATTGCGGCGCCTTACGAGCACGCTTGAGGCCCGGTTTCTTACGTTCTTTAGCACGTGCATCGCGGGTTAATAATCCAGCCGCTTTCAACGCAGGCCGCATATTAATATCCGAATCACACAGTGCGCGTGCGATGCCAAGCCGAACCGCGGCCGCCTGACCATTATCGCCACCACCATTCACATGAACACTAATGTTAAAGGTGTTCTCGTTGCCTGTAAGCACCAGAGGCATCAGTAGGAGCATACGGTCTAGGTCACGGCCAAAATATTGCTGGTACGGTTTGTCATTGACGACAATGTCGCCTGTACCTGGGTATAGACGGACACGCGCAGTGGCCGTTTTGCGTCGACCGATTGCTTCGATATATTGAGCCATTATTCTTCTCCTTCAAGCAATAGCGCGGTCGGCTTCTGAGCCTCATGCGGATGCTCATTGCCCGCATAAATGCGTAATTTTTTCATCTGGGCGCGCCCCAATTTAGTCTTTGGCATCATACCCTTTACTGCCTCAAAAATGACAACATCCGGGGCCTTTACCAATTGCTCGCGCAACGTGCGACTTTTCAAACCGCCAGGGAAGCGCGAGTGGCGATAATAACGGATTGTCTCCATCTTGTCACCAGTCACCACAATACGTTCACAATTGGTCACGACAACAAAATCGCCGGTATCAATATGCATACTGAACGTAGGTTTATGTTTACCACGCAAAACTCTTGCAACCTGAGAAGCCAACCGTCCTAATGTTTGACCCGCGGCGTCAACAACAACCCACT
>JAPLGZ010000856.1 GCA_026389895.1 Chloroflexota bacterium | reverse complement strand
GATTCGTCAAGTGCTCGAAGAGCAAAAGGTGACCGATTATAACCGCGTGCGCTACGAAATGTTCAAGCGCTTGGGCTACTTTGTCACTGAATCCAGCGAACATTTTAGCGAATATGTGCCGTGGTTTATCAAGCGCGACCGCCCTGATCTGATCGAAGAATTTAACATTCCGCTGGATGAATATATCACGCGTTGCGAAACGCAACTGGCTGAGTGGAAAGACATGCGCGTGGCGCTGGAAGACTCTGATCCGGATGCAATGGCTAAATTTGAGCAAGCCCGCTTTGAAGATCTGATCACAAAGGTGGCGCAAAAGGATCCGCAACGGGCTGCCGTGATGCGTGAATCACTGGCAAAGCGCATGCAAGAACAAAAAGAACAAAAGGTGCGCCGCAGCAGCGAATATGGTTCGCTGATCATCCACAGCATGGAAACTGGCCAGCCGCGCGTGGTCTATGGCAACGTGCCCAATCGTGGGTTGATCGACAATCTGCCGCAAGGTTGCACCGTCGAAGTACCCTGTCTGGTCGACAAAAATGGCGTCCAGCCGGTCGAGATTGGCCAGTTGCCACCGCAGTTGGCGGCCTTGATGCAGACCAATCTCAACGTACAGTCGTTGACCGTGGAAGCCGCACTCACCCACAAGCGCGAACACATCTATCACGCCGCGATGCTTGATCCGCACACTGCGGCCGAGTTGAGCCTGGAGCAAATCTGGAATCTCGTGGATGACTTGATCGAAGCCCACGGTGATTGGCTGCCTAAGTACGAGTAAACAGACAAAGGAGAGGCCCAGCCGGCGCCCGCTGGGCCTCTCCTTTACGCAATCGCAATCGGGTGTACCCATGACCCCGTTGCCCCAATCAGCCGCAACGGGGTGACGATCAGCAAGAACTCATAGATCTGCTTCTCTGCCAGCTCCTCTAGATACAAATTCTCTAGATGCGTAATCCCATTATGCACCAGCAAGTAGCGGTGCACGGCATGGTCCATGGGTGGCATGGCCTCGACACTCATGTTGTCGGCTCCAATCAAGATCATGCCCTGATCCACCAAAAATTGTGCCGCGGCTAAGCCTGGTCCGGCGATCTGGTCGACATAAGTGGGATTTCCACTGGCTAAATGATGATAAAAGCCCGTACGAAGTAAGACCGCCGTGCCAGGCTGAAGCATCGTGCCTTGTTTTGCGATGGTTGCCTCCAGATCCTCTACGGTAATCATGTAGGCATCCGGCAGCACGTCCATCCCTTTCAACCCTGCCACATCCAGCAGCACCGCCCGCGCAAGGATCGGCGGCATCTGTGCGATATTCATTTGCAAAAGGCCCTGATGACTCGCACTCTCGGCGGCTGGCACAGTTTCGCCCTGGCTGGCATATAGACGTGGTTCACCTTCGTTGCTCGGCCGGCCCTGTCTATCTTGGCGCTCGCCAATATGGCAGAGCGCATCAATATGCGTGCCCGTGTGTGCCGCCATCGTGATCGATTCGGCAGCGAAGGTGGCTGGCTCGATGCCTTTCAGATCGCCATGACGATTGCGTGCGCTGATCGTATAAGGCACCATTGGCACTGGTTTGGGCATGCCTTCATAGTAGTTGACGGACAGACTGTAGACTGTGCCCGTACCCACCAATCGCAGTAATTCTGGGGTCAACTGTGGCACCGGCAGCCTGCCGTAAGGCGACAAACGCCCTGGCTGTGGAATATCGTTCGATGACATAACATTTTCCTCCATTCCAAAAGGGATTTTTGAGATTGGCTTACTAAATAATCGGTCTATGGCGCGGATTAACCACTTTCTATTTATGTCACGTATTAGTTAATGCGCTGGCGTTGGCACAAGAGTCGCCGCCTAGATCGATTGTCATGAACTTGTAACAATTAGGCCATCACTAATTCGTTAAAATGGCAGTATGATTTATATGTTAAATTGTTGGTTATCTGATACATACTCAGGTTATACGTATACCAACTAGCGCGTCCGTACTATTGCTAAGTTGCGTAACATGACATACCTTAGACAGTAAGCGTATGGATAACTATAGGGAGCCCGAGTGCCAATGCAGACCGTTACTTTTGAAAAATTAATCGCGCTTTTTGAACAATCATTTCAGCAGCTAGTTGTGCCAATTCCGCCTCTAACTTTGGAGCGCCTGGCCGTGATGGTCTATCGCGCAATGGCCGCTCAAACCAGGAATTTCCACACCTTAGAACACGTTTTCGCGCTGGCCGATCCAACCGATCCAATTCAATCATTAGCGGCACTTTTTCATGATTTGGTCTATCATCAGGTTGATTTGGGCTTCTCCGTTGGCATCCAAGAACTGATCGCACCCTACATTGAGCAGAAAAATGGTGAAATTTTTGTCGCGAAACAGCCAAATGAAAAAAGCCGCGGGTTTATTTTTGCTCTGAAGCTCTTTGGTTTGCAGCCAGGCGAACGTCTATCGCTAACCAATGGTCTTAACGAATTTTTGAGCGCACTGGTGATGGTGGAAAAGTTAGAAGGCTTGGTGCGCGAAAAAGATTTGCTCAGGTTGATCGTTTGTTTGGAGGCTACGATTCCGTTCCGTGGCAAAAATGCGCAGAACCAATCGCGCTTTGAGGTGATCGAAGAGAGATTACATGGCCTCAATCGAGCTTTCGTTTTGGCCATGTCGCAAACAGAAATCGAACAGATGCTCACAACGGCGGTCACCTTCGCCAATAAAGATGTCGCGAATTTTGCTGAGACCGATGTGGCCAAATTCTTAGATCACACCTGGAAATTGTTGCCAGAAGTAAATGTGGCCCTCCGCTCGCCGGAACTCTATTCGATCTCGGAATACCGGCAGGCGCTCCAGCGTATGGAAGCCTTCCTGAGCACACTGAACCCCGACTGCATCTTTCATCAGTACCGCAATGTTCCCACTGCGCATGAACTGCAACCCCTGAACGCCCTGGCCCGTTACAACGTAAGCACCGCCCGTGAATATTTGCATATGAAACTGCTGGCAACCGCGGTGTTGGAAGCCTTAGCCGAAGTTTCCGGTGGCGATGCTCCGCTTTCACTCTTTATGGGTGAACGATCACAAAAAGGGGAGCCAGCTAGAAAACTTGAAGATTATCTGCCGCTTACCTCATCACCCGATTTCTCTGATGAATCGACCATCTTTATGCTGCTGGACAAGGGGTTACTCAGTGAACCAAGCTTTGACATTAAGAACTCGCCCCTTTCTGTCTTTTTGTATACCAACCTTGGCCCGATCAAAATTCAACAATTGTTAGGCTTTTCTAAAGAGCTCTTTACCGGACAGATGAAACCAGACGAGTTTCTGGCAAAAATCGACCGTTCAATTGTTGTCGTCATCGCGCGCGCCAGTGCTTTGATGGTCAAAACCCGGCGCGCACAACTCCTCGAATATTCTACCGGTTCAGCAACGCCAGGGTATCAGAAGACGTGCGTATAGCCTCGGTTATGGGCGAGGAGAGAAGGGGAGACAAGGAGAAGGGGAGACAGGGAGCGAAACCTGATATCCAACCATAATCCCTAATCCTGCATCCCTCATTTCTAGCCAAAAAACGAGAATATTCTTTCCCTTGTCTCCCTGTCTTCCCTCCCTTACTGCACCGTCCAACCACCATCAATCGTAATCGCCGCGCCGGTCATAAAGCTGCTGGCATCGCTCGCCAGGAAGACGGCGATCCCGCCGATCTCGTCCAGATTGCCCCAACGGCCCAACGGAATTTTAGAGATAAAATCCTGATAGCTTTTCGGGTCTTGCAAGAGCGGCTGATTCATTTCTGTACCAAACGGCCCCGGCATAATACAGTTGGCTGTTACGCCATACGGCGCCCATTCCAGCGCCAGCGTGCGCGTCATCTGAAGGATGCCACCCTTGCTCGTGGCATAAGGCGTGCGCCCGGCAATACTGATAATCGACAACGTCGAGCCGACGTTGATCACGCGGCCGTAGCGACGCTCTTTGAAGTGCTTGGCCAACGCGCGACAGAGCAACCAGGGCCCAGTAACATTGGTATCCTGCACTTGGCGAAATTCCTCTAAGGTCAGCTCTTCAATCGGACGGCGAATGTTGATGCCCGCATTGTTGATCAGAATATCAACCTGTCCGAAATCTGCCATGATCTGCGCCACGAGCGGTTCAACTGTATCGGTTTTTGTCAGATCACAACTGTAGCCGCGCGCCGTTTTGCCGGTGGATGTTTGAATCTCTTGGGCGACAGCCTGCGTTTCCTCAAGGCTCCGGCTGACGATGGCCACCTGCGCGCCCGCCTCGGCCAGCGCAATGGCCATCTGCTTCCCCAGCCCTTTGCTCCCACCTGTGACGATGGCAACGCGATTGTCAAGCCGAAATTTGTCAAGAATACTCATGCGCCTATGCTCCCTATGGTTATTTTTGGATTTTTATTTTTTATGATTTTGAAGATTTACGAACAGGCAGTTCCATCTTACCATTACTCGAACTTGGAAGCCAACCAGTAAATTCAGCGCCACCAATGGGACCATTTCTGGCGAGCAACTCACCACCGTGCGTCCGCAAACGACGGTGGTTATTTAAACAGACAGGCATTCATGGGGCGGTTAAACCAGGGGAATGGGTTCGTTTCAGCGATCACGGTGCAGCCCGAGCAAAGCGAGGATGCCTGGGTGTAAAGCGCCGAGGATCGTAAGTATCCTCGGCGCTTTACACTAGTTTGCGGGTTGCTTAGTCGTTACGGCAACTTTAATAGATCATCCACGACGATCAGTTTGCCCGTGGCAATCGACTCATTAGCGGCAATGCCCATCAAGATAGACGCCGCACCGTCAATGTGTGAAGCCGCTCGATGATACGGATCGGCGGGGGGATTGGGCGAGAAGATCTGTTCGAGCATCGTCGGGTCGGCACCACCGTGCCCCCCAATCGCTGGCGGAATTTCGACCGTGTAGGGGCGGCCAAACATGGGAAAGATGCGAATTTCTTCGCCGCCAAACTGCGCCTTTACCGCGGCATCACTGGGCGCAAAAACCGGGGTCTCACCATCACCCGTCACAAACGTGCGGCCCACTTGTTCGGTCATATCGACTTCCAGGCGACCTTTGTCACCCGTGATCGAGACGCGATACCCTTCCCACGGACTGTAGGCGACCAATGAATAGGTTAAGAGGGTGTTGTTACGATAACGGGCAGTGACACTCATCGTGTCTTCGGCGCTGATGTTGTCGCCAAAGACGTTGCGGTCGCGCAGATAGCCCGTGTCCTTTTCCGCTTCGAGATAGAGACCACGCAGGGCATCATTTTTATCGAGGCGCAGCGCAAACGGATCTTTGCTCGCTTCCGCCTGACCAGTGTAACGGCTGTAACTGTAGCTTTCGCCGCGCTGTTCGGCATTTTCACGGCCATAAAACATCAGGTCACCAAAGGCAAAGACCTCTTTGGGATAGGAATCAAGCCACCAATTGATCAGGTCAAAATGGTGGGTCGCCTTGTGGACGAGCAAGCCGCCCGATTTATCCTTCTCGCGGTGCCAGCGCCGGAAATAATCGGCGCCGTGGAACGTATCCAGCACCCATTGGAAATTGACATGGAGCGGGCGGCCGATTTTACCCTGGATTAACTGTTCGCGCACGGTGGTGGCAATTGGCGCATAGCGATAATTAAACGTAACGCGCAAAGAGCGGCCCGTCTTTTCAATGGTGTCGAAGATCGAGCGCGCCTTCTCGGCGTTGATCGTCATCGGCTTTTCGGTGATGGCGTCGCAGCCTAATTCCATGGCCCGCTTGATATAAAAATCGTGCGTCGAATCCATGCTGGTGACAATGACGACATCCGGTTTGGTTTCGGCGATCATTTGGTCAAACTGTTCGGCGCTATAGGTGGGCAGAGGCGCCGCATCAAATTTTTCGGCCAGGCGTTGATTGTGCCATTCCATGCGTGTTGGGCTGATATCGCACAGACCCACCATGATGGCACTTTCGGCATAGTCGCCCGTGACGGCATCGACATACATCTCAGCACGTCCACCGGTGCCGACGAGCGCATAACGTTTACGTTGATCTGTCATCTCGTTTCATCTTTCATTATTTGGTTTCTACTGTTATGTTCAAACCAGCGCGCCATCTTTTCAATATTTAATTGTGACTGTGCTACTTGTAAGGTGAAGTGCTCTAATTCGCTTTGGTTGGCTGTCAAGTGCCAGCCATTTAACCTTAAAAAGAGACCTGCTGAGGTAATGCCTACGCGTTTGTTGCCATCGACAAATGGATGATTGCGCACAAGTGAATCCATAAGCGCTGCGGCTTTGGCAAAGAGCTCTGGATATAGATCTCGACTGTCAAAAGTCGCCTGAGGACGCGCCACCGCCGCTGCCAAAAGACCAAAATCACGTATACCAGCGCTGCCGCCAGTTTCCGCAATTAGGCGCATATGGATAAAGAGCACTTGCGCAGATGACAGATAAGTCACTGCGCTAAGGCCTCCAAGGCAGGTCGGTAAGCATCAATAAATTCAGCCACTTGTTTGGCGAAAACCAGATCTACGTCATCTAATGCCGTTTTTAAGGGTGCAATTACAATTTGTTGATGCGCTTCGTCAAATTCAATCGTAACTTCGCTGTCTTCATCGAGTTCAAGTGCGTCGGAAATTTCTTTGGGCAAAGCGATTATGAAGCTGTTGTCAGCCTTGAGAATTTTGCGTATCATGACTTATCCCATCTATCTCTACTAATGTTATCAGCATGGCTAAGTATAAACTGACATTATAGCCGTTGCAACAAGCGTTTGCCGGTTGCTAAATCAGTAACCCAATCTTTTATCAACCACATTACGCAGCGGTTCACCGGCCATGTAATGCTGTAAATTATCCAAGAAAATCGCCATGGCGCGCTCATCATATTTCGGCGTGTTGCCCGCATAATGGCTGGTGACAATCACGTTTTCCATCGCCCACAGTGGCGAATCGGCAGGTAGCGGCTCGTTTGCAAAGACATCCAAGCCCGCGCCGGCGATCCACTTTTCTTGTAAGGCACGGATTAAGGCCGCTTCATCAATCGTGCCGCCGCGTCCGATATTGACGATATAGGCGCTTGTTTTCATGGTGCGCAACTCGGTTTCCCCCATCATGCTTTTCGTTTCTGGGGTCACCGGCACCGTTAAAACCACAAAATCGGCCTGTGGCAACACTTCAAGCAATTGGTCGGTGCTGCACATGGCTTCGACGCCTGGGACACTGGCCGACGGGTCGCGCCGTACACCCAAGACGCGCATACCCAAGGCGTTGGCCATGGAGGCCGTGCGCTCGCCGATTGCGCCTACACCAATCAGCACCATCGTTTTGCCCGCTAATTCAAAGATCTGTTTCCAGTCGGAGCGTCGCCATTTGTGCTCTGTTTGGCTGCGAATTGCGTTGGGCAAGTCGCGCGCAAAGGCAAAGAGATAAGCCAGAATATGCTCGCTGATTGGAATTGCGTGGACGCCGGAGCTGTTCGTCACGGTTAGATCCAATTTAGTAATTTCTGGATAGCGGAGCAACCAATCGGCGCCCGCGCTCCACAATTGCAACCAACGTAACTTCGGCGCTTTGGTGATCAAGGGCTGCGGAAATTCTTTGAAGGCAATCTCAATCTCGTCTAAGGCCTGTTCGATCGTTTGTTGATCGGTGGTGACCAACAAGTGGTGATCGGGGGCAAGCGCCTGGATTTGGGCCAGTTCGCTTGCCGAGAGAATATTCGGTTCAAAGCCTAGCAGGATGGTTTTCATAAGTGCAATCAAGTGGCGTGATAGGATGAACAGTGACAAGTACGCAGATAACAGAATGAAAAA
>JAPLGZ010000541.1 GCA_026389895.1 Chloroflexota bacterium | reverse complement strand
AAAAGGGGGGAAACCTGGCAATGAAATTACTTCTATTGAAGGTAAACCATTGCCACCTACGCCTAAACCCGGTCAAGGCTATGTGCTCGTCGATCCGACGAAGCACAAAAAATAGGTTCCTAGGCAAGCCTAAGAACCTATCTGGAGCATACATTAGAATCCAAGCTTGGCGGCAGTAGCTTCTAATGTATGCGGTAAAGGGTACGCAGGGTTAGATTCACATCTAATCCTGCTACTCTTTAGATTTTGGGATTAACCGATCCTCCCAGGATAGATGTAGGGTACCATAATTACCTTATTTCTGTCAATTTGGTTTTTAGCTAGGCAAATCAGGGTGTTCCCAACGCCTCTTGCATAGCAGAAATCAAGCTTTTACTATCATGGGAGGAGCATATGAACGGCCATGCACAAAGTGCGGTTCCTACCGCAAGTGAAATTCCTAGAACTAAAGAAATTTTAAAACGGCCTTATACCGTCATCGAAAATGTAAAAGGGCAGCGCGTCCCACTCACCCCGCCTGATTACGTGGACGATGTCAAGATCAATCTACCGGCCAACGCGGTCAAGGTATTGGAAAAACGCTATCTGCGGCGCGACTTAGATGGTTCGTTGCTGGAAACACCGGCGGGCATGTTCTATCGCCTCGCCTATCACATTGCGCAAGTTGAAAAAGAATACGACAGTGACACCGAGCAGATGGCGCGGGTCTTTTATGATCTGCTCACCGAACGACGGTTTTATCCCAATAGTCCTACCTTCACCGGCGCTGGTACGCCATTAGGCCAACTGGCCGCGTGTTTTGTTTTGCCGATCGAAGATGATATGGGCAAAACCAGTGACGGCATCTTTAGCACCTTGCGCGTGGCCGCTTTGATCCAGCAAACGGGTGGCGGCAACGGCTTTTCGTTCAGTCGTTTGCGCCCCAAAAACGACATTGTCCACACCTCATCCGGTCGCGCCACCGGGCCAGTCGGTTTCTTGCGCGTCTATGATCAGGCGTTTGGAGAGATCGCACAGGGTGGAAGTCGACGCGGCGCCAATATGGGTGTGTTGCGCATCGACCACCCGGACATTGAAGAATTTATCACCTGTAAAGCAGAAGAAGGCACGGTTGCCAACTTTAATATTTCGGTAGCCATCACAGACGAATTTATGCGCTGCGTCAAAGAGGACGACGATTTCTCCTTGCGCAACCCTCGCGATGGCAAAGTATGGAAGACGGTACGCGCCCGCGAACTTTTTAACAAGATCGTTAAATATGCCCATCACAACGGCGAGCCTGGGACGCTTTTTATTGACGCGGCCAACCGTAGCAATCCGGTGCCACACCTCTACGAGCTAGAGGCCACCAATCCGTAAAATCCATGCGGCCACCGAGCGAAATCTCGGCTGGAAAATCTCTTCTGATTGACTTGGAACCCTCCCCATTTTAGCCATAATGGAAGGGCCACAGGGCGCAAGCAGGTGTATAAATTCTACACTGGGTAGCGTGAGAGACTAAGTGAAGAGACATCCTCAGTACGAAAGCGATGAGGATGGTGCGATAGTCCGAACCTCCAAGAAACTGGAGCAACATAAGGGTGGAGAACAATGGCTTGGACCATACGAAAATTGCTGTCTTGGTTCGATCAACCTGGCCGTCCATGTCGCTTATGACGAGGACGGCAAACCTCAGGTCGATTGGGATCTGTTGCGCCGTTCAACCTACGAAAGCACCTGTTTCCTAGACAACGTGGTGACGGCGAACGCTTATGTGCCGGCGATCCCAGAAGTCGCCGCCGCGGCTTATCGCGCCCGCCGCATTGGCCTGGGCATTATGGGGTTGGGCGATTTGATGTATCACATGGGCATTCGCTATGGCAGCGAAGAGGGCCAGGAATTCGCGGCGCAAATTATGGAGTTTGTCCGCTTCCATTGCATGGAACAGAGCATTAAATTGGCCAGGGAACGGGGTCCGTTCTTGGGCTTTGATGGCAGCATCTATGACACCAAACAACCCGGTGGGATGAAATGGCAGCCACCACAACCCATTGCGCCGTTTACCCACGATTGGCACCGCCCGTCGCTGAGCTGGTCGCAGATTGTCAAAGATATTCAGCAACATGGTATTCGCAACGCCGCCCAGACCACCGTAGCGCCGACCGGCACCATTGCCACAGTCTGCGGCTGCGAAGGGTATGGCTGCGAACCGGTCTTTGCGCTCGGGTATACCCGTCATTTTAAGGATGGGGATAAAGATGTTGAGTTGGTTTATACCAGCCCGCTCTTTGAGCAGGCGTTGAATGCCACCAACTTGAGTGAAGCCAAGAAACAGGCGATCAAACAACAGGTTGCCACCTATGGCACCTGCCAGGACATTGCCGATTTGCCGGCCAATCTACGCCATACTTTTTCCGTGAGCAATGACATTACAGCAGAAGAGCATGTGCGGATGCAGGCGGCGATCCAAGCGTTTGTGGATAATTCGATTTCAAAAACATGCAATTTTTCCGAAGGCGCCACCGAAGAAGATGTTGCACGAGCCTATATGTTGGCCTGGGAATTGGGCTGCAAAGGCTTGACGGTCTATGTCACTGGCAGCCGGCAGCAGGTGGTGTTGGAGACCAAGGCGACTAAACAGAAGAAGGATGAAGAACAGCCACAAGCGGTGCCCGTGCTGAATGGTCATGGCCCAGAAAAACTCAATGGTGACGGTCAGAGTAATGGGACAGGTAGCCACCAGAATGGCACGGTAAGCGCGGCAGTGTCGGCCGCTGATGTAAAGCCGATTGTTGTCAAACGGCCGCGCCCGAATCGGTTACAGGGCGCTACGTATCGCAAAGAAACCCCACTGGGCAAAGCCTACATCACGGTGAACAGCGACGAACGCAACGAGCCATTCGAGGTCTTTCTCAATGTCGGTAAAGCTGGCAGCGAAGTTAGCGCGGTCAGCGAAGCGATCGGGCGGCTGATCAGTTTGGTGCTGCGTATGCCGGGCACTTTACCCCCCAGCGAACGTCTGCGCTGGGTGACCGATGAAATTGCCGACATTGGCGGTGGCCGGCCGATGGGCTTTGGCGCAAAACGGGTGCGCAGTTTGCCCGATGGCATCGCGCAGGTGTTGGCCGAATATCTCAGTGATTTGCCGCCAGGCCGTGAAGAATTGCAGGCCGAACAATTAGCTCTACCCATTGTTCAACGCGCAATTGGCGACATGTGTCCAGAGTGTGGTGAAGCCACCTTGCTCAACATCGAGGGTTGCCGCAAGTGCCAAACTTGTGGTTATAGTGAGTGTTAAGATAGGTAAGCAGTAAGGAGTAAGCACAAGGCGGTAGGGGACCAGTATGCGGGTCCCCTACCGCCTTGGATTTGACCTACAAGAGCCCATAGAGATGGAGGCTGATAAAGCCGAGAAAGCCCAGCGAAGTTAACATGTTGATGCGCATTACTCGGCGATAATTGGCCAGGACCTGAGCGTTATCAAAGACCAAAGCCCAGCGCAGAATGGCAACCAGCAATACGGTGTAAAAGGCGGCGACGAGCAGCGCGTTCCAAGGACCCAGCAAAAGAGCAATCGCGCCGACCAGCAACGCGGCGGCTACGGTCTGAACGACGACAGCGAAGATAAATGCGCGGCGTGGGCCAATCCAGGCGGCAAAGGTCCGATCACCACGCGCCAGATCTTCGTCAATTTGGTAGATTTGGGTCAACGGATAAAAGCCGACGGCCACCAATGTGGCCGACACAATGGCCAGCCACGGCAAGGGTGAGATTGCTGACAAACTTGGATTCACCGTCACCCAACCGGCCAGCCCAGGCAAAATCCCCTGACCAATCCCAATGGCCAACATGCTGCCGATAGGTTTACCTTTTAAGCGCGGGAATGGATACGAATACGCCGCAAATACCACAAAATCGATCAGATAGATCAGTGCGAAAGGCCAATTAACCAACAACGCCAGCACAAAACCAATGCCCTGCACAACGAGCGAAAAAGGCAACAGCGCAGGATCTACAGGTGGCGGCTTCGCCAATCCACCGACCGGCCCTTCATCCCGATCATAGTAGGAATTAAAAGCTGTCGTTCCCCCATACAAAAAAACATGGAAGGCCAGAAAAGCCAAACAGAATTTCCAATCAGGCCGCAACCCTTGTTCACGGGCGGCCAGAAAATAGCCCCACAGAAAAATCGGCGCTAATAGCAGTTGAAAGTGCAGGCGTAGGTGGATGAACAGATGGCGCGCAATGGCCAAAGCATTAGGACTTTTGTCCACGACCAAAGATTCCAAATCCGCCAAGGGTTACCTCCGTGCGAACGGTATGAAAACCGGCTTCTGTCAGAACAGTTTGCAAGCGCTCGGCCGAAAACCGACGATGCAGCCAACTATAGATGCGCCACAAGCTCAGAGAAATTTGTAGGCCAGCCCAAGGTTGCTTCAATAGCCAAGACCAATCGACCAGACCGGCATGCGGCTCCAGAAAGGCGACATAACCACCTGGCCGCAAAACTCGATAGGCCTCGGCTAGCACCGCGCGATAGTCTGGCAACAGATAGAGAAAACTGTGGCCCGTCACCATGTCTACAGAGCTATCGGCCAGTGGCAGATAAAATGCATCACCCCGCACTGGCGCCAGGCGTTGCACCGACCAACCAGCCGCCATACGCTGTTGAGCAGCAAGGGCGAGCATTTGTTGGGCCAGATCAAAGGCGATAAAACGCGCCGTCGGTTGTTTCTCACCCATTGCGAGCGCCGAATTCCCTGGTCCTGCCCCCAAATCTAGCACCCAAAACGGGTCAGGTCGCGCTGGCATGGCGTCTAACAAATGTGCGCTATTCGCCTGCCAGATCGGGTTGCCTGTCATCCAAGCATATCCCCACGCGCCAAAGTCAAAAATCAGCGTGTTATGCAACAGTTGGCGACCTATCCGGCGCAACCAACGCGCAGGTACAGCCTCCACCGAAGAAATATCGAGCACGAAGTCTGCCATAGGATCATTCCACTTACTTAAGTTAATTTTAATGGGTTATACACCCACAGTATAACAAAAAATTTTCTAAAGCTGACGTGGGGCCGCTTCCAGAAGGAACACCTAGCGTCAATTTATGTATCTTCAATATACCCGTTGCCAGATCTATATATCCTGATAGAGCAATATATCCATCGTCTAGATATATCTTTACCTGGCCAAGCTAACCTTTCTCCTGAACAAGTTTTGAAGCTGCGTATCATTGGTAAAAACTCACAGTGCCATGGTCTTGCAACCTATTGGTGCAGGCGGCCCGTGGCTAGCCTGCCCATTCAGCTTTCATTGATCATTTGCACAAAGCAAATTTGAGCATTCGTCCCTTCGTTGGTATGATAGTAGATTCGGCGTACGACAATCTCTATTGGCGTGGATAGGAGGTAGGGATACAGGATACGGGAATAGGTGTGCTCCCCTGAGCGCCATAATCCCGTATCCTGTATCCCTACCTCCCTGCATAAACAAAGCGAGGGAACGATGATTGCTGGCATGGATTTCGGCACCACGCATTCGGGCATGGCGATCTACGATGGCCATGAATTGCGCTCGATTCCGCTCAATGTGTTAAACAGCAAAGAGCGGGTCACCCCTACCATCCTCTATATCACCAATGAACAAAAAGTGGCGTTCGGGCGCGAAGCCATGAACACCTATTTCGAGCATAATTTGGGCCGGCCCACCAAAATGGAACGGGTGTGGGTCGGTGAGATCAGCCAAACATTTGCCGAATTGCCCACCTTTGTGCGCGATGTCTATATTTGGATCGATGTGCTTTCGCCAGGGCGCTTGTTTCTCTCGTTCAAGACGGATTTATCCGATTCAAGCTATGCTGGCACCGCGATTGGCCGTTTCTTTTATACCCTCGAAGATATCACAACCACCTATCTTTATCTGGCAAAACGGCGGGCTGAGCAATTTTTGGGAATTGAATTAGATGAGATCGTCCTCGGGCGGCCGGTTAAATTTAATGAAGACCCCGAGGCCGATACTTTGGCACAGGCCCGCCTGCTAGAGGCAGCGTTGCAGGCGGGTTATAAAAAAGTCTACTTTCAACCCGAACCGATCGCCGCGGCCCATTACTACGAAATGACCATGACCCAGGCGCAAAATGTCTTGGTCTTTGACTTCGGCGGCGGCACGCTGGATGTCACCATTATGCGGCTGGGTGACCCGCGCGAACGGCGCGTATTAGCAACCGGTGGCGTCCCCATTGCCGGTGATATCTTCGACCGCAAGATCGTGCGCGCCAAGGTGCCCAAACATTTTGGCGAAGGCAGCTTATATCGTTCCATGGACAAAAAATTGCCCGTCCCTAGTTGGATCTACGATGCCTTTGCCGATTGGCGCACGATGCTCACCTTGCAGACGCCCGAAAACATGCAAATCTTGCGCACGATTGCCCCAGCCGCCGACAAACGCCGGCAAATCGAAGCGCTGATCAGGCTAGTCTCAAGCAACTATAGTCTCAAACTTTATGAAATTGTCGAACAGGCGAAGCGCAAACTTTCTACGCATACCGAAGCCGTGATTGGGCTGCAAGGGGAGGGGTTTCTGATCCGCGAGCCGATCACACGGCAGGAATTTGAGCAGATTATCATGCCCGAATATCGCATTATCGAGCGCCATCTTGATGAGACGGTCTACGCCTCTGGCTTGCGGCCAAACGAGATCGACGTGGTTATTCGCACCGGTGGCTCCTCGCAAATTCCGCTCTTTCAACAATTATTGGCGCAGAAATTTGGGGCAGCCAAGGTCAAAGCAATTGATATCTTTGGCAGTGTCACTTCGGGCCTGGGCGTGATTGCACAAGGGATTGCCAGTGGGGCAATCACAGCCAAGGGTTATACAGAATCCCCCAAAACTAAACAGGAAGCGCCCACCAACGTGCCGCCGGTTAATCTGGATTTGCTCAAAAAGCAGATGGCCTGGCAGACCGGTGCAATCGCGGAGACCGAGGGTGAAGCAAAACGGAGCCTGACTTTGCTTTCTCGAAATTACCAGTTGACCGTTGTCGAATACGCGGTTAGTCTGTTGGAAGCCAATCAACCGCGCCGCGTGACAGATTTCGCGCTTCCTCTCAATCCTTCCATCTTGACCATTGCCAGCGCGGCTTTGGACGAACAGTTGCTCTTGATTACCTCGGCACATCGCTTTCTTTTGGTGACGCCGCGTGAGCTAATTCATTATCAAGAAGCCAACCTCACCATCGCCGATGTGCAGCGCTTTGAACGCAGTGAGCAAATTTGTTTAGTCCGCCGCTGGGCCGCTGTAAAGCACCAGACACAACTTGTGTTAGTGAGCACCCAAGGCCATGCCCGTAAATTCGATATGGCCCAGTTGCGCCCGCTGATCGAAGGACCGACGCCCACACGCATCGACTGGGCGCTGCCCGGCTGGCCCAAAGTTGTGATCGGCGCAGAACTAGACCAAACGATTGTCTTGGCGAATAATCTGGGGCGCGCCGTTCGTGTACCAGTTGACACGATCCGCCGCACCGGCAGTCGCATCATGCCCAAACAAAAGAATGATGAAATTATCGGGGGGTATGCCGTTGATGCCGATAGCTGGCTCTGGCTGCTCTCCACAGAAGGCTATACGAAGTGGCTATGCGCAGGTCAGTTGCCCATCGCCACTGAGGCGAGTCCGCAGGCTCTGTCAATTGTCCGGCGCCGTGGCGAAATTTGTGGGTTGATCCGGCCAGGTGCAGCAACAGCTATCTGGGCAATTTCCTCGGCGCGCGTCATCCCGCTCGATCCTGAGGCCACACCCCGCGCAATCGCGGAATCAACGGCCATGCACAAGACTATCACCCTGGCAGCAAAGGAACAGGTAGTCGGTATTATTTCACTGACTACGTTGCCGTGACTGTCAATAAAGCGCTCGGCGCTATCCGTGGGAAAATTGATCAGATCAATGGGTGCGTGGCGCGTCTGTCGTTGCTGGGCCTCGGTCACGGTTGCGCGCAGTGGATCCAGGTTTGTCGCCCATTTGGCAATGGCAAAGTGGGTGTGGCGATAACGCCGGAGCAGCGAATAAATTTTGTCACCACTCACTTGACCGGCTTCGCCCCAAAAGTGCGGATCGGCGCGCGGATCACGGGCATCAAGCGCCACAACGTCTGGTTTGTAACGGTCGCCGATGGAAATTTCTACCTTCAATGCCGGGTAAGCAGGCAAATAGAGGGCCCAGAGCAAAGCCTTCATGAGCACATGGTGGGTATGTTCGTTGGGTTTCTTGATAAAGACAACCTGCTTACCGTGGGCATGCAGGGTCCATTTGCGTCGTAAAAGGAGATCAGCCGTCATAAGAATTCAGAGAATACGCTCATTATTTACAGGAATTCGGCGTAACCTTTCGTTCATCTAAACGTCACATTCATTGTATCACCTATTGGCGGCTCATTTTTGGCCACACGCCTGTAGGCAATCCATTTGATAAAAACTAACCTACCTGTCGTCTCGATAATTGTCAGCAAGCTTAATCGCCAAATGAGTAAATTCGCCCAAAGCAGCCATCGCCCATGATGGAGTGCACGTAGCCTATTTTCATTGAAAGGCCAGCCATGCAACCCCAGCATTTCACCCATCGGCCCCAGAGCAAAATTTATCGCCAATTTGTCGTCTCCTTTGCCTTGAGTTTGCTCCAGTTACTCGGGAGTAATCAATTCTTTTTCACCCCCGCCATTGCGCAGTCTACCACCGAGCCTGAACCCATCCATCTTTATTTGCCCTTTATTAGCGTTCAAATTTCGTCGGCGCGCCCACCAATCTGGGACCCGCGCTTAGACAAACGTGGTGCGATCTTCATCCCGGCCCAGGTGACGCCTGGCCAAGGGTACTGGCGCCTGATGAAGGCGGTTTGG
>JAPLGZ010000585.1 GCA_026389895.1 Chloroflexota bacterium | reverse complement strand
GCCGCCGATCCCGGTTACAAGCTGGAGATCAAAGAGACGCTGACGTTGAAGCCGCACGGCCTATACATCCACGCCAAGCGCCGCGACAACCAGATCATCGAAGCGGCGCCGTTACCGCTGATCACGCCACTGACTTCGGCTTTCCCTGTGGCGCAGAATGGCGCATCAACGACGAATGGTATTCCAATGCGCGTCCTCTATGGCTCGAATGCCGGCTCTGCGGAGGCGTTCGCCCAGCGGATTGCCACAGACGCCAAGGCCCAGGGCTACGCACCCTCGATTGGCGCCCTCGACTCGGCGGTGGGGCATCTGCCGCAGGAGGGCGCGGTGATCATTGTGACGGCCTCTTATGAGGGGCAGCCACCGGACAACGCCCGCCACTTCGTCGCCTGGCTTGACGGCTTGCCGGCCGCCGCGCTCAAGGGCGTCAAGTATGCCGTCTTTGGCTGCGGCAATAAAGATTGGGCGCGCACCTATCAGGCGATCCCCAAGAAGATTGACCAGAAGCTGGCCGACGCAGGGGCAGAACGGTTAATTGAGCGGGGTGAAGCCAATGCCCGTGGTGACTTCTTTGGCGATTTTGACCATTGGTATGCCAATTTCTGGCCGCAGATGGGCGCCGCCTTTGGGCAAGCCATGCGCACGCCCACACGCACAACGCTCTTTGAAGTCGAGTTTGTCCACGGGACGCGCGATCCGCTGATCCGCCAGAATAATCTACAGATTGGCACCATTGTTGAGAACCGCGAACTTGTGAACATGGCCGCACCCAATGCTCGTTCCAAGCGTCACATTGAGCTCGCGTTGCCAGAAAATTCCGCGTATCGCGCGGGGGATTATCTGGCTGTGCTGCCCATCAACCCCGCCGACAATGTGGATCGAGCACTGCGCCGTTTTGGGTTGGCGTATGATGCCCAGGTGGTCATTCATATGGCGCCTGGTGGGCAGACGTTTTTCCCGATCGATCAGCCGATAACCGCTGGCGAACTGCTTGCCAGCTACGTCGAGCTAAGTTTACCAGCCACGCGCAAGCATGTTGAGCAATTGGCCATCTTGACGCCCTGCCCGCCCGAGAAAAAGGCGCTCGAAGCCTTGATGGCTGACGATACAGTCTATACAGAGGCAATCTTGAACAAGCGGGTGAGTGTGTTGGATCTGCTGGAGCGTTGTCCCTCGTGTGGGCTGCCCTTTGCGGCCTTCTTGCAGATGCTCTCGCCACTTAAGCCCCGCCAATATTCAATCTCATCCTCGCCGCTGTGGAGTGCTAGCCATTGTACACTGACGCTGGCCGTCTTAGATGCACCCGCGCTGTCGGGGCAGGGCAAATATTATGGCGTCGCCTCCACGTATTTGGCCCATGCTCGCCCTGGCACGAAGGTTGCGATGACCATTCGGCCTTCTAATGTTGCGTTCCATCCACCAGCGTCGTTGGCGACCCCGATCATCCTGGTCTGCGCGGGCACTGGCATCGCGCCTTTTCGGGGTTTTATCCAAGATCGCGCGCTGCGCGCCAGCCAGGCCAATGGGCAGTCGCTCGGCCGCGCACTGCTCTTTTTTGGCTGTGACCATCCGGATGTAGACTTTCTCTATCAGGAAGAATTAGCCAAGTGGGAGCAACAGGGTATTGTCAGTGTGCGCACCGCTTTCTCGGCTGCTCCGGTTGGTGAGGTAAAATTTGTGCAGGATCGGCTCTGGCAGGACCGCGCCGAGATTGTGGAATTACTCAAGCAAGGGGCCACTTTCTTCGTCTGTGGCGATGGCCGTCGTATGGCGCCTGCCGTCCATGAGATGTGTATCCGCATCTATCAAGAGGCAACAAACTGCGCAGCAGACGAGGCTGAGCAGTGGATGAACGAGATGGAACGCACCCATGCGCGTTATGTCGCTGATGTGTTTGCCTAGCCAAAGTACGAGACCCACACAGATAGGTTGACATACGCGTTAGTGGCGATTGCTGCGAATTTATTCATCTGGCGTGCATCATCAGTAAAAGCCGGGTGGCGCATGCCCGGCTTTTTTGCTACAATACGGGCGCGCTTACTGAGTATCTCGAAGGGGGCCGCACGTTCGTCTTAATGGCTGTTTATGAAACGGGGAAACTTATCGACCCATGCTTGAAAGACCTGATCTGTCAGACGAAAAAATTATCGCTTGTTTGCACGATAAATATGCCTTGCCGGTCGTCCAACTTACATTTCTCCCCATTGGCGCAGATCCGAATTCATCCGTCTATCGAGTTGTGGCCGCCGATGACATGGTCTACTTTGTAAAGTTGCGCCGCGGTGCCTTTGATGAGATGGCTGTCACGTTGCCAAAATGGCTCAGTGACCAGGGCATCAAGCAGATTATCCCGCCCCTTGCCACCACTACGGGCCGTCTCTGGGCCGATCTAGAAAACTTCAAGGTAATTCTGTACCCTTTTATCGAGGGTCACGATGGCTTTGCCGTGGCGCTGTCGGATGATAACTGGCGCGATTTTGGCGCCGCTCTCAAGCGTCTTCATACGGCGAGCATACCACCCTCGTTAGGCAGCCGTATCCAGCCAGAGACCTATCCACCTCAAGGGCGCGAAAGTGTAAAGCGATCCCTGGCGCTCGCTGAACATGACAATTTTGACGATCCGGTTGCTATCAAATTAGCTGCGTTTTTAAAGACCAAGCGAACTGAAATTCTCGATCTTGTCGCGCGGGCTGAACGGCTTGCGTTGATTCTGCAAGCCCGCACACCGGAATTTGTCGTCTGTCATTCGGATGTTCATGCTGGCAATATATTGATCGATAGGGCTGGCGTCCTTCACATTGTCGATTGGGACAATCCAATTTGGGCGCCCAAAGAGCGGGATTTGATGTTCGTCGGCGGTGGCCAGGGGTTTATGGGCCATACTGCGTCCGAAGAAGAGACCTTGTTTTATCAGAGCTACGGCCAAACCCAGATCGATCCAGTCGCGTTGGCCTATTATCGGTATGAGCGCATCGTTCAAGATATTGCGATTTATTGTGAGCAATTATTATTGACCTCCGAGGGGGGCGACGATCGCGAACAATCGTTTGGCTATTTGGTCTCTAATTTTCTACCTAATCAAGTTCTAGAGATCACCTATCAGTCTGATCAGACAGTAGGCATTTGGTAGATCAGCTAATGTCATTTAATTATGAAATCTGAATTCAAAAAAGGAATATAGTCTTATGAAAAGTTTAGTCATAAATGCCCCCAAGAGTCAGGTTGATCAAGGCATTAAAAAGAGTTTTCAGCGTACAATGAGCTCTGGTGTAGGTGAAGGTTATGCAATTAGTAAAAATTTGTATGATGAACTTTGTATAGATGGTAAAATTTCTTCAGACTGTGGTGTAGTGTTGCTAAGCAAAGATCAAAAATTACGAGCGGAGGGTATATTGGTCAAACTTGTCTGTGCGGGTAAGACTAAGACTGGTATGCAACGATACGATGTCCATATTGATGAGCTAAAGCCAGTGACATATAAGACAGAGAGTTTAAATAGAATGGGAATCGCCATTATTGAAATGTAAATAATAGCTTCGATTAGGATGTAGACGAGATGCCTAAGACTCAGATAAGTGACTATCCATTACTCTCATTTGTATGAGTAAATAGTTACGTGCCGCCTGACCAAGTTGCATCGCCAATTATTGTTTTAACATACCAACTCTCAACGACTTGAAATTCAAACCAGGATGATAGAAATCCTCCGCGCCCAACCCGAAGATGCGGATGCCCTCAAAAAGATCGCCATTGCGGCCAAAGGGCATTGGGGCTACGACGAGCCTCTCATGGCGCAATGGGCCCAGACGCCGATCATCACACCGGAAGCTATTGCGGCGGATTGTGTGTACAAGGGGTGTGACGGCGTCTCTATCATCGCCTGGCACCGCCTGCTTACGTCCGTACCGACGGCCATTCTGGATGACCTTTGGGTCTTGCCCACATGGATCGGTCACGGAATCGGGCGTAGACTGTTTCAGCATGCGATTGCTCAGGCGCAACTTGCTGGTGCGCTGGCGATTGAGTTGGATGCTGATCCCAACGCGGCCCCCTTTTATGCACGCATGGGCTGCCAAATGATCGGGGAGAGCTGGACCGAGTGGGGACGCACCATTCCACGCATGCGCTACACCCTGCCAGCGAACATTGCTCGCCGTGCCTGAACGCCACACCTGACCGCTTAAGCCAGTTTCAACGATTGCTCAGTTTGCTAAATATCCAGCTATGATTTCTCTCCTACCGTACAAACAAATTGTCTTTGAATCTCAACTCAATGTGGCGGAAGCCCGCCGGCGATTGGCGCTAGAAGTGGCAAAACGCAACTGGGGGCTCCAGTGGTTCGAGCGTAGGACGGAAAAGTTCGAGGGAACGGTCTCTGAAACCGACTTCCAGATCAGTCGGATCATTCATTACCGCAACTCGTTTCTGCCAATGATCACCGGGCGTTTTATTCCACTTAGCCAGGGCGTACGGATCGAAGTTAAGATGAAATTACATGTTGGCGTATTACTTTTTACCCTCGTTTGGCTCGGCATCGTTGGCTTTCTCGTGGCGACTGGGAGCGCTCAGGTGATGGCCATGGGAAAAGTTGAGATCCTCACGGCTGTCCCACTGCTTGTGATGCTGCTTTTTCTTTTGACGGTGACGATCATGTTCAAGCTTGAAGCCAACAAGGCAAGTAAGCTCCTGCGCGAAATCTTCGTCGCGCAAGAGATCGCTGCGTAGCAAGGTCGCGTACGGGCTTAGCATGTTTCTCATTCGCAGCCAATGCCTAGCAAATCTCATTGGTAATCCTTAAGCGTAATCGCGTTGGCCGCCTCGCGAAGCGGCTGTAAGATGCTTTTGGTGATCAGACCTTTCCAGGGCAAGTAAGGCAGCATGCGCATCATCTGATTGCGGAACCAGAGTTGGGTCTGTGAATCTGGCACCATCTCCTTCGCCATTTTCTGGCCAAGCGTCAGGTTTTGTTCGACATAGGGGCGGAGTTCCTGCTCATAGTGCATGTATGCTGTATTGTAATCGCCACAGGCCGTCTTGAGTTCACCGGCCAGTACATAGGCGCCCACCAAGGCCAAACTCGTACCTTGACCTGACGCCGGTGATGGACAATAGCCCGCATCCCCAATCAGCACTGCTCGCCCGTTCGACCAGCGATCCATTTGGATCTGACTCATGGAATCAAAGTAAAAGTCTGGGGCGTCACACATCGCTTCGAGCAGCCGCGGGGTCTCCCAGCCCACGCCAGCAAAGGCATCGGCGAGTAGTTTCTTCTGCACGCCGATATCGCGCCGGTCGAATTGCAACGGTGGCGATGTAAAGGCAAAGAGCGCACGCGCCTCCTTGTTTTGCCGGGCGCTGTACATGTTCGCCAATCGGCCAGGCGCGTTGTAGAATAATTCCCAATGATCGAGGTTTAGATAATTGGGTGTGCTGAAGATCGAGATATAGCAGCCGAGGTAGCGGATGAATGCCGCTTCTTCTCCAAAAGCCAATGCGCGCACATTGGAATGCAGCCCATCGGCCCCGACCACGAGATCGAAAACGCGCGATTCGCCGCGCTCGAAGGTAACGTGTACACCGTCATTGTCCTGCACCAGCGCACAGATGGAGTCGCCGAAGATATATTCTGTATCGTTGCAGGTGGCCGCATAGAGCATGCCGCTTAAGTCGCCACGCATAATCTCAACGTCATCACCTTCGCGCCCCATAAAAAAATCGGCGCTCATCGTGGCAATTGGCTTGTTGGCCTTGTTGACAAACGACGCACCGCGCATGTCGGTGCTCGCCCTTTCGACATCAGCCAAGATACCCATCCGTTCGAGCACGACCGTGGCCGCGCCACGAATGTCAATCTTATACCCACCTTTGCGTAACGCGGGGGCCCGCTCTATCACCGTGGGATTGAAGCCATAGCGGCGTAACCAGTACGCCAATGTGGGGCCAGCAATACTGGCGCCGGAAATGAGGATGTTTCTGTTCTTCATCTAAAGATCTCCTGACTTTGGCGTTGAAACTAGGATTATGGCGCTTTGTTCGATTTATACAAACGTTTTATACAAATGTGTAATACGTTTGTATAAAATACATTGTCCTTTTCCATTTGTCAAGCCCTAATGCTAAACGTATGGTAAAATAACCCTATGGGACATCGAGAAGATCTGCTCGCTGGGGCTAAACGTTGCCTGTATGAGCGAGGATATGCACGCACTACCGCCCGCGATATTGTGGCCGCTTCTGGCACCAATTTGGGGTCGATTGGTTATCACTTCGGTTCGACTGAGGCATTGCTGAACGAGGCGATGTTTGAGGCGATCGGGGAGTGGGG
The DNA here is from genome assembly GCA_026389895.1 of Chloroflexota bacterium. GTDB lineage: Bacteria > Chloroflexota > Anaerolineae > Caldilineales > Caldilineaceae > JAPLGZ01. Next base: position 887 of record JAPLGZ010000585.1, on the reverse strand, counting down.
CAACGAGCTTGAGCGCACACTAGCCTTTGATGAAGCTGCTGAGGCTGGATCGCTTGAACGGTTTGAGGCATATTGGACGCGCGTGATCGCGTCGTTCGCCGCACAACGGCAATTGTGGGTGGCTAGCATTGAGGCCCTCGCCCAGATCGACCGCGTTCCGCAGGTTCGGCCGTTACTGGCCGAGGGCATCGAAGAGGGCCGATCGGCATGGGCGGCATTGCTCTCTAACCTTGATGTTGTGGCGAATCAGCAGCAAGCGCGGGCCGTTGGTTCATTCCATCAGGCATTATTAACTGGGGTGATGGTGCAATGGCTGATCGATCCTGCGCACGCACCGTCGAGTCATGATTTAGCTGAGGCACTCCGAATCATCACACGCGGCGTTCAGTCTGCTGACGCGCCAGCCACCAATATCCCTGCACAGAATATTGTCACGCCACCCGATGCTTGAGGCCTACCAAATTTCACATCAGTTGAAATCCGCAACTTATCCAGCTATATCGCTACTAATGACTGATGGTTCACTGATTTTGTTGGTTAGCAGCCATCAGTCGACCGAGTTTAACGGAATGCCCCGTAAGTCCCACATCCTTTAGGTTTGGGCTATAAGGGGCTAAGTTGTTCGGATAGCGACTGCTAGCCGATGCTTCAGCATGACCCATCTTGACCTTCACGACTTGTTGATTTTTGTGTTTTAAGTAAACAAGTGTTATAATGTGGATATGCTTAAAACGTATAAGTATCGTATTTATCCAAGCAAAGCGCAAACGACAATTCTTGAGCAACAACTTGAGGAATGTCGCTGGCTTTACAATAAAATATTGGAGACACGCAAGAACGCTTACGAATTGGAAGCGAAGTCTTTGCGTTTGTACGAGACCCAAAAC
>JAPLGZ010000899.1 GCA_026389895.1 Chloroflexota bacterium | reverse complement strand
GCGATTATGGGATCGATGAAGCGGGTGTACAACAAATTGTCAATACGCTGCGCACAGATCAGACCAAGTGGGTCGATTTTATGATGCGCTTTGAATTGGGTCTGGAAGCCCCCGAGCCCAAACGGGCCCGTCAAAGTGCCTTTACGATTGCGATCTCGTATATTGTCGGTGGCTTGATTCCGCTGTCGCCCTATATGTTGTTCGAAAATATTAGCACTGCGCTCTATGTATCCGTGGCGGTGACCCTGTTTGCGCTCTTCATTTTTGGCTATGTCAAAGGTCGGTTCACAGGGATTAGTCCGTGGCGTGGTGGCGGACAAACCATTGCGATTGGTGGCCTGGCGGCGGCGGCGGCCTTTATCATTGCACGCTTGCTCGGGTAGCCCTCGTGTACAGACAACGCCTGGAGGCCTGGAAAGTACGTGCCCGCAACCTAAAGCGCGAGGTTTATGCCCTCTATCTCGCCTATCAAGATCCTCGCACGCCATGGCTGGCGAAGGTCTTGACGATCTGCGTCGTTGGCTATGCCTTGAGCCCCATTGACTTGATCCCTGATCCTATTCCGATTTTAGGCTATCTGGATGACTTACTCTTGCTACCACTGGGCATTGCCCTCGTCTTAAAGTTGATTCCCGCGGTGGTTATGGAGGAATGCCGCAGCAAAGCGCAGATAACACTGGCCCAAAAGCAAGCAACCAACTGGGTGGCGGCGATCATCATCATCATCATCTGGCTGCTAGTTGCTGGGGCAATCGGGTGGCTGATCTGGCAGAGGCTCATGTGAAGTGGATTTAGGCTTGCGGTTAAAACAGCCCAGTTGCGCTATAGTAAGCACGCGCAAAGCGCAGAAGCGACGATTACACAGAGAAATGCGCTTCTACTGAAGCGGCGCTGACAGAGAGCGTGAATTTAATTTCGCTCTGTGTGCAACTGTTTTGTTTGTGTAACCTGAGCCGTTAAATTTACTTCGGCCTACCCAGAAAAGTGAGATCGATGAAGAAAGCTGTTTTGCCTTTGGCTTGGCGCAGGCGGGGACTGCGCATCAGTTTAGTGTTCGTGATCCTGGTTGTCAATCTGGTCGGCTGCACCAGCCAGGCGACCAAACATTTTGCCAGCGCCAGTGTGGTTGAAGCGATCAGCAGCACTGGGGATGATACCTTTGCCCATGCCACCACACCCCGCCCTTTCACCTTTCCGCATGATCATGGCCCGCACCCCGAATATCGCACTGAATGGTGGTATTACACAGGCAATTTACAGGATGCGCAAGGCAAGCAATATGGCTACCAGTTGACCTTTTTTCGCAGCGGTTTGACGGCCAATATGCCGGCGCGCACGTCAGATTTGGCGACGAACCAGTTTTACATGGCGCACTTTGCCATTACCAGCCAACCGGCAAATCAACATGTAAGCTTTGAAAATTTCAGCCGAGGTGCGGGTGGTTTGGCCGGCGCAACGGGCGACCCACGCTATCAAGTCTGGTTGGAAGATTGGTCTGTCAAACAAACCGATGCCAAGCAGTATCAACTCCAAGCCACCGCCCAACACGCAACAGGCGCAATGGCGCTCAATTTGACCTTGAACGAGACGCGTCCACCACTCCTGCATGGCGATCAGGGGTTGAGCCAAAAAGGGCCGGAGCCGGGCAATGCCAATTATTATTACAGTCTGATCAATGTACAGACAACTGGTTCGCTAACCTTTGCCGGCCAGACGTTTAATATCAGTGGTGTCAGTTGGATGGACCATGAGTTTGGCACTAGTTCACTGGGCAAGGACATTACAGGCTGGAATTGGTTCAGCGCGCAGTTGGACAATGGCGCAGTCTTGATGTTTGGCACATTTCATGATGGTAAAGGCGAGAGCCGCTATGTTTATGAGGGCAGTTTGCTCTTCCCCGACAATCGGAAAGTGCGTTTACAACAAGGTGATTTTGAAGTCAAAGTGCTAGACGAATGGAAAAGTCCGGTTACTGGTTTCACCTATCCATCTGGCTGGCAAGTGCGTTTCCCTCAATATAACATTGAATTTGAAATGACACCACTGATCCGCGCCCAAGAGATGGAGGTGCGCTTCATCTATTACGAAGGCGCCATCACAATCAAAGGAACAATGGATGGGGCACCCGTCACCGGACAGGGTTATGTCGAGCTAACGGGTTATGGAGAAGAATTGAACGAATATCAGAGGTAGGGCGTAAGAGCATAGACAGCAGGGGAGGTCAAATCGTCACGAGTACGCGCTGGGCCAGTGTGGCTTAACGCAGTTTTGGGTAGCAGTCAGTGAATTCATTCGCGCAACCCGGTAAAGGCCCAATTTTCGTGGCTTGATCAGATGCGGGTAGATGCAAGGTGGTTCCGTCAGCTATTCCTTACTTCCTGCCAAAATTTCGCTGGCCAGTTGGACGACGCTCTTTTCGCCTTCAAAGGTCAACATTTCTAGGGCTTGCTCGAGCGTAAACCAGCCAACGGCGTCTACTTCATAACTGTCATCACACAGATCACCACTGACCATGCGCAAGAGATAAAAATCCACGATCTTGTGCACCAGCTCTGGCACCTCTTTGCGATAGGTATCCCAATACCAATAATCAATCCGTTTGAGAAAAGCTTCGTTGGTGGTGCGCAACCCAACCTCTTCTTCCACCTCGCGGATCGCCGTCTCAATAATGGTTTCGCCGGCTTCGCGTGAGCCTTTCGGTAATTGCCAGCGCTGACCGCCGTGTGTCGCAATCAAGGCGACCTCAACCGTATCGCCCAGCCGCCGATAGGCAATCCCACCAGCAGAGTGATCTTCACGGCTGCGCTGCCATGTCCGTTTCGTATTCGCACTGATTTCTGGTAAAGGATCACGCCGCATGGTCAAGGGATACTGTTTCCTGGTTGAGCAAATAAATACCGATAAATGGTAAGATGATAGATGGTAAGTCGACTCAAAAAGTGCACCGATTGATCGCTCAATCCTTACCATTCACCATCTCACCGCCAATGACGGTCGGTCGGCGTCCCGCGCAGAGGGCGATCTGCCAGGGCAATCGATAAGGCCTGCGCCACACGCACCCAGTTATTCGGCGGGGTTGCCACCAATGTGCGGGGTAAAAAAGTCGGCGACATAAAGGTTAAAGCGCCGGCCAGGGTTTGCACATTCCAGATGGCGCGTGCTCTTGCCACCACAACAAACGTTTCCATCCACTTATCAAGCAACACCAGCCAGGCCGCTAAATCCGGTGCAAGACCAACCGCCAGCAACGGCTGGGGACGCTGATGACCAACGAAGGCCAGCTCGCCATCAGCCGTCAGCCAAACACGCTCTGGGGTTACAGGCGCTGGAGAAATTCCGAGCGTGCCCCACGCCTGAAAACCCCGATGTAAATTGGTGATCATCGGCGGCAGCAACCAATCTGTCCGGCGGAGTAAGGGCTCCATCCCAGCGGGTGGTTGCAGGGTGGTAACAAGTTTTTGGTGTTGAATAAAAAAATAGCTCATATCAGATCCATTTACGTGATCGAAAAAACCAGATCATCCCCAGCGCAATCGCAGCAAAGAGCAGCCAGACCAGCGGATAAGCCCACTGGAAGCTCTGTTCTGGCATGCGCAGATTCATGCCATAGACGCCGGCAATAAAGCTAAGCGGGATGAAGATGGTAGAGATCATGGTCAACACTTTCATCACTTCGTTCATGCGATTGTTGACCAATGCTTGATAGGCGTCAATCGTACTGCTGGCTAGATCGCGCATACTGGCCGCTAAATCGGCCATGCGCGCCAGATGATCAAATAGATCGTTATAATAGATGCGCATATCGGCTGGGATGGGGGTGTAATTATTATGCGCCAAGCGGCTTAAGAGATCCCGTTGGGGAGCGAGGATACGATAGAGCCGCAGCCCGCTGCTCTTGGCCGTTAAAAGGTCGTTGAGTAAATCACCATTGCCCCCCACTTTATGATGAAAAATCAGATCACCCAACGCTTCTAATTGAACCTCAAATTGATCAAGCAAGGGCGTATAGGTGTCGGTCTGACGGTCCAGCAGTTCATAGAGTAAAAAAGCCGGTCCACGCGCCAGCCCCTGTTTGCGATGCTGATCCTCGCTCCACAGTTCATCGACCACCTTATAGCTCTCATCATGCATCGTGATCAAAAAGTTAGCGCCCAAGAAAACATCTAACTCATCGGTATGAATATCCATCCGCTCATCGCCCAGCGAAACGGTGTGAAAGACCAGATAAAGATAATTTCCGTAATCATCCAGTTTGGGCACATGGACATCTTTCACCGCATCTTCAATGGCTAAAGGGTGAAAGTTATAGATCTTTTCCAGAATCAATGAACTTTCTTCTGGCGTGGGCGCGACCAGATCGATCCAGAGCCGTGCCTGGCTCTCTTTGGCAGCCGCCGCCAACTGATCGTTGGGTAGATTGAGTAAAATCGTGCCACTCCGGTGGCGATATAAAGTACGCAGCATAAACGAATATCGAAAGTCGACTAGATTAAATTTAATAAACGTCAATCATACCATAGAAGCCCAGGTGCTGCATAGCCGGTTGGTGAACTCTGGTGCGTCCCCAATTTCAGGC
>JAPLGZ010000094.1 GCA_026389895.1 Chloroflexota bacterium | reverse complement strand
TTTCATTGACCCATAGTTGGCTGGGTGTGGCCGGCTGGTTGGCCTCGTTTGGGGCGAGCCTGGCGACGATGGCCGTGACTACCGTCGCGTCGGTGCTCTTTCCCGCGCCCATTAATCTGGAATCGACCAGCAGGCAGAGTGCTTTTTCAGGTGGCTGTTGGACGGCCCTGGCCAATACCTTGTTGGTGCCTATCGTGATTGGGTTGGCCTGTGCGCCACTGGCGGCGTTATTTGCCGCCGCGTTCTGGTGGCGCCTTGAATGGTTGGCCGCCTTGGGTGTGGTGGTGGCGCTGCTCTATGGCGGTGGCCTCTTCTGGCTGGGCGCCCGCCAAGCCGAACGACTTATGCTAACGCGCGAGGCCGAGATCCTCGTGGCGACCAACCAGGCAGAGACATAACTGGCAAGAAGACGTTAATCGCTATGCGTAGATGCCTGGCGCAGGAGTTGTCTGTTCTACGCGCTGGCCGCTAAGCGCGTTTCCAAGCGATCTAACCATTCGGGATCGGCGTTGAGATGGCGGGGAATGGTCTTTTCGACTTTTTCCATTTCTTGGCTGAACAGCTCAAAGGCATCAACATTGCCCTGCACCCGTGGTGACGCAAGCAGCCCTTTTTGGGTCATTTCACCAAAGAGCGGTTTCATAAATTTCCTATCGGTTGCGCATTGCGGACAAAATGATAAGCGGGCCAGGGGCCACTGGCTATCAAAGAAAAGCCGGGATAACGCACTTGTAGCGCGGCCACTTGGGCTTGAAATGCATCAACCAGCGTCTGCCGCACAAGATAGGCGGCGCTTATAGCCGCCGGCCACTATACAACGAATAAGTGCGTATCAATTAAGGCAAAACCCACCTGTGTGGGTTAAAAAAGCCCCATTCAGGTGGAGTTTTGTAGATGTAGCGCGTGATTTAAGCGCGACCGTTGTTTTTTCTGATGAGAATTGCTTGGTGTAGCGGATATAGCAGAGGAAAAACACAAAACGATAACACAGCAGCACGGGTCGCTTGGGTTTATCGATCGCGGTGTGCGCCGCCGACCTCGGCGCCTGCGGGGCGGATCTATGTTGTTTACCAAACACCTAATAAGCGTTACTCATACCTTCTCCAGCGCAAAAACCGCGGTCGTGGCCATCAAGGTCTTAAACTTGCGGATCTGAATGCGGCGGCTGTGACTCAGATAGATTTCTTCGCAGATCCGGATGTTGATCTGCGTACAAAAGTGGGCAAAATCGGTAATCGTAAAGGCTTGCATACGCGGTGACGCATACCAAGGTTGCGGCAGATCAGGAGCGAGGGGGATGCGGCCAGTTGTGAGCAGGCTCAGCCGGCAACGCCAATAGCCCCAGTTGGGGATGCTGACAATGGCCTTTTTGCCAATGCGCAACATCTCTTGCAAGATCATTTGGGGGTCGCTAAGAAAAGGCAGGGTCTGGCTTAAGATTACATAATCGAAGCTGACATCGGGATAGTCGGCCATGCCTTCTTGCAATTTGCCTTGGCGAACACTCAGGCCGCGGCGCACACAAGCCAAGACGCCAGTCTCGCTTAATTCGATGCCACGCCCCATCACCTGTTTCTGGCGCACAAGATATTCTAATAGTTCGCCATTGCCACAGCCAATATCCAATGCCTTTACACGGGCTGGCACAAGATCGGCGATCACTTGGAGATCGGAGCGTAGATTCGTGGCTGGTGGGTGGGGCAGTGCCCGCTCGGTTGTTGCAGGTGGCAGAGTAACGCTCACGCTAGGGCCTCGATCTTCAAACGGCGCTCTTCTTCCGAGGATCGCGGTAGAGTCGCCAGTGTAATTTTGGTCGCCAGGTTATCACTGGTTGGTTCTGGCCGGGCAACGTTCTCTTCGCGGGCCAGTCGCTCCAAAAAGCTGGAGATCAGATCGGTCATTGTCTCCACTTCGAGCAAAAAGGCATCGTGCCCCCACGCGCTTTTAACATCTAGATAAGTGACATCAGCGCCCACTGCGGTCAAGGCGCTGACCAATTTTTTACTATGATAGCTGGGGTAGAGCCAGTCACTGGTAAAGCTGACGACTAGATATTTGATGTGCGCGGAATTAACAAAAGTCGCGGCCAGCGAACCGGTAGGCGCGCTCAAATCAAAATAATCCATCGCCTTGGTGACATACAGATAGCTGTTAGCGTCAAACCGGCGCGTAAAGCTGTTGCCGTTGTATTTAAGATAGCTCTCAATCTCAAATTCGGTCTGGAACTCATAACCGTAACGTTCTAGATCGCGCAAACGTCGCCCAAATTTTTCATGCATCGACTCTTCGCTCAGATAGGTAATATGACCCACCATACGGGCGACGGCCAACCCAGCATCCGGTTTGCGATCAGCCCCGTAATAATTGCCCTGATTCCAGGCAGAATCGGCGTAAATGGCCTGTCGTCCCACTTCGCTAAAGGCGATCAACATGGGGCTGTGAGCGGCGGTCGTCGCAATGGGAATGGTGGCGTGCACACGATCCGGGTGATGGGCCGCCCACTCCAATACTTGCATACCGCCCATCGAGCCACCCGCAACACAGAGCAGTTTTTCAATCCCGAGATGCTCGATCAGCTTGATCTGGGCGCGCACCCAGTCACCGACCGTCACGACCGGGAAAAGCAGCCCGTACGGTTTGCCCACGGCCGGATTGATATCCGCCGGACTGGTGGAGCCATAACAACTGCCGATCACGTTGCTGCAAATCACAAAAAAGCGATTGGTATCAAACGCTTTGCCGGGCCCAATACAGTCATCCCACCAACCAGGCTTTGTATCTTGTTCACTGTGATAACCAGCGGCATGGGCGCTGCCGCTGAGCGCATGGGCAATCAAGATCGCATTCGAGCGGTCGGCGTTCAGACGGCCATAGGTCTCATAAGCAATCGTCACCGGACTAAGCGTCGCCCCGCTCTCCAGACAAAAGGGGTCATCCTCAGCAAAGGTAAAGGATTGGGCCTCTACAATGCCGACAGAGTTTTCGTGGGTCATGGTTCCTCCTATGTAAGAAGACAAGGAGACAGGGAGAGGGGGAGACAAGGAGACAATGAAATAGTAGCTTCTCCGTCTCTCCCTGTCTCCTTATCTCCCAGTCTTCCTTGTTACTTAGCTGCCGCCAATGCTTGATCCAGATCCCAGAGGATGTCTTCGATATCTTCTAAACCAATGCTCAGGCGTACAAAATCGGGGGTGACCCCAGCGCTGATCATCTGATCTTCGCTCAACTGGCTATGGGTGGTCGTGGCGGGGTGAATCGCCAAACTCTTGGCATCGCCGACATTCGCCACATGGCTAAACAGCTTCAGATTGTTGATAAATTGTTTACCGGCTTCCACGCCGCCTTTAATGCCAAACCCCAGGATCGCGCCCGCGCCCTTGGGCAAATATTTTTTAGCCTTCTCGTGGCTAGGATGGTTGGCCAGGCTAGGATGGGATACCCAGGCAACCGCTTCATGGCCATTCAAGTGCTCAACGACCTTTTGCGCATTCGCCACATGGCGATCCATGCGCAAACTTAAGGTTTCGATGCCTTGGATCGTGGTCCAACTGTTGAAAGGCGCTTGGCAGGCCCCAATATCACGCAAGATTTGCACCCGCGCTTTGATGATAAAGGGCGGTAGCCCCATCCCCAACAGATCAGCATATTTCAAGCCATGGTAACTTGGGTCCGGCGTGGTGAAGTTAGCAAAACGGCCGCTTGTCCAATCAAAATTGCCACCATCGATAATGACGCCGCCAATCGTGGTGCCGTGCCCCCCAATAAATTTGGTGGTGCTGTGGACGACGATATTAGCGCCATGCTCAAACGGGCGACACAAGTAGGGCGTGGCAAAGGTGTTGTCGATCATCACGGGAATGTTATGGGCCTTGGCAATTGCGCTCACTTCGTCGAAAGGAAAGACAAAGATATCCGGATTGCCCAATGTTTCGCCATAGATAATCTTGGTATTGGGGCGGATCGCTTGCTCAAAGTTCTTCGGATCGCTCGGATCAACCAAGGTAACCTCGATGCCCATCCGCGGGAACGTGTAGACAAACTGGTTATAAGTGCCACCATACAAGTGGCTGCTGCTGACAATATGATCCCCAGCACTGCACAAGGTCATGACCGCCATTGCCTGCGCGGCGTGGCCACTGCTGGCGGCCAATGCGCCGACGCCACCTTCCAAAGCGGCAAGGCGTTGCTCCATCACATCAGTTGTCGGGTTCATGATCCGCGTATAGATGTTGCCCAGCTCGGCCAATGCAAAGAGATTGGCCGCGTGCTGGGTGTCGCGAAATTGATAACTGGTGGTCTGGTAGATGGGCACGGCGCGGCTGCCGGTGCCTGGGTCTGGCGTCTGACCAGCATGCAATTGCTGGGTAGAAAAACCAAATTTTCGTTCGTTCGTCATAAATCGCTTTCCTTCCGTAATAAATAGGGTCGATTAAAAACAACAGATTCCATCGCTTTACATCAGTCCATCGCAATGGGCGAGGCACGAACTTGATCAAGCAGGGCTAAGTTCTATAAAAAAACCTCTCATCAGTTTGATGAGAGGTCTATAGACGATTGATTCGATCACCTGCTAGGTGAAACAAAAATCCCCAAACGGGGATGAGCAGGAAAGCGGCGTCCAGCTTTCTCTCATCTTCCAGAACTTGTCTGTCGGAGTTGGCACCCTGGGCGATTCAAGCGGCATCTTTGCCGTCTCATGCTGGGTTGCCGAGGTTTCATTGGGCCGTTCCCTCCACCTCTCTGGATAAGAGTCACAGTATTTATTTGTTCCGCCAACTATAGCAGGTAGAACATATCTTGTCAAACTGACTCAGTTTACTGAATTGTTGGCCATGTAATGATAAATCCTGAAATAAAATCCGACAAAATGCTGATTTTTTCCGTAATCTACCTTCACGATAGCCTCTTTCAATTTTTAGTTGAACGCCACCATCGTGCCATTTTGGATATGATTCCTGCTCAAGCCTACCGGATCACGGGCGCTGGCATCTTTGTAGACTTCAAACCGGCCAAAGATTTCGGCTCGGCGGAGTTCAACGAGCATTTTAGGGGCAAGAAGATCGGCGATTTCCTGCCCCTAAAATGCTCGGCTGCCAGGACAAGAAATCGCCTCAGCGCCTAGGCATTTAGTGCCTGCGCTGTCACGGGAGTCTCCTGGGCGCAGGTTTCAACCCTGCGCCGAAAAAGGGTCGCGCAGTTAGAAATCCAATCTTCCCTTTTATCCCCAATAACTCTGCGCGGCGACGGGTTGCAGGAGTGTCACGGCCGCGGCGGCGCTCTCCAACACGCCTACTTGACGATGTTTTGCCAGCCGCAACGGTGTAGCTTGCGGCGCAATCTTATGGACAAAATTGAAGCGCGCCACATGATAGGCCGGATCCGCGCCGTAGAGATTGTTGCGGAGTTGCGCAAATTCTTCTGCTCGATAGGCGGCCAACGGTTTCAGCTTTTCGTCGTGGAAACGTTTGGCGCGTTTCTGGGCTAACCGGCGCTCATAATCAGGGCTATGGGCCAATGCTTCGGCCATTTGTCGCAACGCCAGATCGCAGTCCGCAAAATCAGCCGGCAACATGGTATCGATCAGCCCGATGGCGAAGGCCTCTTTAACGCCCATTGGCAGACAATTGGCGGCCAGGCTAATGGCCCTTTGCTGGCCCACCCGCTGGGGCAGCAAATAGGTCCAATAAGCGGAACCATAGAGCCCCATTGTCTGATAGTGGGGGTTCAAAATAATCCCAGTCCGTGCACAAACTTTGTCAGCGATAAGGGCCAAAATCACCCCACTGGCCCCAGCACTGCCGCGCATCGCCGACACGATCAAGTGGCTATCGGTCGTAATGATCGTGCGCATCAGATCATCAATCGCGTTGCAATTGCGGATCGACGCCTCAGCCGGATCGGCGGCGGCTTCGACCAAATTCAGATGCATGCCATTAGACCAGAAGTCCATGCCACCCATCAAGACAATGACCTTGGTTGGCTGGCGGCGCGCGGCCAGAAAGGCCGTATGCAGCCGGCCAAGTTGGGCTGTGCTAAACGCGCCATTGTGAAAGTCAAAGTAGAGATACCCTACCTCATTTTGCTCTTCATACCAGATTTCGCGGAAGGTGTCGGCGCGGCCTTGATAGAGCGTTTCAATCGGCGACTCGGGGACATCCTGCAACCGGTCACCTAAGACCGTGGCCGCGGGCAACTTGATGGTGAGTTGATCGCCCTCAGGTTTCTGTTTGAGGTGACTGATCCAGACTGCCCCATCCACGGTTGCCCGACAGATGGCGCCATGCCGTTGGGCGATGATCGCGCCAGGTTGCCCATGCATTTGGCCCTCACCGTGAGCGCCATAGAGGTAGACTGATTGGCCAGCCACCGTATCCAACAGACCCAAGCCACCATCGGCAGCATTGATCTTACGAATAATCTGCGCCGTCGAGTCGGTTGACCAGTCGATGCCACAGGCTGGTTGTTGGGTGGCTAGTGGCCAGGTTTGACCATGATCAGTTGGGGAAGCCAGCATGGAGGTAGGGACAAAAGTGCCACTGGCAACGCGCCTGACACTCTCCAACGCCACTTGCGCAGCCGCATCAGTCACTTCATTGCGATAGATGCTGGCTCGACTGACCATCCGCAAGGGGAAAGTAGCCGTCGCCCAGATGCGCTTTGTCGTTGGGTCGTCCGTCGTTTCCACCGCCATAATACCCCAGGTTTCAGCACCGTTGAGGATGGCCTGCTCCAAGGTAGTAACGCCCACCATAGCGGCATAGCCGGGTTGAAGACTGATACAAGTGTACTGGTGCTGGATATCAGCGGGCAGGGTCTGCTGAAGGAAAGGGCAAAGGATCAGATCGGGGTGAAATAGAGCGACTGCCTCGCGCAGGAGTTCATCACCCAGCGCTAGTTCAATCGAAACGTCATGGCCGAGGGTGTTCAGTTCGACGTGAACACGTTGACTCAGGCCATCATAGGCAGTCGTTACAAGCAGAATTCTCATGTTTATCTCCATTGATATACATTTTGTTTTTTGCTCACCATCGCAAATGCACGATGATGGACAATTGGTTGAGTCTTCATTGACTCTTGATTAACAGATGTTCTTACATACTAGGCACAGTATTTATTCAGCACGCTGTAGTATAGCAGAGGTTTGGTTAATAAGAGATAACAAATTACTTACGGTTTTATTAAAGAATCAACAAAATGCTGGGTTCTGACGAGTTTAGGCGTCAAGACCCAGCATTCACGTGCACCCTGCCAGTGTATTCGTGCCAGCGTATTCGTGCCAGCGTACTAGTGATCGTCGTCTGCGCTGTTCACCGCTGGATTATGGTCAAAAAAGTTATCGGGCACGAGCATAAAGCCGAGGTGATGCGCCGACATTACAGGCCATTCTTCGGGGCGCGGAATGTGGGTCAGCCCCAGTGTATACCAGACCACGATATCCGTATTGGCAATCGGGCGATTGGCCTTGGTCCATTGGCCAAGCCCGGTATCCTCACGACTCTGATAGGCATAGTCCCCCGCGGCATAGAGTTCATTGGCTTGATAGGGCGTCACCCAGAGTTGGTGACTAATAAAATTGGCGCGACGCCGCACCCAAGCCTGGGGATCGGCATAGGGTACGGCGTTTTCGGCAGGCATCAAGGTGTAGCTGGTGACGTGTCCTAAACTGTTGCGCGCGGCTGGGTTCACCACACTCCACATGCGATGGGTGGTCCAATCCAGATCGCGTTGGGCGGCTGACTCGCTCGCCAAGAGGGTGGGGGTCACCGTAAAGCCATTGAACCAGGGATTGTCCTGCGCCGAAGGGGCTTGAGACTGCGTGTTCATCTCCATCACACTGTTTTGGGGCCAATCAACGTCCATATCTAAGCGCCAACTAAAGAAATGTTGGTGAAAAGGCGCCACGACATGCGGGCCGACCAATGTGCCATTCTGCGTATCGTGCGCAGCAGTCGGATCGGCCAGGTTGGTGCTGACCACAGCTTTGGCCAACACAATGCCCGTCGCTGTAGTCTGTTGTTCTAGCGTGCCATCTTCGTGAAAAATCCAGTCAAAGCTGTAGTCATAATTGCCGCTGGTGGCAATCCAACGGATCACCAGGTTTCTGGCCCGCTGCGTCAGATCAAGCTCTTGGGTATAATTATTGTGTTTCCAGAGGATATCGCCATCTTGTTCAAAGAGGCAGGCCGCGGCCGGTTGGTCATAAGTGTCGCCCAGATCGTCATTAAAGACGGCGTCAAAGAACATGGCATAGTCTGGGCATTCTTTGCCTGGGCGCAATGTATCCGCAGAACGGCCCAAATTATATTCGCCCAGATCGAAGGCATTGCGATAAAACCACTGCGCAGACGCTTCCCCATAGGGCACCAACGTTTCCGAAAGCGAGGCCCGATAGAGAATGGGGCGCACTTTCCCAGCTTGTTCATAGCCAACGGTGTAGAGAATTAAACCGCTGCGGGGATGGAAACCAAAGCGGAAATGCCAATTCAGCCAGACAACTTCGCCATTCTTGACTTTAAAGCTGACGCCATCTGGCATGGTGGCGTTGAGGGGCTTTAATGGATTGCGTTGTGATTCGCCATCATCTTCGGCAAAGTCGGCCGAGTCAGGCACCGGCACGACGCCGTCATCGATCACGTCGATCACGCGGCGGGCGTTGATATCGATCAGGGCCATCAAATTCTCGATGGGCCGTGAATAGGGATTGGTGGAGTTTTTGTAATAATAGGCCGGGGTGCGATATAAACGCAGACCGTCTTGGCCAGGTAGCGCAAAATAACCGGCCGCCCAGACATCGACTTGAACGTTATCAAAATCAGTAATGCCGCGCTTACGCATGGCGGCCCGCCAGCGCGGATCCGCCTTGACCAACTGATCGACAATATCCTCTTCATCCAACAGCATATACGGCTGGACGCCTGGCTTTTCCGTCCAGCGGATGACTTTGCGATTGCTGATATCGACCACGCCTTCAAAAACGCGCCCGGTCTTCTGTTCAAGGGTCACGATAAAAACTTGGCGCGGCAGCGTTACACCGGGTTGCCAGCTGAGGATGCTGGCTTTATCGGGTTCTTGCAAAGAAATTTCAGCAAAGCGGCTTTTGTCATTGATCAATTTTTTAGTTTTCAAAAGCGCCACGGCCTGCGCCATCTCATCTTTGGTCAGCGGGGTTAATGGGTGGCGAGTGGTAGACCCGGCCGCCGTCACGTCATCGGTTGTTTGGGCGTAGACCGCCGTTGGTAGCCCCCACCTCCACAACAATAAAAAGCCAATCATGGCCGTCCGATAGGGATTACGGATGAGAGAGCTGACAATTGGTAGACACAATGCGAGTAAATTCCACATGCAAGCTTCCTTTATCTACTTGTTGTGTGACATGGATCAAAACGCCAGGCAGGATAATTGTTGTGGTTCTGAAATCAGGTTGAGAACTGAACATTTTCTAGATGTATATCTCACAAACGGCGCAAAATATCAGCCAATATCAAATCACCGGCCAGGGCCACTTGCTCGATTAGGATCGCACGCGTGGGCGCCCCGGCGCGTCCACCCGGCTGGCCAATCACTTGGGCCGCTGCGGCGTGACCGACCTTCGCCGCCCAATCAATAGCCAGACCACGCAACCAGGCCGCTAAAAAGCCGCCACAAAAGGCGTCACCAGCGCCGGTCGTATCGACAACAGGCTTGACCGCACGGGCAGGGACGTGCATTGTACCCTGGGCCGAAGCGATCAAGCAGCCCTGGCCACCGAGTTTGACGATCACCGTCTTCGGGCCAAACGTGCGAATCATCGCGGCGGCCACAACGGGATCATCAACGCCGCTCATCAGCGTGGCCTCTTCTTGATTAGGGAAGATAAAGTCGATTTCTTGCAACGCATCGGCATGGCTGGCCTTAAATTCGCGGGCAAAGTGAAAGGAGGGATCTAGGGTAATCTGCGCACCTTGCGCACGGGCCTGGGTGATACAGGCGAGAGCCGTTGCTTTCGAGATTGGATCCTGAAAACTGTAGCCGGAGAGATGCAGGCAGTCCGCAGGGCCGATCAGATCTGGTGCAAGTTCACCATAAGCCACCTGTGTGCTGACACCCCGATGCGAAAGCATGGTGCGTTCCCCTCGTGCATCGACCACCGCGATGATTACGGCGGCCGGCCCAGCCACCTGGCGCAAATGGTGTAGACCAACTTGACAGTGCCGCAAGTCTGCGATCAACATTGCCGCCAACTCGTCACGCCCAGTGAGGCCAACAAACTCCACGGCGGTGCCTAATTTCGCCGCCACCGCCGCACAATTAGCGGCAGAACCAGCGGGCAACAACGCAATCTCGCGGGCAATCGCGTCCTGACCGATGTGCGGCAGCGCCTCAACTTGGACAAAGATGTCCATGCCAATATCGCCATAGACAATTAATTTACGGGACACGGTTGATGCACCTGCTTTGGTTGGTCGCGGAAAAACGATTGATGGGTGGAGCAAATCAAAGGGCCATGAAACAGAGTACAACGGATTTTACTGGCGGTCCAACTGTCTCTATCCGTGGTTGATCAGGCGGTAGAATTTGCCGATATCAAGGTTCAAACCCAGCGAATCCACAGTTCGTGGCTGGGCTATCATTATAGCAGAAAATTGGCTAAAAGCAGTGCGCTAATTCTGTCTCGGGTATATCCCCAATTTTAGACGCCAATGGAATTTTGCACCTGTCCGCGGCGGGATTGATTCTGCACAAAACGGTGGGAAGGCAATAAATTCTACGCCTCGTGGTCAATTCGAAAAAGGCTAATCTGCCAAGAGTAAAGTATAATATCCTCTGTCATAAAGTATTCCACAGGCAGGAGAGTACCTAATCATGGCAATCCTATCGGTCCCAAAGCTAGGTGTAGCAGAGCGGGCATCAGACAAGGTGGGGCCGCAACCCCTGAGCTTATTTGGTGGCATTCGTTACATCTTTGGGCAATGGCAGCGCTATTGGCCGCAAGGGCTGCTCGTTGTTCTATCCCTGATCATCCACGAACTTTTTCGCACCTATTTCGCTTTGCGTCTCAAGGCGATGGTCGATAGCCTGCAAGCCACTGGACAAGTCAAAGATCTAGCCGCGACCATGCTGATCCTTGTGGTTGGGTTCTTTATTGCCCTGGCAGCCCGCCTCCTAGGCGAACGATTGCTGGCCAAAACGGGCGTCAAGATTCTCAATCACTTACGCACGAGTATGTTTGAGCATCTCCAGCGGCTATCGTACAGCTATTACACGCGCATGTCGAGCGGTAATATTCTGTCACGGTTTTCGAGCGATTTGGCCGATGTTGAAAAAGTTGTCACCCTGAAATTGCGCGATGGGTTGCTCGACGTGATCCTGCTCCTCCTCAATTTGCCGGTATTGTTCTATATCGACTGGCGCTTAGGCCTGGTCCCACTGGTCAACATGATTGTAATGACCTATGTGGTTGGCTATTTTATGCCCAAAGCGGCGCGTTCGGGGTACGATCTCAAAACAGCCGAAGCGCAACTCACCGGCGAACTGCAAGAAAACATTCGCGCCCAAGCCCTCATTCGGGCCTTTGGCTTTGAACCCTTGATGTTAAGCCGCTTTAATAAGCGCATGGTGACGCTGGAAGAAACTGGCGCACGCGCCAGCCTGATGCGGGCTTTGGTTTCGCTTTCCGCGCGCTCAATCGTGCTATTTTCGCGCGTCATCTCCGTTGGCGTGGGGGTCTGGTTGGTGATGCGCGGCAGTATGACAGTCGGCGATCTGGTCGCCTTCCTCAACTTGTTCACGCTGATCAACAATGCAATTGATGATCTGACGCGCACAGTGCTGCCCGACTTTATTGCGGTGACCAGTGGGATTCAACGCATCGAAGAGCTGCTCCAAGAAGTGCCAGACATTGTTGAACAGAAGGGGGCGAAAGCCTTGGCGCCCTTGCGGCGGCAAATTCGCCTCCAGGATGTCTCCTTTAGTTATACAGGCCAGGCAAATCAGTTGCAAGAGATCAATCTAACCATTCCTGCCGGCAAAACCGTGGCCATTGTGGGGCCTAGTGGCTCGGGCAAAAGCACGCTTTTGGCCTTGCTCATGCGTAGCCGCGAGGTAAGCGCAGGCGCAATTGCCTATGACGGTGTCGATCTGCGCAATATCACACGCGCCTCTTTACAGAAACAGACCGGCGTTGTCTTTCAAGAGACCTATCTGTTTGATACAACCATTCGAGAAAATATCCGCATGGCCAAACCCGAGGCGACGGATGCTGAGGTGGAGCAGGCCGCCAAACTGGCAGAAATTCATGAGCTGATCATGGGGCTACCCAATCAGTATGATACACCGGTCGGAGAAGCTGGGGGTCGGCTCTCCGGCGGGCAGCGCCAACGGATTGCGATTGCGCGCGCGATTATTCGCAATCCGGCGATCTTGATTCTTGACGAAGCGACTTCCGCGCTCGATCCGGGCACCGAAGCGGCCATCAACGCCACCTTGCAGCGGCTGGGCCGTTCGAGAACCGTCATCTCGGTCACCCACCGGCTCTCTTCGATCACGCAAGTGGACTATATTGTCGTATTAAATGCCGGTCGCTTGGCAGAAGCGGGCAAGCACGCGACGCTGTTGAAACAACAGGGGCTCTATGCGCAGCTATGGCAAAAACAGAGTGGCTTTGAGATCAGTTCCGATGGCCGGACAGCCAAGGTGCATGCCACCTATCTGCGCCAAGTGGCGATCTTTGCGGCGTTGGATACAGCCACGCTCAGCCGTATCGCCAGTCGCTTTAATACGCAGTATGTCAATCAAGGACAACTTGTCTTTCAACAGGGTGATGTGGGCGACCGCTTCTATTTGATCGCACGGGGTCAAGTGGAAGTGTTAGTGCGCAATGCGCTGGGGGTTGATCAGAAAATTGACGTGATGAGTGATGGTGATCATTTTGGCGAGACGGCCCTCGTGCAAGATGCCCCCCGTAATGCCACCATCCGCACAGTTACCAACTGTCTCTTCCTCACCTTGCCCAAACGCGAGTTTCTCGCCCTGCTCGATGAACTGCCGCAACTCCGCACGGCGGTGAGCAAACAGATCGAGCGGACGATCCTCAACCGTGAACGACAAAATGTCAGCCCCGGCTCCGTCGTCAAAAAAATTAATGTCCGCCAAAAAATCGGCGACAAAGTGTTGGGTTGGTGGTATAACCGGCGTTAATCAGCAAGAGCAGGGACGACTGCCCGGCAGTCGGCGTTCAACTATCGGCAACAGTTTCTGTCGTAGGGGTTAGCACCGTCGTCACTTCAACCTGCACCGGCTCGATCTGCAATGGCTCAATCTGAATGATGGGGAAGTGCTCTTTGTAAATTTCAACCAAGGTCATCAAAATAATCATGATCACCGGGCCATAGATCACGCCGAGCAGGCCAAACCAACTTAGGCCGCCAAAGGCACTGAGGATCACCAGCGCCGAGTTTAGCGGCGTCTCTTTGGAGACCAGCATAGGCCGGATCACATTGTCAATATTCGAAACAATCAGGAAATAACCTAATAAAACCACGCTGGCCTGCCAATAATTACCACTGATCAGATGATAGAGGCCCACCGGAACTGCGATAATACTGGCCCCCAATGGAATGATGCCCGCCGTAATCGCCAGCAAGGTCAACAACAGCGTAATCGGCGTGCCCGTGATCAGAAAGAGTAAACCCGACACCAAGCCTTGGGCGATGGCGACGACAATGACCCCTTGAAACATCGAAACCGTCATAATCGTGATGCGACTTAAAATTTTCGTGTCCAGTTCATCATTGAGTGGACTGAGTTTTTTCAACCAATGCATCAACCGCGAGTAATTGGGCAGGGCGGCCCCAACCAGAGCCAGAAAAATAATCGCATTGGTGATCAGATCAAGTGAAGAAGAGCCCACAGCGATCACGAAGTTGGCCAAATAGTTGCGCACCGGTTCCAGTGAACGACTCAGGGTTGCCACCAGATCATCGCCGGTTACTTGATAGTCTTGTAGAAAGGGAAATGGTTCAATGAAATCATTGATCAGGGTAAGTGTCCGGTTGGCGAGTTCGCTTTGACTCATTTCGGTGATATTAGATTCGTTGATCACCTGCGTCAGCTGTTGAATGAGCGTCTGCCCAATCCAGAGCGCTGGGAGCAGGACCACCAGAAACATCAATAAAAAGGTCAACGTAATGGCAATCGAAGCTCGGCCATACGCCAATCGGAAAAAGGCGATGTAGACAGGCCGAAAGACGATCACCGCGACCAGGGCAAAAAGAATCACGCCCCCATAGGGCTTAACCAGCAAATAGGCCAGATAAATGGCGCCTATCAATAAAGCATAAAAGAAATTGCGCGTATGAAATTCTTGTTTTTTCTGTTGCATATTTAATCTCCAATGCGCAATTTTACCTTAAGCGTGCCATCCCGTGAAGCGGCGCGCCAGCCGTAACAACTTGCAACGAAAGTTTACGCATCCAAGCGCCGCGTGTCAACCTGGCAGCCTCGTGAAGGATTACCGGGTTGACATGCGGCGCGGCGTTAGTTTTTTTGCTGCCGATTGCGGAACATGCGTCACACTTGTACCGCATCCAGTGTAACAATCCAGATCACCAACGCAGGAGAAGAGAATGATGGTCCATCCACTAATTGATCAACTACGTTTTACCCGCAACGAGTGGTTGCGGGCGCTCGCCGGCGTCACCGATGCCGAGGCACGCCGCCGCTTCCTCCCCATGAATTGCATCAGTTGGAATATCGGGCATCTGGCGTGGCAAGAACAGCGCTATTGGCTGATCCGTCTGCAAGGCCAAACGCTCATCCCCAGTTTGAATGAACTAGTGGGCTACGGTCAACCAGCCGTGACGCCTCCTTTAGCGGAGATGTTGGAAGCTTGGCACACGATTATCCAAGCGTCGGATCCCTATCTTGACACCCTCACCAGTCAAAAACTTCAGGAACCCATTTACGTCAATGGACAGTTGGTAGACTACACTGCAGGGTCGCTGCTGCAACGCGTGCTCGATCATGATTGGTATCACATTGGGGAGAACATGGCGATCCGGCAGATGCTGGGCCACACGAATCTGCCA
>JAPLGZ010000127.1 GCA_026389895.1 Chloroflexota bacterium | reverse complement strand
GCTCACCTGCCCAGCCGTTGCAGCCAGACACGCCGCATAACCTGCCGCCGCATCTGGGCGCACATCGGCGCGCCCCAGCGGCAAATCAAAGAGAATGGCGGCTGGCACAATTGGCACCTTGGCCACCCCGACATTAAAGCCAACCCCTTGCTCTTCTAGCCAGCGCATCACACCATCGGCCGCGGCCAGGCCAAATGCGCTGCCGCCACTGAGCAGGATTGCATGCACCTTTTCCACCATACAGACCGGATCGAGCAGCGCGAGTTCACGTGTGCCCGGCGCACCACCGCGCACATCCACGCCTGCCACCGCGCCTTCGGGACAGAGAATCACCGTACAACCAGTGCCCGCTTCAAGATTCGTCCAATGGCCGACTTTGAGGCCGGGAATATCAGTGATCGCATTATACATAAAAGATTCGCTATATCGGAATGTGAAAAATTTAGTTAGTTTGCGAGGTTTCGGCCATTTCCTCTTCTAACAAAGCCGTCAGTGCATAGAGCCGGGTGAGCAACTGCCGCAACTCATCCTCGGTGTTACAAGCCGGCGTACAAAAGCGCAGGCTGTCTGCCGCAATACTGATGCCATCCTCTGTGATCGATGACGCGGTAAGCCAAAAGGGATCCAGCAATAGTTTTCGGAGAGACTGACTTTGTAACAGTCGCTCTACAAGGCTGGCGGGTTCTCCTTCAAAAGCAAAACGCGTCTCCAATTCGCGTTGTTCAACCGCAGATGTATCCGCACTGAATAAATTGGCCAATAACCCGCTGATGCCACGGCGCTTAATGCTAAAACTGGTGTGAGCTGGGTTCTGAAAGCTGATTACGCCCTGAGTAGTATATGCTTTATGGCGGCCTATATAGCTTTCTACCCGTTCCAGCGTAACGGTGCGTTGTTGATAGAGACCCTTGATCGCACATTCACAAGTTTGCTGGCGCGCGAAAAAGCGCAATGGTGAGCGCCAAGGCTGTAACTGGAAAGTCATGTTCGTCTGCTCGGCAAAGTGCTGCCAATGGTGGCGGACGTTTTCCTGATCTCTTATGCCGGCCTGGATACCGTTGAGCAATAGGGCAAGCAAGGCCAGCGGCACACAAGCGATCAATAGGGTGAGCAATAGAATCTGAAAGCTAGGGGGCAATACCGTCCAGCAGAAATAGCCCAGCACGCCTGCCAATACCAGGGCGAGCAAGATCCATTCGGTCGGCCATTGGTCTGATGATAGTTTGGGGCGCATCGGTTGTGTTGTACCTCCCTGATCGAACGGAGTTGCCAGAGTGGAACGCAAGCTACGTCTCTTTCTGTTATACAACACAACGGGATACTCTAACTGAAATCAATCTGACGTGTGGCGGACAACCACCCTTTCACGCGTTTAAATAGCGCAATGCTGCCAACACGTACATGCGCGCGGCCAGCGTTATCTCCTCAATACTCACCCATTCATCAATATGATGGGGAATATGAATGTCACCTGGCCCGCATGTGACAATCGGAATCCCTTTACGCGCATTCAAAATCGTGCCATCGGTCGAACCCGGTACGCCGCCATAGATCGGCGCTTTGCCGGTCAAATCTGTGTACGCAGACCCCAATGTCGTTACAACGGGTTGCGCTTGTTCGGTAGCTGTGGGATGGCGTACTTCGATCACCTCAAGTGTATAACCCAGCCGCTGATCCGTTGAAATCACACTTTGTAACAATTGCTCAATCTTCAATCTCAGTTTTTCTGGATCCTGGCCAGGAATCAAGCGGCAATCTAATGTGACTTCAGTGGCGCCCGGCATCACGTTACTCTGGGGTTCACCGTGGGCGTGCGGGGGAGAAAGGAGGATTGTTGGGGTAATGCTCGGTTGCCCAAGCAATGGATTGTACCCATGCGTGGCAATTTCGCGCGCTTCTAATGCTTGCAACTGGGTTAAAAAGTGCGCCATCGGATAGGCACTGTTGATCCCGGTGAGGGGCATCGCCCCGTGCGCCATCACGCCGGTGATGTTAATGCGAATCCACATGACGCCTTTCTGCGTGATACACAGATGGTTCTCTTCTGGCTCACAGATAATGGCGGCGTCTACCCGGTCGGCCCAGCCCTTTTCTACAAAATGTTTGATGCCGAGCATCCGCCCCTCTTCGTCGCAGACTGCCCCGATCAGAATGTTGCCTTTAAGTGGGACGCCGCTCTGCACAATCGCCTTGGTGGCAATCAGCGCACAGACCAGGCCAGCCTTCATGTCGTTGGCGCCACGTCCATAAATGCGCCCATCACGAATGGTTGCGCTAAAGGGTGGATAGGTCCATAATTGATCGTTGCCCTCGGTGACGACATCGGTATGGCCTTCAAACATGAGGGTAGGACCGGGATTGCGCCCATAAATGGCAATGACATTGGGGCGTTCTGGCTGCACCACTTGAAAATGCGTTTCCAGACCCATCTCGCGACAACGGGCCTCTACCCAGCGCGCCGCCGCTTCCTCGCCCAGCGGTACTTCTGGTCGCCACACACTGGGAATACGCGTTAATTCCTGCACCCAGCGGATCAATTCGTTGTCATCGATGTAGGAAAGCACTTGTTGTTCGAGTGGTGTAATCATAAGCGATTTACGTTAACCTATTTGTAAATTCTCCGATATCTTGATAATTGTAGGGCGGGCGTTCGCGGATACCCCATACCCAAACCCATTGCTCGTCGTCATTTACCGCATAGATTAGTCGCCATTTATCAATGCGGATGCGACGTAATTCTACATTGTCTGGCACCCCTAAGTCCGTTACGTCCATGGCTTCGCTGTTGTGTGGGCGGGGCTGACTTGCCAGATCGCTGATCGTCTGTTTCACACGCTGTCGAACATGACCTGGCAACCGTTGGCGTTCGGCATGAGCAGCCGATTCAATTGTGAGATTATAACGATGCTTACTCATCCCATTGAGCTGACACTTGATCCCAGGATAATGCACCTGCTTTTTCCTGGCCCATTTTTAAGCGTGGCAACATCTCTCGCACAAGCGCCCGATCATCTTGTTCCTCCAGCCATACTAGAAGTTTTTCCCAAATTGGCAATGGCAAGATGATATCAGTTTTATTACCCTCTGCGTTGGTCATGTAGCGCGCAGAGGCTATGGCTTCCGCCACTGGTTGTATGGATTCAGCCGTTTCACGCTTGGTTAAAGAGATCGTAGTTGGCATAAAAATTACCTCCACTTTCATCGTCTACAGATCACCACTCATATACAACTCACCCTGCTCAAACCCACGCCCCGCATAATAGCCGCGCGTGCCCGTGGCTGCAATCACGCTGATGCGACGGAAACCGGCGGCGCGACTGATGCGGCGGGCGGCGTCGAGCAGTTGCGTGCCCATGCCCAGATGTTGCGCCTGGCCTTCACTTTCTTGGTTGATGAAGAGCGCCGGCCCATAGACATGCACTTCGCGGATCATGGCGTTGTCGGCAATTTCGTCCAGGAAGGCGCGGCTGCCTATGCCCGATTGTAGCGGCAAACTCAAGCGCAGAAAACCAGCGATCAGACCCGCTTGACCACTTTTTTCGTTCGTCACAAAGTGCAAGAAGTGTTCACGCGTCAGATCGGTCTCGTAGCTGTAATCTTGCAATTCCAACTCATCCATGGCGACGGCGCGCCGCTTCACCTCGCGACAACGAATGCAGCCGCACTGTTGGCCGCGCTTGTGTAGTTCCTCGGCGACTACCTGGCGCAAATTGCTCAATTTGACACCCGCCTGGATATGATGCGCCGGAATGTCACGGAAGAGCCGGTTGATCCGCGTATAGGGTGGAATGGTCGGCTTGACATCGGCCAGCAATTTAACCAACTCTTCGGTCGTATAGGGATGATATTCGCCAGCCAGCCAGCGGTTGTATAACTCAGTTTCGCCAATCAGCGAACACGG
Organism: Chloroflexota bacterium; assembly: GCA_026389895.1. Taxonomy (GTDB): domain Bacteria; phylum Chloroflexota; class Anaerolineae; order Caldilineales; family Caldilineaceae; genus JAPLGZ01. The sequence goes on along the minus strand of JAPLGZ010000127.1, from coordinate 9,312 downwards.
GTAAATTTTTAATTCATCGGGCCGGATCGCCAGGTCAGAGAAAAAGCGCGCAAAGTCAACGGCATCTTTTTCGGGTGTAGCGCCAAAGAGATTGGGCATCCAGTGCAAGTGTAATTTGAAGCCCGCCGTGCGCAACAGACCCAACGCCTGGCGTACAGAGGCGACATCATGCCCGCGCTGATTGAGCGCCAGGATTTCGTCATCCAAACTTTGTACCCCAATTTGTACCTTGGTCACACCCAATTTACGCAGGTGACGAATCTCCGTCGGGTTGATCCAGTCGGGCCGTGTTTCGATCACCAAGCCGACGTTGCGGTGGTGGGCGTTGATGTTATATTCCTGCGCCTCTTGCAGCGAGCGCGAATCCACATAATCTGGATTACCGGCTGCGTTCATGGCATCAAAACAGCGCTGCACAAACCACTCGCGATAATCTTTGCTATAGGCGCTCCAGGTGCCGCCCAGGATCAACAATTCCACCTTGTCGGCGGCATGCCCTATGCTCTCAAACGCCTGGATGCGACCGAGGGTCTGGCGATATGGGTCGAACCCGTCGCGTTCGGCGCGCTGACAGCCCGGTTCGTCATAGATATAACTCTTGGGCATGCGCCAGTCATCTGGGCAAAAGATACATTTGCCGGGGCAGCCAGCGGGCGCGGTCAACACCGTGACCGGCGCAACGCCGCTCTGGGTGCGCATCGGTTTCATACGAATACGCTGCTCCAGCAACGGGTCGGGGTCCAAATCGCCTTCCGCCACCAGATGGCGATACCCAGCGATCAGATTTGCTTTGGAATAAAGCCCTTTGCCGTCCTTGGGAAAGCGGGATAAAATAGGCGTCAAGGTTTTGCGCGCGTCCCATTCGGCTTCTGGCACATGCATGATCTGCTGGAAGACGGCATAGATCTGTGCACTATGCTGCGCTACTTCAAAGTTATTACGTTTACGCTGCCAATCATCATTCTTTTGCAGAACGTCGGCAGGGATTTCTTCTAGTGTTAGAATTCGTTTCATAAAGATAGTATACCATAAAAGTTACCGGCGATGCAGGTCATGAACAACACGACGCGCCAGATTTTACTCGATCTCAACCGGGCTTTTTATGCCACAGTTGCGCAAGATTTTGACCAGACGCGCGCCGGGCTGCCCGTCGGTTGGCACAGGCTCCAACCCTATCTCTCAGGCGGGACGCCAGAAAAACCCATGACCATTTTGGATGCTGGCTGTGGCAATGGCCGTTTTGCGCGTGCCCTGGAAACTTATGGCGCAAGTGCTTGTTATGTCGGCGTTGATGCCGATGCTGCTTTATTAGCTTTCGCCGCAGAACAGACGCGCGATCTGGCGCATGTCCAATCACACTTTTTTCAGGGCGATCTAAGCGCGCCAGGCTGGTCAGATAACCTAAACAAATCCTCTCCTTGTGAAGGTGCAATGCCAAGCCTGTTTGATGCGATTGTCTGTTTCGCGGCGTTACATCATTTTCCAAGTTATGACCTGCGTTTGCAAATTGTCAAGGAATTAGCCGCACTAAGCACAGATGGCGGCGTCCTGATTTTTTCTAATTGGCAATTTTTGACCAGCGCGCGGTTTGTGCAAAAGCAGATTGCTTGGCAAACTGTAGGCCTGACCGAAATGGATGTCGAACTTGGCGATGCCCTGCTCCCCTGGCAACAAGGTGGCTACGCCGTTCGCTACGTCCATCAGCTTGATGAAGCTGAAATGCAACGCCTGGCGATTGATGCCCAACTGGAAATCGTTGCGAATTTTTACGCGGATGGCAAAGAAGGAAATTTGAATCTGTATACTGTGTTGAAAAACAGGGATACGGGATGAGGGATACGGAATTAAGCCGTAGGCCGTATCCCTCATCCCGTATCCCTATGGGTGAGGAAAATTATGAACAATTCAGATAATCGCACGCAACCTTTAGTCGAAGAATTTGTACGCCGATTTGCCACGCAACCGACCTATGTGGCGATTGGGCCAGGCCGTGTCAACTTGATCGGCGAGCATACCGATTACAACGACGGGTATGTGCTGCCCGTGGCGCTCAAGCGTGATGTACGAATTGTCATGCGCCCGCGCAATGACCAGCACGTCCGGCTCTATTCGCTCGAATATGACGAATGGTTTGAGTTTGACCTGGCTCAGTTGGCCTACAATGAAACGATCTTGTGGAGCAACTATGTGCAGGGGATGGCTTGGTCGTTGCAAGAAAGCGGGCTTAAATTGGTGGGCATCGACGGCGTGATCAGCGGCAATGTGCCCCGCGCCAGTGGCTTGAGCAGTTCCGCCGCGTTGGAAGTAGCAATGGCCAAAGCCCTCCTGACTGCTTCTGGACAACTGGCTGTGCTAGATGGCCCGCAACTGGCAAAGGCGGCTCAGCGCGCCGAGAATCAATTTGTGGGCGTCAACTCGGGCATTATGGACCAATTTATCAGTGTGCTAGGGGTAGAAAACCAGGCGCTCTTTATTGACTGTCGCAGTTTAGCGTATCAACTAGTGCCTTTTCCCGAAAACGCCGCCCTGGTGATCGGCAACACCAAGGCCAGCCGTTCACTGGCGGGCAGCGCCTATAACCAGCGTCGTCAGGAATGTGAGAGCGGTGTTGCCTTGTTGCAAGCCGTGCTGCCAGGGATTCAGGCGTTGCGTGATGTCAGCAGCGAACAGTTAGAGGCGCACAAAGCCCTGTTGTCCCCCGTCGTCTATCGGCGTTGTCGCCATGTAGTGGGCGAAGATGAACGCGTGTTGCAGACAGTGGCGGCGCTGAAACAGAATAATCTCGCCGAGGTGGGCCGCTTGATGAATGCCAGCCACGAAAGTCTGCGTTACGACTACGAAGTCAGCAGTGAAGCCCTTGACATTATGGTGGATGCCATGCGCAGTGTACCGGGCTGTTATGGCGCCCGCCTCACCGGCGCGGGGTTTGGTGGTTGTGCTGTCGCTTTGGTGGAACCGGGCGCCGAACAGGCCATTGCCGATGCGATTTTCGAGAAATATCCTAAGGCGACCAACATCTGGCCGGAAGTCTACACGACGCGCGCGAGTACGGGGGCGCGGGTCGAGACGTTGTAGAGAACCCTACCCGCGCCCTAGAGGGCTCCCGCTCCCCTGGTAAGGGAGGGAGCCGTTGGGTGGACGGAGTGATCAGTGTATTCTGCCCACCAATCAGTTCCCTCCCTTACCAGGGGAGGGTTAGGGTGGGGTTTGCGCTGCTGACTAGTTGATTCTCTAGTAATTAACTAATTGTTTGTAAGGAGAGAATGAATTGACGAGCAAAGCAATTGCCGCCGCCACTGCGCGTGCTGACCACTGGCCCAGGACAATCGGCTATTATATTGCGTTTATCGCGTTAGGGATGAGTGCCATGTCGTTAGGGCCGACTTTGGCCGGTCTATCTGAACACACCAATACCAAACTGGCTGCCATCAGTTTTCTGTTTACGGCACGCGCCATCGGCTATTTGTGTGGATCGGTGATCAGTGGGCGCGTCTATGATCGGATCGCCGCCCATCCCGTCATGGCTGGCGCGCTCTGTGTAATGGCGGTGACCTTGGCGACTGTGCCCACGGTATCGCAGCTTTGGATGTTGGTTGCTGTGCTCTTTGTGTTGGGGGTCGCCGAAGGCACAACCGATGTGGGCGGCAATGCGATGATGGTCTGGGTCCATCGAGATGGTGTGGGGCCGTATATGAATGGTCTGCATTTTTTCTTTGGCTTGGGCGCTTTCATCGCCCCGCTGGTGATTGCGCAGTCGATCTCGGCGAGCGGTGACATTACGTGGGCATATTGGAGTCTGGCTTTATTGACGATTCCGGCCATCATCTGGTTGGCGCGTGTGCCCAGCCCTGCACCTTTGGTCGATGCGCAAACCCGCACGGCAGAAAAGCCTAATTATCGGCTGATCGCGCTGGTGGTCATGTTTCTCTTTGTCACCGTCGGCATCGAAGTCTGCTTTGGCGGTTGGATCTTCACCTATGCCTACGCCATGCATTTGGCGGCGGCAACCACGGCGGCCTATCTGACGGCCGTCTATTGGGGTTCGTTTACCTTTGGGCGCTTGATAGGCATTCCGCTCTCGGCGCGTTTTCGCCCACGTACACTCCTGTTAGTCGACTTGATCGGCTGTCTGATCAGCGTCTGTGTTATTTTGTTATGGCCCGCCTCTGAGTGGGCCTTGTGGATTGGGGTAGCCGGTGCTGGTCTATCTGTGGCCTCGGCGTTTGCGGTCGCCGTCACCTGGACGGGGCGCCGCATGACGTTGACTGGCGCGGCGACTAGTTGGTTCTTGGTGGGCGCTAGCTTGAGCAGCATGACCTTACCTTGGCTGATCGGCCAGCTCTTTGAATCGATTGGTCCACGAGCGACGATGTTTACCATTCTGATCGATGTGCTGGTCGGATTTGTGGTCTACACGTTGCTCATGTTCTATGGTGGAACGCCGAAAGTGCAAGCGACGTGAGTGCGGAACGTTTTAGGTTGTATGACGCGTCACCTATACAGAGTCAGGTGCTATTCTCCCCCTCTCTGAACTCGGCCCTTTGATTGAGGAGAGGGAGACGCCCCCAGGTCGCGGGGTGAGGCGTAGTCGTAATTTTTATCAAAAATTTAACCCTAAGAAAAGAGCAAGGAGAGACCAATGCCATTACTATTTGATATGCCCTTTGAGAAGTTGCAGACCTATGAAGGCACGAACCCACGCCCGGCCGATTTCGACGAATATTGGGATCGCGCCCTCGCCGAGATGAACGCCGTTGATCCGCAAATCGAAATTGTGCCCGCCGATTTCCAGACGCCGTATGCCGAGTGCAGTCACATGTACTTCACCGGGGTCGGTGGCGCACGTGTGCATGCCAAGTTGATGCGCCCGAAAAACGCCAGTGAGCCCCATCCCGCTGTGTTGATGTTTCACGGTTACTCTGGCAGCTCCGGCGATTGGGTGGACAAGCTAGGCTATGTCGCGATGGGGTACACCGTGGCGGCGCTTGATTGTCGCGGTCAGGGCGGTCTTTCCGAAGACAATGGCGCGGTGCAAGGGTGGACATTGCGCGGCCATATCATTCGCGGCCTCGATGACGCGCCCGAAAAGTTATACTAACGACAGGTCTATCTCGACACGGCGCAACTCGCCAAGATCGTGATGGAGATGCCCGATGTAGACCCCAAACGCGTCGGCGCGATGGGGGGCAGCCAGGGCGGTGGTTTGACGTTAGCCTGCGTCGGCCTAGAACCACGCATTCAGCGGGCCTCGCCGGTCTTCCCCTTCCTGTCAGATTACCAGCGCACTTGGGAGATCGATCAGGCCAAGGATGCCTACGCGGAATTGAAGGAATATTTCCGCCGTTTCGACCCGCGTCACCAGCGCAAGAATGAGATTTTCACCCGGCTCGGTTATGTGGATATTCAATTCCTGGCTCCGCGCATCCGCAGCGAGATCCTAATGTCGGTAGGTCTGATGGACACCATCTGCCCGCCATCCACCCAGTTCGCGACCTATAACAAGATCACGGCCAAGAAGTCATTGTTGATCTATCCCGACTTCGGCCACGAAGGTTTGCCCGGCAATCCAGACGAGACGTTTAAGTACATGATGCAGTTGTAATGATGAGTGAAGCGTGATGAGTGAGGTATCGGCCGATCTGGCTTGTTCACTCATCGCGCTTCACGTTTTATAAAATTGAACACACTATCGAGATATCCTTATGCGTATTCTAATTACATCCGCGGCTGCACCGCTTGCCCAACAATTGGCGACAGCATTGCGGCCTGAACATGAAATTCGCCTGACCGAACGGACATTTGTGCCAAATCTGCCCAACTTGGCGGTCAGCCCGTTGCACCATGACCTTTCGACCAATCTGCTCGTGCGTGAGATCGACGCGCTTGTCCATGTGGCCGAACCATTGCCCACCGACAACGAAATCGAACAGATCGACTATCTCACCCGTTGCACCTATAATCTCTATCTGGCCGCGGTGGCGGAAGGGGTCAAGCGCGTCGTCTTTCTGAGCACCCTTGATCTGATGACGCCGTATGCCGAAGATTACACGGTGGGCGAGCGCTGGCGGCCTTTGCCGACCACCGCTACCACTGTGCTGACCAAACATCTGGGCGAGTTTGTCAGCTGCGAGTTTGCGCGCGAGCATAAATTGGATGTGATTGTGTTGCGCCTGGGCAAAGTGGTGCATGCGGAAACAGTGGCCAATCAGCCCTTTGATCCGCTCTGGGTGGACGAACGGGATGTGGCGCAAGCCGTTAACCGCGCCTTGACCACGGATGCCAAGCTGTTATCGACTTTTCACATCCAGTCGGCATCGCCCAATGCCCGGTTTTCGATTGCCTCGGCCAAAAATGTACTTGGCTATGCGCCTGTCTACGACTTTCAAAACTAAATTTCAGGATAACGATTAATCCTATGAAAGTTCTCATTTTAGGTGGTGCAGGCATGTTGGGGCCCTATGTCGTCCCGCTCCTCGCGCCACATCACGAATTACGGGTAACCGATATCAATCCGTTGCCTTTTGACTTTGCTGGTGAGTTTCGCCAGGTGGATGTGGCCAACTTCGACCAAGTGATGGCCGCCGCCGAAGGCATGGACGCCATCATCAATCTCTCTGTGCTGCGTCAGGATCGTCAATTGGCCTTTGATGTGAGCACCAGAGGCTGCTATAACATGATGCGCGCCGCGGTGGCGCATGGCATCCGGCGCGTGATCAACACTGGTCCGCACTTTGCCGTTGCCGGCCCAACTTATGAACGCTTTGACTTCGCGTTGTCGCCCGACATGCCGCCCCAACCCGGCACGAATCTCTATGCCCTGACCAAAGCACTGGGCCAAGAGATCTGTCACGTCTTTAGCGAACAATATGATATCTACGTGCAGACCTATCTGTTCTATAATTTCCATGATCCGGCCACGCTGACACCGGGCACCGATGCGACACCGTTTAGCGCGTCGTGGAGCAATGCGATGGAGATTTTCCTGCCAGGGTTGGCGATTGATCTGGCAACGCTGCCTTCGCGCTGTGAAGTTTTCAACGTCTTTACCGATATGCCGCACGGCAAGTTCAGCAATGAAAAGGCGAAACGCGTGCTGGGTTTCCAGCCGAAGGATGATATTTCGCGGCTGTGGCATAAGGTAAAATGAAAAGTGATGAGTGATGAGTGATAAGTGAAAAGGTCATTTGATCTCACTTATCACTCATCACGCTTCCCAATGATAAATAAAACGTAACAAGCCAGGAACCCCACCCCAGCCCTCCCCTGGTAAGGGAGGGAGCCGTTTGGTGGACAGAGCGATCTGTTATGGCCTTCCCTCATCAGTTCCTCCCCTTACCAGGGGGAGGCTAGGTGGGGTTGCCTTGTCATTCGATAGCATTCGTGTATAATGGCAAAAGCAACCCCACCCCAACCCTCCCCTGGTAAGGGAGGAAGCCGTTTGGTGGACAGGACAAGTGACTTCCTTTGTCCCTATCAGTCCCCTCCCTTACCAGGAGAGGGCGGGGGTTCCTAGTCGTTACAACAAATCATTCAATCATTCTTCCCATGAGCTCCATCTTCATCGCGGCCTTTCTCATTGGCCTCGCATTTTGTGCACCGCCGGGCGCCATTACGGCCGAGGCGATCCGGCGCGGGGTGAGAGGCGGGTTTCGTCCGGCGCTCCTGGTGGAATTAGGTTCATTGATCGGCGACGCCACCTGGGCGATTATTGCGCTGGTTGGGCTGGCTGTGCTGGTGCAACTGCCTTTTGCTCGTCTCGGGCTAGGCTTGTTGGGCGCCAGCTTATTGCTCTACCTGGCCTGGGATGCGCTACGCGCCGCTTACCAAGGTGGCGCGCCACAACTTCGCGAAATTGATAGTCGCGGCGCCTTTCTCACCGGCGCGTTCATGTCGTTGGGCAACCCTTGGAATATTGTCTATTGGGCTGGCGCCGGTTCACCGTTGACAACGCTCTTAGTCGCTCCCCATTTTGCTACGTATGTTGTCTTTTTTATCGGTTTTATGCTAGCCGCCGTCATCTGGTGCTTTTTGATGGCCAGCTTGATTGCCTGGGGGCGCCAGTTTATCACGCCGCGCTTTTTTCGCCTGGTAAACTTGATCTGTGGCCTCTTTCTGGGCTACTTCGGCCTTCAGTTGTTGCGCACTCTTTTCGCGGGTTAAAATTAACCTGTGCTGATCACCGACCTATTGGCTTTCCATTCAATGTACCAAAGGAGCAGGAAGAAATGACATTCGGTTCGGGGAAATACACTTATGAAGTAGCAGAAGGCTGGGCCAAATTGCCCAGTGGTTGGCAATTTGGTTGGATCCCGGCTGTGGGCTGTGACTCCAAGGATAATGTCTATGTCTATTCGCGCAGCGAACACCCGTTGGTGATCTTCGACCGCGAGGGAAATTTTCTCGATGTCTGGGGCCAAGACGTATTGCTAGATGCCCACGGTATTTTTATTGACAAAGATGACAATGTCTTTTGCACCGAGCGCAACACGCACTGTGTCCACAAGTTTGACCGCAACGGTAAATTATTAATGACGTTGGGCACGCCCGGCGTCCCCGGCGCGCAGCCCGGTGATCCGTTCAATTTGCCCACCGATCTGGTAGTGGCGCCAAACGGTGACCTCTACATCTCCGACGGTTATGGCAATGCCCGTGTCCATCACTATTCTGCCGACGGTCAACTGTTACACTCGTGGGGCGAACCGGGTAGCGGGCCGGGCCAGTTTGACCTGTCGCATTGCGTACGTATTGATCGCCAGAACCAGCTTTGGGTCTGCGACCGCAATAATCGGCGGATTCAAATCTTCGATCTAGCCGGCAACTATCTCAGCGAATGGGACGATTTGGCGCACCCCGACCAGATCTACTTTGACCCCACTGACGATGTTGTCTACATCGCCGAACTTGACCAACAGGTCAGCATCTACACCCTCGATCATCAACTACTCACCCAGTGGGGTGGCGGTGTAAAGAGCGCCAAGCCTGGTGAATTTCTCGCCTGTCCGCACGGCATCTGGGCCGATTCACACGGCGATCTTTATGTCAGCGAAGTGCAGACGGATGGTCGATTACACAAGTATGTGCGGCAGTAGGATGGCGTGATGAGTGAGGCATGATAAGTGAGATAGGACGGCATACTCGGTCGACCTTCACTCATCACGCCTCACTCATCATGTCTTCATTCAATCAACGAAAGGAATCGCTATGACCTTTGAATCTGCCTTTACCATGGACACCTCTAGCATCAAATTTGGCCCTGGCGTCACGCGCGAAGTCGGGGCCGATATGGCGGCGCTCGGCGCGAAACGCGTCATG
>JAPLGZ010000374.1 GCA_026389895.1 Chloroflexota bacterium | reverse complement strand
GCACCAGTAAAACGCACTTCGTCATCCTCATTTTCTTGTGTATTGTTGCTGGAGCGCTGGCTTACCTGGCCTTTGCCACCTTTCAGGCCCGGTATATCACGTGGCTGGCTTTTTGGAGCGTTGTTACCTTTAGCTATTATGGCTTCGACAAGTGGCAGGCTGGCCGTAATGGGTGGCGGGTGCCAGAGCTGGTGTTGCATAGCCTGGCCTTGCTCGGTGGCTTTGTTGGTGGTTGGCTGGGCAGAATGGTCTTTCACCACAAGACGCGCAAGCCGCTATTTACGTGGCTATTACTGCTCAGCAGCGCGCTGCATCTGGGGTTTTACCTCATTTGGTTTCGTTAAAATAAGCGTAGGCGTATTTCGCTACAAGCAAAAGCCACTCACCGAGAAAATAGCTGCCTAGGTTTTTTCGGTGAGTGGCTTTTATATGGATGACGGCTGGAATCGCGCGTCAATAAGAGCGGGGTAAGCCCAACTCATGTTGCGCAATATGGGACAGAATGAGGTTGGTGGAGATGGGGGCTACTTGATAGAGGCGGGTCTCGCGGAATTTGCGTTCAATATCGTATTCGCGCGCAAAGCCAAAACCGCCAAAGGTTTGTAATGCGACATTCGCCGCTTCCCAGGCTGCATCGGCGGCCAGTAATTTAGCCATATTCGCCTCGGCGCCACAAGGTTGCTGTTGCTCAAATAAGGTGGCCGCTTGGTGGCGCATGAGATCCGCCGCCCGTAAGTTGACATGCGCACGCGCCAGTGGGAACTGAATGCCTTGATTTTGCCCAATGGGTCGGTCAAAGACAATGCGTTCGTTGGCGTAATTCACCGCCCGCTCGATAAACCAGCGCCCATCGCCAATACATTCGGCGGCAATCAAAATTCGCTCAGCATTTAGGCTCTCCAACAAGTATCGAAACCCTTGGCCTTCTTCGCCAATCCGGTTTTCAATGGGGACTTGTACATTGTCGAAAAAGACCTGGGCCGTGTGGTGATTGATCATGGTCGGAATTGGCTGAATGGTCACGCCATTGCCAACGGTGGCGCGCAGATCGATGAGGAAGATCGAGAGGCCGTGGGTGCGTTTTTCCACTTGTTCGAGCGGTGTGGTGCGCGCCAGCAGCAACATCAAATCCGAATGGGCCACGCGGGATGTCCAAATTTTCTGGCCATTGATCAGATAGTGGTCACCCTGGCGCACGGCCGAGGTGCGGATGCGGGTAGTGTCGCTGCCAGCGTCTGGTTCGGTGACGCCAAAGGCTTGCAGGCGTAATTTGCCGGCGGCAATCGAGGGCAGATAATGCGCTTTCTGCTCTGGCGAACCGTGCCGCAAAAGCGTGCCCATGATGTACATTTGGGCATGGCAGACGGCCGCATTGCCACCGCTGTGATTGATCTCTTCGAGAATAACTGACGCCTCGGTGAGCGTACTCTCCCCACCACCATATGCTTCTGGGATCAACGCAGCCAGATAACCGGCGTCTGTCATCGCTTGCACAAACGCTTCGGGATAAGCGTTCTCGGCGTCAATTTGTTGCCAATAGGTGTTGGGGAATTGAGCACACAGGTTATGAACATGACGGCGCAAACTGGCATGCGGATCAGGCAGATTACTCATCTGGGTTTATGCTCACCCTTCCAGCAACAACACTTCTGGGTCTTCAATTAACTCTTTGATCTTGACCAAAAAGCGGACCGCCTCGCTGCCATCGACAATCCGATGGTCATAGCTGAGCGCCACGTACATCATCGGGCGGATGACGACTTGACCGTTGAGCGCGATTGGGCGCTCTTCGATCTTGTGTAGACCCAAGATGGCAACTTGCGGTGGATTGAGGATCGGTGTACTGAGCAGTGAACCGAAGACGCCACCGTTGGTGATCGTAAAGGTGCCACCGCGCAAATCTTCAATCGAAAGTGCGCCGTCCTGCGACTTTTTGACAAAGTTCTTGATCGCCTTTTCAATGCCAGCGAATGATAACTGGTCGGCATTGCGCAAGACGGGCACAACCAGCCCTTCCTCCGCGCCAATCGCCATCCCAATGTCATAATATTGTTTGAGCACAATATCATTCTCTTGGATTTCGGCGTTGATCGCGGGAAACGCCTTTAGCGCCCCGATGCTGGCCTTGACAAAGAAGGACATGAAACCGACTTTGATGCCGTTGCGCTTCTCAAATTGTTCATTGCGCCGCTTACGGATATCCATAACGGCGCTCATGTCGATCTCATTAAAGGTGGTCAGCATTGCGGCGGTCTGCTGCGCCTGCACCAGACGTTCGGCAATTGTCCGGCGACGGCGTGACATGCGAATGCGGGTTTCGCCGCGTGCGTCCGCGGCTGGTTGGCTACTCGCCGTGGGCGCACGCGGCGCGGGGATGGCGGCTGGTGGTGTGGTGGGCGCCGGTTTTTCTTCGGGATGCTGGGTGCGCAGATAACTTTCTACGTCCTGTTTGGTCACGCGGCCACCAGGACCTGCCCCGCTAACAGCCGCTAGATCGATGCCTTGTTCGGCGGCCAGACGTTTGGCGACGGGTGTCACGCGCTCTTCGGGCGCAGGGGCCGGTGTGGGTGGATTGCCGGCTGGTTCGGCGGCGAAGCCTTCTTCCTTTTTGCCTGTGGGGGCCGGTTGAGGCGTCACTTGTGCCGCCGGTGGCGCGCCATTGGTCTTGTCCACCGCTTTAGGGGGCGCGGCGCCAGCGTCGGCTTCCTCAACCGTTGCCAATACATCGCCAATCTTAACATCATCGCCGGCGGGGTGCTGAATCCCGCGCAAGATCCCATCCTTTTCGGCGGCGACTTCCAGATTCACCTTGTCGGTTTCCAACTCCACGACGGCTTCACCGGCTTTCACGGCGTCGCCTTCATTTTTCATCCAGCGTGCGACAGTGGCTTCCACCACCGATTCGCCCATGTCAGGGACTTTAATTTGAATGGCCATGCGTTATGCTCCGAATTGTTTGGGTTAGTAGGGAGTAGGGATACGGGAGTAGGGATTAAAGATCCGACTCTATCCTGTATCCCTACTCCTTAATCCCTGCTTGATCAAATGCCTGTTTCACAATTTCTGCCTGGTTGATCTGGTGCCAGGTGGCTGAGCCTTCGGCTGGGCTGGCGCGCCGTGGCCGTCCCACGTAGCGCAGGGCAAACGAATAATGCCCCTGTTCAACAATATAGTTGAGTTGGGGGCGCGCCGCCGACCATGCGCCCATGTTGCGCGGCTCCTCTTGCACCCAACAGACCTCTTGTAAGTTTGGATAACTTTTGAAGAGAGCGTCCAAATGATCGGCTGGGAAAGGATAAAGCTGCTCGACGCGGGCAATGGCGATCCAAGGCCGTTGGTTGCGCAACTCGTTGGTCACCAGATCCACATAAACCTTGCCGCTGCACAGGATTAACCGGCGAATTTCGGTTGGATTTTGGGCGGCGGCCTGATCATCAATCACCGGCTGCCATTTGCCTTCGGTTAGCTGGCGCAATGTCGACAAAGCCAGCGGATGGCGCAAGAGGCTCTTGGGTGTCATCACAATCAGCGGCAGCGGATCGGTGGTCAACAACGCGGCTTGTCGCCGTAATAGGTGAAAATATTGCGCCGCCGTGGTCGGGTTGGCAATGCGCATATTCACTTCGGCTGCGGATTGTAGAAAGCGCTCTGGGCGGCCGCTGGCATGGTCGGGCCCCTGCCCTTCATAGCCATGCGGTAAGAGCAACACCAGGGAAGGGGTCTGCTCCCATTTTGCAAAACCAGAGACAACAAATTCGTCGATGATCGCCTGAGCCGTGTTGGCAAAGTCGCCGTATTGCGCTTCCCAGATCACCAAACGCTCTGGGCGCTCAATGTTATAGCCATACTCAAAACCAATCACGGCCTCTTCGGTAAGCGGGCTGTTATGCACTTCGAAGGCGGCGCGTGCTTGCGGCAGGTTTTGCAACGGGGTATAGGGTTTACCCGTCTGCGCATCAAAAAGGACCGCATGACGGTGGCTAAACGTACCACGCAAGACATCTTCACCTGTCAACCGGATTGCTGTGCCTTCCGCCAAAATGGAGGCCAGCGCTAATTGCTCGGCCGTCCCCCAGTCGATGGTCGCTTCATCCAGATGATCCAATGCATTGACGCTACGTTGGCGCACGCGTTGCAAACGTGGATGCACCGTAAAGTCTGCTGGCGTCTGGATCAGCGCCTGATGAAGCTGTTGCAAGGTTTCCGCAGGCACGGCCGTATACACGTTGCGTGCCGCGCCAGGTGGCGGCGGCTTGATCTCTAAGGGCAATTTTTCGTCGGGGGTCAGGCTATTCAGGATCGCTTGCAACTCATCCATCCGCTGGTGAACCCATTGATCGGGCAGCGTGGCTTCCAGCGCGCCCTCGGCGATCAATTGATCGGCCAATTGTTTGCGTACGGTGGGGTGGGCGTCAATCAGCGCATACATTTTCGGCTGCGTGAAACGGGGCTCGTCTCCTTCGTTGTGCCCATAGCGCCGATAGCCGATCAGATCGATCAAAAAGTCTTTTTCAAATTTATCACAGTACGCGGTGGCCAAGCGCGCAGCCTCAATACAGGCCAGTGCGTCATCGGCATTGACATGGACAATCGGAATTTTGAAGCCTTTGGCCAGATCGCTGGCATACAGGGTGCTGCGTTCATCTTTGGGATCGGTCGTGAAGCCGACTTGGTTATTGGCAATAATGTGAATCGTGCCGCCCGAGCTGTAGCCTTCCAACCGCGACATATTCAAGGTTTCGGCCACAATACCCTGGCCTGGAAATGAGGCATCCCCATGAATAAGAATGGGCAAAGTCTGGTGCGGATCGAAGCGGGCCGGGCCAGGTTGGTCGGTCTCAGTGCCGGCGGCGCGGGCCATGCCTTCGACAATCGGATTCACATGTTCCAGATGGCTGGGGTTCGGCGCCAGGCGCACCACTAGCTCAACTTCTGTATCCGTTTGCTGCAACGAGCGATCGGCGCCGCTGTGATATTTCACATCACCCGTGTAGCCCAGCGCGCTGAGTTGGGTGTAATAGCTGGTGCTGGTGGGATCTTTGAACTCAACCAACATCTGATGATAGGGTTTTTGCAGCACATGAGCCAATACATTGAGACGGCCGCGATGGGCCATGCCGATCAAAATTTTGTAGACACCAACATCCACGCACTCGGCGATGATTTCGTCGAGCATGGGCACCATCATGTCCAGCCCTTCAATCGAGAAGCGGGTTTTGCCAGGAAAGGACCGTTGCAAAAATTGCTCAAATGTTTCAACTTCCGTCAAGCGCTCCAAGAGTTTTACCGCATCGATTGGGGCTTGTGGTGGCCGAAATGCGCCAGACTCGGCGGCTTGGCGCAACCATTCACGCTCTTCAGAGCTGCGCACATGGTCATAATCATAGCCCGTGCTGGTCGAGTAGACCTGGCGCAACTGTTGAATCGCTTCCCACGCTGTTTCGGTTTGCTCGACCAGCGGACCGCCAATAATGCTGGCTGGCAAGCGGCGCAAATCGTCGTCCACAATGCCATAATAGGCCGGCGCGAGCGATGGATCGTCGGGCGGCGGTGTGCCCAATGGATCGAGGCGCGCCGCCAAATGGCCATATTCGCGGATCGCTTGGGCCAGGTTGACCGCGCTGGCGACCTTGTTCATATCGAGCTGGGTTTCCAGGCTCGGCATGGGCGGCGCGGCGCCATTCAGATGGCTTTCGGGCGCGGTGGGTTGCCAATGGTCAAAATAGGTGCGCGTGGCCGCGTCCACCGATTTTGGATCCTGGCGATAGCGTTCATATA
>JAPLGZ010000391.1 GCA_026389895.1 Chloroflexota bacterium | reverse complement strand
GAAAGCCCGTTGGCTGTAGGCGAAGGTTACATCGTCTTGACCAGAATCGACACGCCATTGTTTGCTATCGCGGCGGAAGTCGTCACTAAAGAGCGGCGCGCCACTCTTGATCGTAGCCATGCTCGGCACATCACTCGTCGAAGTCACTGTGTCGCTTGGTTCGACGGTGGCCTCTGGTGTTTCCGTCACCTCTGGTGTTTCCGTCACCTCTGGTGTCTCTGTAGCTTCGGGGGTAGCCGTGACGTCCGCTGTCTCGGTCGCTTCGCTTGTTTCGGTGGCTTCTGGTGTATCTGCCACTTCCGGTGTATCTGTCGCTTCTGGCGTCTCAGTGGCTTCTGTCGTATCCGCAGCGCCGGGTTTTAGCTCGGCTTCCCACATGTTCACGTTATCGAAGGCCACCTCGGCGTTACCTTTATCAAAAGTGCCCAACATCAGACCGATGCTTCCCTCGCTAAATTGGTCATCTGTGGCCTGGCCGACGGCCACGTCATTGATCAGCAGGGTAATCTGTGTGCCTTCAGCGAGGATGCCCAAGTGATTGATCGCCTTGGCTTCTGTTTTGATCGCGTCGGATGTCGTCCAGTCGATGATCGTCTGCCATTCGTTGTCCACTTTTTTCCATAGGCTGTAGGAGCCCGCCTGGCTGATCACGAACAGATAGAAATTATCGCCATCGACATAGCGGAAGGCTACCCCATACTCCACATCTTCCGGGCCAGCCACATGGACGGCGTCGGTTTCTAATAGAAAATCCGTACCCGAGATGGCGTTGGTGCTCCAGCCTGACCAGTTGGGCTTTTTTACCTGAATATGCAAAGCGGCACGCGTATACGCATAGATGACATCTTTGTCGGATTTGGTAAACCAACGCTGATCATCTTGCTGAAAATCATCACTGTAGCTTGGGTCCGCAGCTTTAATCTCATCCAGGCGCCCCGCGATATCAATCGGTTCTGCCGTGGCTGTTTCGGTTGGCTCTGTTGTGGCCCCTACATTCCAAAAATCAAGATTATCAAAGGCCGCTTCTAGCGGGGCTTTATCAAAGGTTGCGACGACGACGGCCACGTTGCCTTCACTAAAAGTGTCATCATCTACCTGGGTTAAAATTGTATCATTGGCCAACAAGGTGATCTGGGCGCCTTCTGCCAGGACACCAAGCCGGTTCGTGGCCTTGGCTCCCGTATTCAATGCCTCGGTCTCTGTCCAGTCAACGAGTGCTTCAAATTTACCATCAACCTGCTTCCACAGACTATAGGCGCCTGCTTGATTAATGAAAAAGGCATAAAAATTGTCACCGTCCACATAGCGAAAGAGCAGGCCCATTTCGGCATCTTGGGGGCCCGTTACGTGCGCAACGTCGGCCTCTAGCAAGAAATCAGTTGGGTTTTCTCCGCCGATGGCGCTATTCGTGCTCCACGTCAGCCAATTTTTGCTCTTGACACGAATATGGAAGGCTGAACCGGCATAAGAAAACGTGCTGTCCTTGGTTGATTTCATGCCCCATTCATCTTGGTTGGCGCTGAAATTATCGCTGTAGGTCGAATCAGTCGCCTTGATGGCTTCGATCCGGCTGCTGGCATCATCCGCTGTTGGTGTGGCGGTCGCCGCTGTTGGGGTGGCCACTGGTTCGGTTTCCCCAATGGTCCAGAGATTTAGATCATCAAACGCGATCTCGACGCCCCCTTTATCAAACGCCGCGGCCCCCAAGCCAACGCCGCCTGTGCTAAAGGTGTCGTCTTCTACCGTTGCTAAGATTTCGCCGTTGACCAGTACACTGATCTGTGAGCCTTCGGCCAGGACACCCAACGTATTGGCTGCGCCCTTGCCGGTGACAATGGGCGTCGCCTCAACCCAATCGACCAGCGTTGTCCATTCCCCATCCACTTTTTTGCGCAACGCATAGAGGCCATCATCCCCCAGGCCAAAAAGATAATAATTGTCATCGTCGACATGTCGAAAGAGGATGCCAATTTCATTTTCTAACGGCCCATCGACATGAAAGCTATCCACTTCTAGGTAGAAATCTGAAGCGATGAAGTCAGACTCGCCATCCGCGCCCTTGGCTAGCGTCCAAGATAACAAGCTCTTGCTATCAACGCGAATATGATAGGCGCCGTTTTTGTAAAAATGGGCGGCATCCTTATCTTCACCGGTGTACCACTTGTCATTATCCTTGCGAAAGTTTTCGCTAAGGCTAGGGCTTTCCTGTTTAATCTCTTCAATATGGGCTTGAAGTTTGGCCGACGACCCGTCTTCTTGGGCATAAGGGCTGGCATAGACAGGGGCCACGAGGCCCACCGCTGTCAACACAACAAACAATAGCGCAATGATTCTAATTTTCATTTTGGGGTTCCTCTTAAAAGTGGCAAATAGGCCTAAACAGCAGACAAACAGTAAATGACCGATGACGGACGGTAATCGGCGATGAGAGGGGTTCCATCGTCCGCGGTCAACAAACTCACCAATCAGTTGCTTCGCTTGTTATCTACTATTCAATCATAAATCATCCCACAATTCAATTGTGGAAAACCACTAGTTTTTAGCCACACGCGGGTGTTTGGGCAAGAAAGCCGAACGGAGATTTAAAGGGAAGATGATAGGGTGCGATTGGCCACAAAGATAAGTTCAGACTTTTATGCTTAGGCCCGTGTCCACATTCGCCAACGCGGCCGCCAGCGGGCACGGCCGAGCCGTTGAATCGCAAATAGTGCGCTAGTCAGGATCAGGGCGCCGCCTAGCCATTGCAGCGATGTGAGGCGTTCGTCCAAAAATAAGATCGACCAAGTCACCGTGCATAAAGTTTCCACCGGCGCCAACATGGCCATCTGACCGCCGCCGATCAGCCCAACCGCTGTCACCAATGCGAGCCGCGCCAGGTAGGTGCAGAGCAGCGCCAGTGCACCAATCGCGAGCCAACCTTGGAGCCCGGGCGCTTGCCATGGGGCGCCTTGTGCCAGCCAGTAGCCGCTGACCAGAATAGCCATCGATGTCGAAATATAGAAGGTGGCTGTTCGCGCATCATAACCGCGCAAGTACCACTGGAGCAAGACCATGTGGGTGGCAAAGCAGAGGACCGCTAACAACAATAAGAGCACTCCGGTCGAATTAACATGGCCACCAGGACCAATCACCAGGTAGACACCACCAATGCCCAATGCCAGGCGCACCGCATGGCGATAGGTGAATTTTTCACCACGCAAGGCCAGCAGGCTCAAGACAACCAACGGGCTGATCGAGATAATCATCGAGGCCATCGAGGCATCGATATTCGTCAGCGCCCAAAAGAAGAGCAACATGCCAATGCCATTGACGCAACCCGCAAAACAGCTGATGGCAAGGCCGCGCCGATCAATTTTCAACAGGGAACGATCCGTCGCCACAATGGTAATGCCAACGAGCAGAGCGGCCAGCGTAAGCCGCGCCACCACCAGCCCTGTCGGGTCCAGCCCAGCTTGAATGGCATGGCGTGCGATAGGGGGCGCCATGCTAAAGGCCAAAGTCGCGCCAAACGCCAACAGCCAACCGCGCCATCTTTGCGGGATGAGCGGTGTTGGGCGCGCAGGGTCAATTTCTGTGACGGGTGTTGAGGTGACAGCCATAAGTTTTTAGATAAGAAGCGAGGTAACTATTCGAACATGGCAACGAATTGCCCGAATGAGAGCGAAATTATTGCAATAATTTCGCTCTCATTCGGGCAATTCGTTGCAAAGCGTGTTTCAAAAAGGCTTATGCTTGACCAAAGAGTGGTTGACCTTCACGGCGGTCGCGGTAGCCCTGCACCATCAACCCTGCTCGGCCGTAACTCTGCCCAGCCAGTTGAATGTTTTGCGGATCTCGATAGCCCACACGGACGAGGCGGCGCGGCTGTTTGGTCGTGTTGATATACGAGCCGTGGATGGTGTGAATGCTAAAGAGCACAACGTCACCGCGTTTGGCCGGCACCGCCACCGTATCTTCTAAGGCATATAAGTTCGTTGGTAAGTGCGGCGTGCAAGGACCCGCTTCGGTCTCGGTAATATGGGTCAGCGCACCCGCTTTGTGGGAGCCAGCGAGAAAGCGGATTTCGCCGTTCTCATGAAAGGTATCATCCAGATGGACGAGTGTATCGACATACCGCCCGTTGGTGTGCTGGTAAAATGGGTTGTCCTGATGCATCGGGAAAGGATGCCCATTCTGCGGCGGCTTAATGTGCATGGTCGAGTGGTGCAGTTCGACGTTTGGTCCAATCAAATCAGCAATGGCAGTGGTTAGTTTGCAATGGGTCACGGCACGACACCAGGCAGACGAATAAAAGTGCAGATCATGCATCGCCGTGAGTTTAGATTTCTTCTCGGTTTCAGGGTCCATATACGCCTGTCGCCAAGGGCCAGTCCAGCCGGGACTGGTAAAAGACCAATCTGTGACCAAGCGATCCATCTCGTCGGAAAGCTCGTCGATTTCGGCTTTGGTAAACATCTGCGGGATGTGTAAAAAGCCATTTTCGTTATAAAAGTCAATTTGTGCTTGGGTGAGCATAATTTCTCCTGCGGAAGTCTTTCTTGCCAACGAATTCTCGTAATATGATGCGAATGCCTAACCAGAAGTGTTCAGACAACTCGGATGTTTGAACAAATAATAACTGATTTACAATTCTACGGCGCCTGGCTTTAGCCCCACCGGCAGCGCTGCTGGGCGTTCACAGGTGCTGGTCAACTCAATGTGTTTGCCCTGGTCGGCGGCGTCGTGAAAGGCCTGCATGATATCAAGCACATGATGCGCCAGTTCGCCGCTGGCCCGGTGTGGCCGATGGCTGCGGATGGCGGCGGCCATATCTGCCACGCCAATCCCACGGCTATTCTCCGTGTAAATATGGGTGAGCGGCACATCTTGCCATTCTTTATCCGCCGCGCGCCGAATGCGCACAGGGCCGCCAAAGGTGTTTGGATCGGGCAGGCTCAGGCTGCCTTCGGTGCCATAAATTTCCAGGCGTGGTAGATTGGCCGACCAGACATCAAATGTCTGGATGATCGTGCCGATCGCCCCATTGGCAAATTCCAACAGACCAGTGACATGCGTGGGCACTTCCACCCGGATTTTCTCACCATTCTTGGGCTGGCTGGTGATCGTACGTTCGGGGAAGGTGATGCGGGTCGAACCGGTGACCCGTTTGACTGCGCCCATGATCGAGACCAATGCTGTCAGATAATAGGGACCCATGTCAAACATCGGACCACCGCCCGGTTTGTAATAGAAGGCAGGATCTGGGTGCCAGGTTTCATGGCCGTGCGACATCATAAAAGCGGTAGCCGCAATTGGCTCGCCAATCGCACCATCATCGATCAATTTTCGACAAGTCTGCAGACCGCCGCCCAGAAACGTGTCGGGGGCACAACCGACGCGCCGATGCTGGGTTTGGGCGGTCTCTAAAATTTTGCGACCATCTGCTCGATTCAGCGCAAAGGGTTTTTCATGGTAGGCATGTTTGCCGGCGTTCAACACCGCCGTACTCACCTCTGCATGGGCAGCGGGGATGGTCAAATTAACCACAATTTCCAGATCAGGGTCAGCCAACAGCTGATCAACTGTATAGGCCTTAATGTTGTATTCCGCTGCTCTGGCCTGAGCACGCGCGGGATCTAAATCCGCACAAGCTACAATTTCCAGATTGTCGAAGGTCTTATCCGATTTTAAATAAATGCTACTGATATTGCCACAACCGATGATGCCAACTTTGGTGCGGTTCATGAGGAGACTCTGATTGTTATGAGATTGAATGTTTGATCAGTAGACGGCATACGGTAACAGACAACATATGCCCTGTTACTATATACCGTCTAGCTTATATCTGCTGATTATACAACTAATTCAGCCGCAGCCGCTTGCTGCGGGTATTCGATCTGTTGAATCTGACCGTCTTGCAAGTTCATAATCTGGTCGACATAGTCAACGATTAGGTTGTCATGTGTCGCCATTAACATGGTAATGTTCTGTTCGCGGATAATGGTGCGAAACAGGCTTAGCACTTCGCGCCCCGTTTTGGTATCTAAGTCACCAGTGGGTTCGTCGGCAATGATCAACTTAGGCCGATTGGCAAGGGCCCGTGCAATGGCCACGCGCTGTTGCTGACCACCAGAAAGCTCGTACGGCCGATGATCGACCCATTTGGTCAGACCAACCAGGTCAAGACATTCAAGTGTTCGTTTCTGGCGCTCCTTGGCGGGCACATGATTCATGCGCAAGATCAACTCGACATTCTCAAACGCTGACAGCGCAGGCAACAGGCCTAATGATTGAAAGATGAAACCGACTTGTTGGCGACGCCAAGCGGTCAGTTTATTTTCGCTCCAACCACCAATTTCCTCACCGAAAATGCTGATTGTCCCTTCGGTCGGGCGATCCAGACCGCCAATACAATTGAGCAAAGTCGTTTTGCCGCTACCAGAACGCCCCTTCAAGGCCACAAACTGCCCTGGACCGATATCTAAATTAACCCCACGCAACGCATACACCGCTTGATCACCTGTGCCGTAGGTGCGCGTAAGATTTTTCGTGTCAATTACGTTATTGTTCGCCAAAATGACCCTCGTGGATAACTAACTTATGTGACAAAAGGGAGTAGGATTAGGGATTAGGTCAGCTCTACTGAGGGCTATAATCCTGTATCCGTAATCCTTACTCCCTATCCCTATTTCTTGCCGCGTTTTAAGCCAAACCGATCCCAAATACTGCGTGGCCCACTGATCTCTTCTTCCGCCGCTGTGGTTGCTGTGCTCGGTTTGGCGATCTCGGCCTCCACCCGATCCTGACGCGTAGGTCGGATCAAAATACCATCTTCGGTCACTTCGACCTGCGCGCGCCCTTTGATATGGAACTGTTCCAGGTATTCGTGTGGAATATGTAGCCGTCCAGCTCGGTCAACTACGACTAACTCTTCATAGTGTTCTTGGGGTTCTTCGTGTAAGCCTGTGCCATTTTCGCTCAGCACCGCATCCCCATTTAGATCTAATTCAGGCACGGCTGATCGTTGCTGACGAATGGTCTCGCTGGCAAGCATCCCATCGCGAATGCCAACAACACGCCCTACTTGTTTGGCAATGCCAGGATCATGGCTGACAATCAATGTTGTAATATGCATCTCACTGGTCAACGTGCGGAAGGTGTCGTAGATGTGGGCCGCGGTCGCGGTGTCCACTTCACCTGTCGGTTCGTCAGCTAGGAGGAGGGTTGGGTTATTGGCCAATGCTACGGCGATTGCCACGCGTTGTTGCTCACCACCCGACAATTCGGGCAGGTAATGTTTTTTACGGGCGGCTAGCCCGACCAGGTCCAACAATTGTTCGGCCCGCTTGCTCTTCTCACTGCCAGTGACCCCCGCCAACGTCATCGGCAGCATGACATTGTTAATGGCGTTCAGATAAGGCACCAGGTTACGCGCACTTTGTTGCCAAACAAAGCCTACTTTTTCGCGCCGATAACGGTTCAGGTCCGTATCGGTCATTTTGAGTAGATCGTGATTATCCACCCGCACGCGCCCAGCGCTTGGCCGATCCAGCCCACCGAGAATGTTCATCAGGGTAGATTTACCACTACCACTGGAACCGATGATGCCAACCAATTCACCCTTTTCGATGCTTAAGTTCAACTCACGCAGCGCCACCATTTCCAGTTCAGCTACCTGAAAGATTTTGACGAGGCCATCACATAAGATAAAAGGTTCACTCATTACTTATCCTTTTAAAACTGATAAGATAAGGAGACGATTTGCAATTCGACGAAAGTCTCTGTCGCAAATCGTCTGCTCATCATTATACTGTTTCGCCCAGTTTGATTGCCTGGAAAATCTTCATGCGCAATAAGGCGCCAGCCAACACACTCAAGGCAATCAAGAAGAGTGCGCCAAAAAGAATGTAGATGCGCATGATCGCCGGCCACGCAATTTCAACATCGAATGGCGGAATCATGGCCGTCGCACCGGCGCCAATTTGCAGGTAGGGAATAAAGACAACGCTGATCAACGTGCCAATGAGCGTGCCTGCACCAAGCCCCAGCACGATCAAGAAGGCAAGTTCCCATGCCACAAAGGTGGTCATCTGGAAAGGCGAGAGCCCAATCGCCCGCAACGTCCCTAGCTCGATAAAGCGACGCCGGAACGAGAAGAGCGCATAGAGCAAAAAGCCCAACACGGTTAAGAAGGCCGCGGCCAGGAAGCCGACCGATAGAACGCCGAACAAGCCCTGACGCTCTGGCCGGCGCTGTTCGGCTGCGATGTTTTTGGTTGAAGCCGACCAGTCTAGCACTGCAAAATCTAGTTTACGCAGATCTTCCACCATCTTATCAAAATCTGCACCAGGTTTCACTTTAGCCACGACATCATAAGGCATCTCACCGCCAGCAGCCTCGAAGAGATGATCCAAATTGCCCACAATCAAGGGCACATCCTTTTCGGGATCTGGATACCACGTGGGGAAATAATCAATCTCCCCGGCGATCTTCATGGTCATATCCGCACGTTGGCCGAAGCTGCTCACGCGCACCTGCACGGCGTCACCCACCCGCAACGCATTTTGTGCCATAAACTCACGGCGCAATAAGATGCCTTCGGGCGCCACGGCCAAAGCATTCATTAAGGCGCCTAAACTCGCTGGCGCAAAGTCGCGCCGCCAGTAAGCTGCTTTCGGGAAGTCAATGCGATCAACGCCGATAAAGCTGCTTTCTTTCCATTCACCTTGGACTTGCATCGACGCCGTGAACTCACCCACGCGCGTGGCGGCTTGAATCTCTGGCGCACGCATATGTTCACTCACCGGAATAAAGACCCATTGTGGTCCTTCCGGCACCGTACCATCACTGTTCGTGGCTGTATTGGTTGCGCCGGTTGTCGAGGTGCTTGCCGCGGCGGCGCCCGTCGTGCCTTCACCACCGGTCCCACCAGGTGCGTTGGTTGTACTGTTATCGCGACCCAACTCGACCAGATGAACATCGCCGCCCACCTTATAATAACTCTGGTCATAGAGGTGATTATCCAGCGTTTGCGCTAACGAAGCCGTAAAGGCTGAAAGGCTTAAGGTCAAGATCAAGAGAATCAACGGCGCCGTATAGAATCCTGGATCGCGTGACAGGTAACGCGTCGCCAGCAGAAACCCAACGCTGCTCGTTTTAGAGGCAATCCAAGAGATGATCTTCATCAGCAAGGGCAAGATACGAAGGACGACCAGCGTCAAGGCAAACGCCATAATCGCTGGCACCAGAAAGAGCAACGGGTTGCTAAATGGGTCGCCGCCACTCGTCTGGCCAGGCAAGACAATGCTGCCCTGTTTTTTCAACAGATAGGCGCCATACACCGCTGGGATCAGCAAGAGGATATCGAGCCAGGCCCGCTGCCACCAAGGAGCCTTCACGGTGCGCGCCTGTTCCTGCTTATAGGTAATAATCGTGTGGCGCGCCGCCCCCAGCGAAGGGAAGACTTGCGCCACCAGTGTCACACCCAACGCGGCCAACCCAAAGCGCAACGTCGTCATCGTCATGGCCACGCGCAGGTTGCTTTCTAACGTAAAGTTTAGAAAACTACGCGTGGCGCCAATCGCTCGCGAGATCGACTCGCTCACCGGAATGCCCGCCGCCAGTGCCACGATGCCCAACAAGCCAGCTTCCAAGATGGCAATACCCATGATCTGGGCCACCGTTGCGCCACGACTGCGTAAGACGGCAATTTCGTTCCGTTGCCGCCCGACTGCCAAGCCTACGACCAACCCAATAAAAGCCAACAGCAAGCCAATAATCGGAATGCTAAAGGCATAGAGCAGAATATTGAGCAGGCGTGACGAAACCCGATACCGATTTAACGCATCGTACGGTGAAATTTCCAGCCGCGTATTCGTCAGCAAAGTGGCCGCTTGTTGTTGAACGGTTTCGATATTCCCGACCAAAGAGCTCACATCATCAGCATGGATGTTAGACCCGTCCAAGATGAGATACCAGAGGGATTGCGCAATTTCGTCATTGAGCAAGGATGAAATACGCCCCTGGAAGCTGGCTTCGGGAATAAAGAGCTGATTATCGAAGACACTTTGCCGATAGAACCAATATTCATCTTTGGGATCTGTTGGCTGCCAGATGCCGACAATCTTGATTGGAATCTTCACCGGCGTCTGCGAACCTTCGCCATCCGTCCGCCGGAAGGTCATAAAATCTTCGCCGACACGGAAACCCAACTGGTCGGCCATTGTCGAACTGACGACAACTTCCATCGGGTCATCGGGGTTTGCGGTGGCCGCGGCCGGCAATTTACCTTCGAGCATTTTGACGTGTTTATCAAAATCGCTGATAAACGCGTAGTTCACCCAAGCCAATGGATCTTTGACATCGGCATAAGCAATATCCGAAGTCGGAAAGAGGCGGAAATTATCCGTCTTGCCATAGCGAATGATCTGTTTGACCGGCAAGCCGAGCGCGCGCGCGCCAGGTCCTGTCAGGTAAGTATCCACTTTGGTGATATCATCCCACTGCTTGAGCCCATACAACGAGCCAACATAGCGGAACATAAAGGCAAAAGGAGGGCGATAGAGTGTTGTGCCCTCCTCGGTAACTTGGCTTAATTCTTGCTGTAAAATTCGATAGTAGACAGCATCTGTATAGAGTGGCACGCTCATAACCAGCGCAACCGACGTGACCAAGCCCACCGCGGTAGCCACAGCCAACCCGCGTTGAGAAAGGAGGCGTCGCGCAGCGACCGCAAAGATCGCCCAAGTGCGTAGTAGAAAATTCATAGTTATATTATCCCAGCTGTTGCGAAATAATCCTTGCAACGAGGACAGGTGCTTGTTCGCAACATGAGGTCAGGCCCTATTGTCCAACCACAACCTGACCTTCTTTTAGGCCTTCCTTGATCTCGACCCGCTCTTGCGTTTGGATGCCAACGGTCACATCCACGCGACGTTGAGCGTCACCATCTTGCACGACAGCAAAGCGGCGGCCTTCAAAGACCCGCAACGCTTGCGGCGGCAACCAGAGTACATTGGCCTTGCGTTCTAACTCAACGGTGATACGGACTAGATCACCTAAGGCAAACCCTGCATTCTTGGCCGATGTTTCCACCGAGAAACGCGTCGATTTGTCTTGGTCTTCGACCTTCTGACCACGTCCGCCGCTTCCATAGGGGTACGGCAATTGGCGCACTTTGCCCTTTAAGATTTCGCCGGGGCGACTGACCAATACGATATTCGCCGGCATATTTTCCACCAGCTTGGTCATCTGATCGCTCAAAAGATCGGCGCTTACCTCCAAATTATTGACATCCGCCAACACGACGACCGCTTGATAGCCTTTGATTTCTTGGCCTGGTGAAAGCGAAACAGAGAGCAACTGGCCGTCAAACGGGGCGGCGATTTGCGCTTCGGCGATCTGCGTCTTTAGTTTGTCGACATTCAGTTGGGCGCTTTGAACACTATTGACCAGCAGCGGGTCAACGCCACTATTCAACCGATCGACGTTAATTTGCGCTTGTTCGATCTCTTTTTGCTGAACCGCAATATCATTCTGATCCGGCGCCGCCTGGGCTTGCAACTTTGCTAGTTTCAGTTGTTCGATATCTAGATTATTCTGTGCGATCTTGATACTGAAGTCAAGCTCACGTTTGGCCGCCTCTAAGGTGACCGTACCGCGTTCCAATTCCAGTTCGGCCGATTTTAAGTCGCGTTCAAGGGCATCGTTCTCTAACTCGGCGATCACGGTGCCTTTTTTGACTACGTCATTGCGTTTAGAAAAGACCGTACGCACGCGGCCGTCGGTACGGAAATAGAGTTCATTCTCCAGCACAGGTGAAATGCGACCACTAAAGGTCAATTCATCAACAACTTCACCTTTTTGAACTTTATAGGTGGGCTTGGTCGGCACAATCGCCGTTGGAATTGGCGTTGGTGTCGGCGCTTCGGATGCCGCGCGATCAGATCGCCCGGTAGGCAATAGCGCGCAACTACTGAACATAATCGTTACAAAAAGTAACGACATACACTGGGTTAATTGTCGTCTGCTCAACTCTCAAGCTCCTCAAAAAAAGAAAACGGTGAATAGGGGGAACCTTGCGTCTAACTAATAATATAATCCAACGGGAGTGCTGTCAACTCAGTGTCAACGAGGTAATCACAAGAGTATTCACTGTAACCCTCGTCTGTTAAGCCTTAACAGGACCCAAAATTTTCGCCACGCGGCAATTTATGGACGTGAATTCTCCACAATTTTTTTACAATTTTCGCGAATAAATCGCTCAAACCGCAAGGCATTTTCTGGCAACTTTAGATCCATCCCAAAGTGATCGGGGCCGGTTGCTTCTACCTTGGCGACGATTACGCTCAGATCGCGCCGATCAAAGGCCGCGGCGGCGGCTTCCATAAAATCATAGATGGTGCTAACCGCGGCTACGTTGGGGATGCCAGCGCCCTTGGCGATCGCGGCCAGATCGGTAATGCCCGATGCAGTATGCGAAACAAAACCACCGGTAGAAAGTAAGCTGCCATTGTCGAAAATGATCTGGATCAAATTGGCTGGCCGATAACGCGCCATGGTCGCCAACGTTCCTAAATTCATCAAGACCGAACCGTCGCCATCTAGCACAATGGTGCGTTTTTGGGGCAAATTGAGCGCAAGCCCCAGCCCAATCGATGAGGCCAGACCCATCGCATGCTGCAAATAGAAGAAATTCTCCTGATGGCCCAGATCATATAGCTCCTGCGCGCAGGCACCCATAATGGTGACAACCAAGCATGTCTCAAATTCTGGATAGATCGCCTTGATACAGTCGGCACGTTTCATCGTTATGCCTCTCCTTCCATGAGATCGCGCGTCAGTAAGAGCGCAACTGGTGAGAGTGAGCTACGTGAGAAGGTATAAGCCTCACGGATTTGTTTGGCAATCTTTGCCGGGTCACGCGCATAATCAAACGGGATGCCCAACCCGCGTAGCACTGGCTCAGTGACAATCCCACCTTGTGTGTGCCAGGGATAAGGTTCGCCCATATGGCCGCGGTGGGCGATCAACATGCAGAGCGGGACCCGATAGAGCATGGCTAGCGAGACAATACCGTTGATCGCCCCCAGAAAACCATGATTTTGCAAAAGCATCACATTCGGTGTGCCCGCAAAATAGGCGCCAGCGGCAATGCCAACCGCTTCTTCTTCTTTGGCCACTTCGATCAGACACATTTCGGGATCATCTTCTGCCATTTGTAACAGGTAGATCAGCCATGTTTCTGGCAGGGCCGTGATAAAACGCACCCCTGCGGCTTTAATCCCTTGATACAATGCTTTTGAATTTTCGCGGGAGACAGTCACGAATTTATCCTTTTCTGCGGTAGGGGCGAGGCATTGCGTCACCCCTACGATCTTTACTGGCTAACCGCGGCATTCCAGGCCGCGCGCAGGGCATGGGCGCGGGTGGCTAGATCGTCTAACGATTGCTGTGGGCCGGTAATGAGGGCGCTGCCAATGCCCGTCGCAGCGGCGCCAGCCTTTACATACTCCGCAATATTCTCAGGCGTAATACCGCCAGTCGGCACCAGATCAATGTCATCGAGTGGGGCGCGTAGGGCTTTGAGATAGCGCGGGCCAACAATCTCCGACGGGAAAAGTTTGACCATACGACAACCCGCAACAAATGCATTCTGGACTTCGCTGGGCGTGAAGACACCCGGTAGATGGAGTAGATCATTTTTCTGAGCCAAGGCCACGGTGGCCAAGTCTAGATTGGGCGCTACTGTAAATTGGGCACCGGCATCCAACGCTTGTTGGAACTGTTCGGCGGTGCGCACGGTCCCTGCACCCACCAACAATTTGTCGCCAAAGTGCTGGCGCAAAGCCTGAATCGCGGTCAAAGCGCTGGTTGTATTAAGGGTGACTTCCATCACCGGGACCGCCGCGGCTGCGAGTACTTCCGCCATCGCCATAATTTGTGCTTGAGAAAAGTTGCCGCGCACAATCGCTACCAAACCATCCTTGCGAACGCGTTGTGCCGTTTCTGTCGTTCGGACTTGCATACATGCTCCTACATTGTGAAGGGAAGGTTCTCTTCTATCTAATAAACCATTTGTGTCTATTATCATATCATACGTTTAGCATTCCTCGTGAATTAAGATTTTTTCTGGTGAACGGTTTGTAAAAGCATCGAGATATGCCTCGCTGTCCCATCGCCCTACTGGTTTATTGTGTGAATGCCATAAATCGACCATAAAGATAGGATATCGTTTAGTGGTTTTATAGGGGCGCAAGGCAGCTATCAAGGCTTGTAACCGCAAGGGATGCCAAGAGTGCAAAGGCGCTTCTCTGCAGTTATAAGCTTAGATAGGGCCACTGTTCTACGCCTCGCGAAAACTACCACATGTCTGCGTTGACAGTGGCATAAACGGGCTAGTCGTTCAGTGGTTTGAAACGGTAAAGCTGAAGCAGAACCGAAGGATGAGTTTAGCGGCGCACGAGGGGCAAGAAAATTGTTTGATCGAATTGAATTTCTTGAGCAGAGATAACACTTTGGAGATTCGGCGAGGAGCCAGTCACCAGAGATTGCCCGTTGGCGGCAAAATCACTGTGGCGGAGGGCCGACGTTTCGACCACGATGTCGCTATGATCAATATCGGCTAACACTTCAAAGGTGATGGTGGTAAAGGTGAACGGAGATTTTATTGCGCCGGTTAACGCACCGACGGCGAGATCAATATGCCCTAGTTGATTATCGATCTGGTTGGTTAGCTCAATCTCGAAGGCACTATTGCGAGCGACACCGAGTGTTTTCAGCCGACTCTGGTCAAAATTTAAATAGAGGGCACCCGCATCAACTGCACTAGCGAGACCGTCATTAACGCTCAGCCACAGTGCAAAACGCTGACCGGCATGCCGATTTGTAATCGTTGCTAGGTGACTTTGCGCGGGCTTTTCTGCCGCAGCCATGAGGCTTTCGTTCGCATCACCAAAACGACCAAAGTTATGGGTCAGCAACGCAACATCCTGGGCATTGATGCAGTTATCATTGTTGAAATCTGCTTGCGTCATATATTCGGCGTTAGCGGCACATTCGTTGTAACTCCTGGTCATTCGGGAAAAATCCAAGACATTAATCGTATTGTCGGGCATGGCGTCACCTTCTAACAAGAGGCCTAGATCAAGGGCATTGCTGCCCGCTTGGAGGGTAACGTTGACCACCCGCTGCAACGTGTGGGCACCGCGCACCATCACGGCGTAAGCGCCAGGCGTAATATCTGGTATTTGGAAAGCACCTTCCGGCGTGGTCGATACGTTCAAGGTGATATTGGCTACTTTGCCCGTCAAGTCTACCAGCGTCACCTGAAGCGGAATCACCCATTGGTTGCTCGGTGGGTTGCCACGCCCTTCCAACGTTACTCGACCTGTTAAACTGGCCCGACCGCTAGATGATCCGGTGGGTGTCGGTAGCGGTTCTGGTGGCAGCACGGCCGCCGTTGGTGCCGGCGCTGATTCACCTGTCGCCAAGACAATCGTATCACTGCTGGTGGCAATGGTCGCCCCCTGGCGAAATTCAGCCTCGACGGTGCGGAGACCTTGCCCAGCATTCAGTGTCCAATCGCGTGTGGTTTGAAAGGGTTGCCACTCGGTCCATGCACCGTCATCATTGCGGAGGCGCATCTGTTCCCATGTGCCATAGCTATAGAGCGTTACATCTGGTGAAGTAGTCTGGCGGGCTTCGCGATTAATGATCAGTGGATAGACATTGTCACGCGTGCCAAAATCTTGAACCCAATAATTGTTATCAAAACCAACCCCCACTTCCCGATTTTCGCTCAGAATGTTGGCTCGGTGGCCCGGGCTATCCATCCATCCTTGCACAACGCTCTCAGGCGTGGTATAGCCCGCCGCAATATTTTCGGCGCGCGGCGTGGCATAATAGGCCGTCACCCGTCTGGCCCAATCGCATACCATCACCAGATTACCATCTACACGATCGTATGTGTTGTGCTGAAAATAGTCATCTTGAGCCAAGTCTGTAGCGTGATAACGTGCGGCGTTGGTCAATTCGAGGACAAACTTTAGGGGCGGCAAACCCTGTTCACTGCGTCGCAGATTGATCAATTCAACAACGTCTGCTTCAAAATCGGCATTGGCCGCCGGCACAATTTCACCCCCGCAACCGGTGAAGAGCGCTGCGGCGCGCAATGTCCGTTGGGTTAACCAAAGCGCGGCAGCCACGAGCAGCACTGTTGTACAGGTCAACAGCAAACGATTTTTATAGGCAGGCAATGTTGGGGTCTGATGGGCAAGCTGATTCAATCGAGGCAAAGCGCGCACGCGGAAAGGCAGAACTTTCATTCGTGGATTACCTAATCGATGTTATGATGGCTGAAAAATTGCAAAAGAAGATTTTTGACTTTCTGCGATGAGATGGATGATAGGATAACACAGTTTTCTGGAATTAACTTTACGTTAAAGTAAGACTACCCGACGATTCATATACGATTTAGTGCGTAGAAAACAATTAAGCTTTTACGG
>JAPLGZ010000871.1 GCA_026389895.1 Chloroflexota bacterium | reverse complement strand
GTTTGTGATCGCCCACCGGCTCTCTACCGTTAAAGCTGCCGACCGGATTCTCGTGCTCCAACGCGGACGCATCATCGAAGAAGGCAGCCACGATCAGCTGCTGGCAAAAGGCGGTCACTACGCCGAATTGTACAACACCTATTTCCGCCATCAATCGCTGGAGTATATTAATGCTCGAAATAGCAAACTAGCGCTGGCTCCAGTCGAACCATGAATCTGTTTTCTACCCCTCCAAACAACGCCGCCCGACCTGTCAGGTCTCGCTCCCTGGAGACCCCATGCCCGCACCAGAACCATTAGGCTGAGCCTAATTAAATAAAGAGCGGCCCTGATGTGAAGACATCAGGGCCGCTCTTTATTTATGACATGCGCATCTACTGCTGACAAGTTAGGGTAGTTGCGGCAATTAATTTCAGGTGATCGTGGCTACCGGACACTGCCACGGCGGAACAAGTTGACGATAGCGAGCAAAATAACGGCGCCGAGCAACGAGACCAACAACGACGCGATGCTAAAGTTGTTCTGGTTGATTGTGCTCACGCCAAAGAGTGGGCTCAGGAACATGCCAGCCAGAAATGCGCCGATGATGCCCACGATAATATTCAGCAGGGTGCCCTGTTGCGCATCGGTTCGCATAATCATACTGGCGATCCAACCTAAGATACCGCCTAGAATGATCCATACGATAAAGTTGATCATAGTTTATCTCTCCTTTATGTGTGTAATTATGTGTGTAAAAAATCGACAGAAAGTTTTTGAAGACTCTGTTGATACCCGTAGAAAATTACTGCTCAAGGACTTTAGAACGAATCACTCAGACGTTGGGCAACCTAGAAGTTGGGCAACTCAAGAGGTGGGCAACTCAAGAGGTGGGCAACGAAGTCAAATAGGCGGTGGAATTTAGCATGAAGCCGTTACCCACTAACAAACGTTCTATTTTTTCCATGCCAATTCGCATGCGTGTCTTGATCGTGCCGAGCGGCGTTTGCGTTTTTTCAGCGATCTCCTGTTGGCTCAACCCTTCAAAATAGGCCATTTCCAGACAAAGCCGTTGTTCGGTAGGGATGCGTTCAAGCGCTTTCTGAACTAGCTCGCGCGTCCATCCTTTTTCAAAGTCGTTCTCAAGACTTACCTGATGGAGACCAAGCGCCCATTCATAGGCTTCAATGTCATTGGCCAGCATAGGCAGGCGGACCTTCTGGCGGCGTAATTGATCGAGTGCTTTATTACGCGCGATTTGATGAAGCCACGCACTGCCAGCGCCTTTTACATTACACTGATCTGCTTTCTGCCAAACTTGCCAAAAGGTCTCTTGTAATAACTCCTCGGCCAGGCTCGAATCGCGCACAATGTGAAATAACAGATTATATACACTGGTCGCATGCCGATCGTAGAAAATTTCGAAGGCGCCTGCCTCTTTTAAAACCACCGACTGCAAAAGTGTCTCATCCGAATAGCCAGAAGAATTGTTAGTGATCGCTGATTGCATAGATCGGGCCCTTACTTAATTGATAAGTACGCATCTTCAAACTTTGCGGCGAGACTTAGTTAAACGATGCAATCGATATGGCATTGTTAAGCATTTGTTCGGCACTTACTGATTGGCCGCGCGTATAAATCATAAGGGATAATCTATTGTTTGACTATCAGTTCTGGTCTGATCCATTTGTCAGTGTTTATCCTACAAATCACTCGTAGCGTCAGCCTTTCCGCCTTATTTGAGCCTTCATGTTTATTTAGTGTGGCAGCCGCTCGATCAACTCTGCAACCACCGCATTCAATTTTTCGAATTCCGCTGATTTGTCGAAAAAGAAATCTGCGCCGGCGCGCTTACATTCGAGCCGATAGCGCATCGTCGCATGATTGGTAAGCATGATCACAGCCACAAGTGGCATCAATGTTTTAAAAATTCTTAAGACATCAATACCATTTCTGTCACCTGGCACTTGAATATCGAGAATCGCAATCTGGGGCTTGTGCTGCGCAAATAGTTCAATGGCAGAAGTTGTATCTCCGGCTTGTAGAATCTGCTCGGCGTTGATGTTCTCAATCAGCATCTTTACAATGAGCTGGCGCACAACCGTGGCATCGTCCATGATCAAAATTGTTAAATTCTTCATTGCATCTACCCATCGCGCCTCCAATAATGGAGAATTAGATCGCTGTCCATTCGCGGTGATTTGTCCCGCTCTTTTATTCTTTCTCACTTTTGTTATTATAGGGTAACAAAAGTTCACGATAGGGTATATAGGACGAAGCCGCTTCGCGCTGTCAGGATTATCCTACATAAGAAGGTGTGGTCGGTTAGATGTTTATGCCACCCTGTCTCTTTGAAGTCTTGTTAGCTATGTCATGTGTTGGCAGTAACTGGGATTGCACATTATTTCTGAGCTGTGATTGCACATCTTGCTACCGAGTTTTGAGCATATATAAACTGGTGCTATGATAAAGTTATCGTAGGATTGAATTTCCCCTATCAACATATAATGGCTAATGGCTGAAACTTCACTTGATCTCTTGTTAATTGACGATGACGATATTGACCGCGAGGCTGTGCGCCGTCTCCTGATCCCGACCTATGCGGTACGCGAAGCGCCGACCGGCAAACTTGCGCTTAAGATGGCAAAAGAGCGGGCGCCGGACTGCATCTTGCTTGATTATTGGTTGCCGGATGTGGATAGTTTGCGCTTGATCCCCGTTTTCGCCAGGGAATATATTCCGGTCATTGTGCTGACTGGCGAAGAGCGACCAGAAGTCATTGTCCAGGTAATGCAACAGGGCGCGCAGGATTATCTGGTCAAGCAGCATATTTCTAAGCTGACCCTTGAACACGCCATCACCAATGCCATCGAAAAAATTGCCCTTAAGCGTGACGTAGAAGAGAAGAACCGGCAGATGCGGGAGTTGACTTCCGCCCTTACGTTGGCCGAACAACGGGAGCGGCGTCGCATCTCGCAAATCTTGCATGATGATGTCCAGCATTTGTTATATGGCATTCAGATGCGCTCACACATGATCCGCTTTGATGCACCGGCTGATTCGGGCATTCAAGAGCATTTAGAAACGCTCGATAATCTCGTAAAAGCGGCCATTCGCACCACACGCACGCTGACCGTAGAGCTAAGCCCGCCTGTGTTCGAAAATGAGGGCTTAGGTCCGGCCTTTCAGTGGCTGGCGAACCAGATGAAAGAGATCCATGACCTTAATGTTGAAGTTGTGATTTTTGACGAGTATCGGATGCCGGGCGAAGATTTGCGGCTGTTGATCTTTCAGTTGGCGCGCGAATTGCTCTTCAACGTGGTAAAGCATGCGGGTATCAATCGGGCAAAACTGACCATGTTTGAACAAAACAATCAGTGTCTGATTTGCGTGTCAGACGAGGGGCGCGGCTTTGACGGGGCTAAGGTTATGAAGCAGATGGGGATCAAAGGCGGCTTTGGTCTCTTCAGCATTCGCGAACGCCTGGCCCTCTTTGGCGGACGGCTCGAAATCGATTCACAGCAGGGCGCCGGCGTTCGTGCAACGATCATTGTACCTAATGAGCCAACATCGTCAGCCTAAATGGTAGACTAGGGTTTATAATGGCACGTATTTTTATTGTCGACGATCACCTGCTCGTACGACAAGGTTATGTATTCCTGATCTGTCGCGAGCTTCAGATGGAAGTCTGCGGTGAGGCGGCATCGGGGCTAGAAGCATTAGAGAAAATTCCCCTCTGCACCCCCGATGCCGTTGTGTTAGACATTTCTTTGTCAGGCGACATGAATGGTATTCAATTATTAAAACAATTACAAACCCTCTATGCCGACTTGCCTGTGCTTGTCGTCTCTGGGCATGATGAGCGGATCTATGCTGAACGAATCCTGCGCCTGGGCGCACGGGGGTATGTGATGAAAGGTGATCCGTTGGCCTTTATGCAGGCCATCCGCCAAGTGGTCAATGGCGAAACATACGCCAATTCATAATTCTCAACCGAAAGCGGGCTCAACTCGCTGGCGCCATTTCAGCCAGCCATCTTTTGGGCCGCTTCCCAGCCTAACATCGCCTTCTTGCGCGTCGGACCCCAGCGATATTCTTGGATCACCCCACTCTTGCGAATGACGCGATGGCACGGAATCAAATAAGCAATATTGTTGGCGCCCACCGCGCCACCTACCGCGCGGGCTGCGCTCGGTTGCCCAATCCATTGGGCGACATCATCATACGAAGCCACAGCCCCGGTAGGAATTTTCAACAATGCTTCCCACACTTTAATCTGGAAATTCGTGCCGTGTAAGAGTACGTTGATCGGGCGTGCAACGTTTTGCGTTGCGTTCGAATTGGGTGAAAAGATCTGCTCAATCAGTGGCTGGGTGCGCTCTGGGCACTCGGTAATGATCGCCGCTTGCCAACGCACCTGTAATTCCGCCAGGGCATCTTTCCAGGCATCTTCGCCGTCGAGAAAGGTGAGCAGACAAATGCCGCGTTCCGTCGCCGCCAGCAGACAGTCACCAAAGGGCGTTGCATGGCGGCCATAAAAGATTTGTAAACCGGCGCCTTTATTCTTAAATTCACCAGGTGTCACTGCCTCGATCGCAATCATTAGATCATGCAGCCGGCTTGGGCTAGACAGACCCGTTTCATAGGTGGCATCAAGCACGCTATGTGAATCTTCCAGTAATTGCTTGGCATGTTCGGCGGTAAGGAACTGGATGAATCGCTTAGGGCTAATGCCGGCCCAACGGGTAAATAGCCGTTGCAGGTAAAAAGGGCTCAATCCCAAGTGCGCGGCCAGCACATCTAGATCGGGCTGCTCACGAAAGTTGCTTTCCAAATAGCGGATGGCTTCGGCAATGCGTTGGTAATCAGTAGACATAGACATCTCCTTCAAACGGTTTAGATGATTCTCTCTGCTCTATTCTATGTAATATAACGCCTGTTCGCCACCCGTTTCTTGCGCAGTTTAACCTTGGCCAAATTGATCCGAAAATTCCTGAACTTATCATTTGGAAAGCAAAAAAAGTAGTTTTTGCCAGCGCGAAGGATTTGCCAATAAATCACGATTAATATAGTAGAGACGATTATTCTCTATCAACCGGTGCTGATGCGAAAGTTGTCTCTCATGGTTTCCTCCTTTTGGTGAGAGGGTTCGGTGTAGTTCTGCCGAACCCTCTTTGCTTTATATAACAATGCGGCCCGGCGAAAAATTGACGCAAAGACGCAGAGAAAATCGAGCTAGCGCCCATCTTCACGTAGCTTGTGTTTAACGAGCGACCACTATGATTCTAAAGCGGGTAGCGGGAATCGAACCCGCGTAATCTGCTTGGAAGGCAGAGGCTCTACCATTAAGCTATACCCGCAAACAATTCTAAGTTAACCGGTTTGGGAATTGACGATTTAAAGTTTGAACTTGGTGTAAGCCCAAATTTATTTTAAAAAAACCGTCAACTCCAACCCTGTGCCTTATCAGTCGGGGAGACAGGATTTGAACCTGCGACCTTTTGGTCCCAAACCAAACGCGCTACCAACCTGCGCTACTCCCCGAAACTACCGAGTCCTTATTGTACTGGAAAATTCTGAAATGGTCAAACTAGTTTACCCATTGAATAGCTTGTTCTCACCAAGTGCCCAAATTACCACGAATGGACGCCGTTACGCAATCGCGTCCAAAGGTGCGATTGCGTAAGATCTAAAATATTTTCAATTTATCCCTGAGAAATAGTTTGAAAGCGGGCGTAGTGATTAAAATCATGCGCTATAGCATTGAAACCCACGGACGTGGGGCGTTCATATGACCCGCGTCCCTGGGTTTCGCACGGTAGCTTCGGCTTTAGTCGCCTACAAGCCAGGCAAGTTTTTTTAGCCAAATCTACGTAAAATAGCCGATCTAAATTCTTAAGGTTTGTGTTAGACTAAGCTTACCTGTTCAATTTTCACCTACTGATCCTTTCAGTGGGCATTTTTATTTATACTGACGAATCATGTCTAGGGCGCTCTAAATATATAAAGAGATATACAGCATGGGCCAGAGGCGGGCTTGGCTTGTTTGACTTGATTTTGGTTTAAAGGTTTATCCTCCGTAACAGTCGCAATCCCTAGGGCAAGCTGTCTTATATGACGACATTTATACATCCTATAGGTGGTAAACAGAGCGTTTATGGCCAAGTTTCTGATATCGGAACTGCGATGTGGGGTTTGGACAGAAATGGTCGGAGCAGTCAGTAGATACGGTTATAGATCAAGTAACGGAAAGTTTACATGAATGGATCTCAAGCACAATGTACCTATCAGAATGAGAATAGCTCCAGTGACCTAGCGTCAACGCTTCCGTTCAGTCAGCTAATAGATATCCTTGAGGGCATGAGCGATGCTATCTTCACTGTTGATGAGCACTGGCGTCTCACGTATGTAAATCGCAAGACTGAGGAGATTTGGGGGCGATGCCGGGCAGATCTGCTTGGCCACAATATCTGGTCGATCTTCCCACAAGCCATCGGTACATCGACTTACCATGCCTACCTTGGCGTTATGCGAGAGCGCCGGGCCGCTACATTTGAATATTTTTCGCCGGTTGTTAATCGTTGGCTTGCTGTGTCTGCCTATCCCAATGGATCGGGTTTGGTCGCCCACTTCAGTGACATCAGCGAACAGAAACAGGCCCAAACTGCATTGGCCGAAGAGCGTAATTTGTTGCGCACGCTGATTGATGCCCTCCCAGATTATATCTACGTGAAAGATACCGACCATCGCTATATTTTAATCAATGTCGCCGGCGCCCACTCCTTTGGCGTGTCGCCGGCAGAGACGATTGGTCAAGACAGTACAGCGTTTCTCCCCATCGAGATGGCTCTACAATTCCATGCAGACGAAGATCAATTGTTGCAGTCGGGGCTACCGCTGATCAACCACGAAGAACGCAGCATCGGGCCGCAGGGGCAGCCCATTTGGGCAGCCACAACGAAAGTGCCGCTGCGCAATTTGAATGGGGATTTGATCGGCCTGGTCGGGATCACTCGCGATATTACAGAGCATAAACAGCGTGAATACCAATTGCGCTACTATGCCAGCTTGCAGGAAGATGTCAATGACGCGGTCATTGCCACGGATCTGGCGTTCCGCATCCAGAGTTGGAACCGGGCTGCCGAAACCATTTATGGCTGGCGCGCCGACGAGGTGATCGGAAAACGTGTCACCGACTGTTTGCCGGTGCTATATACGTCTGATGACCAGAGCAACGCGCGCGCTCGGCAGGCCCTACTTGAGCATGGGCAGTGGCAGGGCGAAATCGTGCAGCATCGCAAGGATGGTACTGAGCTTTATATGCTAAGCTCTGTTACTTTGCTTAAGGATGAGCGCGGCCTCCCCTGCGGCGTGGTTGGCGTCAATCATGACATCACCGAACGCAGACGGGCCGCGGAAGCGTTGCGTGAGCAGCGCGATTTCCTGCAACTGGTTATTAATAGTGTACCTGATTTAATTATGGTCAAGGACGACGCAGGTCGCTTCCAACTGGTAAATACGAGCGCTGCACAAATCTACGGTCTCACCCCAGCCGCTATGGTGGGTAGAACTGAGGCCGAGATGAATCCCAACCCGACTGAAGTAGCGTTCTTCCGCCAAAAAGATCAGGAAGCGCGGGACACTGGACAAGCAGTTTTTATTCCTGAACAAACGATTCTCAATCGCTATTATCAAACCAGTAAGATTCCCCTCAAGAATCCAACTGGGGCGTCTGACCGTTTGCTGGTTGTTTCGTCTGACATTACCGAGCGCAGGCGAGTCGAAGAGAAACTGTGGCAGGCGTTTGATAAAGAAAAAGAACTAAGTGAGCTGAAATCCCATTTTTTCTCGATGGCTTCGCACGAATTCCGTAACCCGCTGGCATCTATCCTGCTCGTAACCGAAATGCTTAGTTTACACCGGCACAAGCTGACAGATGCGCAGATCGAGCAACGCTTAGGCCGGATTCAAGAACAGGTCTATCACCTTAAAGAGATCATGGAGGATGTGCTGGAACTGGCATATTTAGAGGCGCGGCGGGTTGAAAGCAAACCGAGCAGATTTGATCTTGATGCGCTCTGTCGCAGTGTGCTTGCCGAATTTCAGAGCCAATCGGAGGGCAACTATCGGCTCAGCTATACCTGTGATGAGACCTTTCGAGAAGTGAAACTAGATCCAAAGCTCATGCGGCAGATCATCACAAATCTGATCTCTAACGCACTAAAGTATTCACCAGCCGATAAACCGATCCTGATCCGGCTCGTCTGCACGGCTGATGCATGCGTGATTCAGGTGCAGGATGAAGGCATCGGCATCCCCGAAGCTGACTTAAAGTATTTGTTTGAACCGTTTCACCGTGCCGCTAATGTAGGGACAATTGGCGGCACTGGGCTAGGCTTGGCGATTGCCAAGAAAGCGGTCGAACGACAAGGTGGCGCCCTGACAGTTGAAAGCCAGGTTGGTGTTGGAACGATGTTTACCGTCCGCATACCATTGGTGTTCGACGATGAGGAGAACGCTGACGAAATTTCTGATACTGTAAGCTGATCCGACAATCCCTATGCAGCCATTTACATCAAGCGCTGTGCTCGCGAATATTCGCAAGCGAGCAACCATAACCGGGTGGGCGTGCGGTCTAAGCTGCCTCTGAGCATACACAGGTTCGCCAGCCAGGTGGCGCGGGATTCCCTTCAATGGCCTCTTTGATAAGCCCAGCTAACCTGTTGAGAGCAGTTGTTGGGGAAACCCGCGCCGCCATCAGCCACCGGTCTTTTGTGCCCTGGCGGCTTGCTCGAGCAACACCGACTTACAGGATTGGGCTAGCACCACAGCCATACCATCTTTGAGCAATGGATACCCTTCCACGATCAGTTTGTCTTCGGGCTGCTTATCAAGGCTGGCGGCTACTTTCTCCCATTGTTTGTTGGCGATGAAGACTGCCCAGGTGATCGCACTGTTGGCGGGTGGTGTGGGTAGCCCCTTTGGAAATGCTCCTGGCTCTTTACCCTTCATGCTAAGGATGACACACTCTGCTTGTTTAATGATCTTGAGTGGTCGTCCGATCAAGGTGATTTTCACGGTCTTCGCCTCCCCTGGCGCCTCTTTCGCTTGTTGAACTAATGCCGATACCTGTTCCCACGTGAGCGCCACTGGCTTTGGTCGAACTGTGGCTACTCCTTCACTGCCCTCGCCGGTCTTCTTGCGTGGGGGCGGCCAAATCTGCCGGTGTTCACTCGTCGCAACTGTTTTGCGTACTAGATAAAAGAAACTTCCACCTGGCGTGCGTTTACGGTCCTCTTTACTCGTCATGGCGCCGCCTTGCGCTTCCAACTCCAGTGTAGAGTTAAGGAAAGCTTGCGTGCGCTCGGGGCCAACCACGGTAATGATTCGGTGGATCAGGGGTATATTCGGTTCATTGAGCGCCGCGGCGATGGTGCGCGCTAAGGCACTCGCTGAGATGGCAACACTCTCTGAATTCATGGTTTTGTTTAAGTCCTCGGTCATCCTTTATCCTTTGGATGGTCTACACTTTTGCTCTATTTGTTCGAGAAGCAACTGGCTAATTCCCGAACATTAGTATTATGAACGAACTCTGATTGCGTTACAAGTAACGACGGCGTTTATCGACGTTTGTCTGCTGGCGTGCCCGTCCTCTGTCGTTAGGTCAATGCATGTAGAAATAAAAAAGACCCGATAGGCTAGCTGTCGGGTCTGGATCTGAAGTATAGAGCGGTTTCGGGGGATGCTTAGGCTGGAGATTGGCCCAAACCAAACGCGCTACTCGAAATCACAGCTGCCCTTTGGGCTTAAAAAATGTGGCTGTGGTCAAACTAATTTACCCATTGAATATCTTGTTCCAACCAATTGCCTAAATCGCCGTTAATCGGCGCCAGCAAGGTGGCCGGACCACCCACCATTGGCACAGTCCAGAGCTTCCATGCCCCATCCCGGTTGCTGACAAAGGCAACGGATTGTCCATCGGGGCTAATCGTCGGCAAACCGTCAATGGCCGGGTTATCGGTCAGGCGCACCACTTGGCCGGTGCTAACCTCAACGCGATAAATTTCTGGATTACCGTCGCGCCCATTGCTCATGAAGACCACAAAACGGCCATCGGGCGACCAGGTGGGGCGATCATCAGATTGGACAGTGGTCAATGGCGCATGGTTGCTGCCACTGCCA
Source organism: Chloroflexota bacterium (assembly GCA_026389895.1). Classification (GTDB taxonomy): domain Bacteria; phylum Chloroflexota; class Anaerolineae; order Caldilineales; family Caldilineaceae; genus JAPLGZ01. Next base: position 19,491 of record JAPLGZ010000871.1, on the reverse strand, counting down.
CTCATCGTCCAGATTCCACAGCGGTTGCCAGAGGTGTCACAACCACTATAGGCGAGCTCATCTTGCACTGGACTCCATTCGGGCGATTGGCCAAAATCGAGCTTGGTGGCCTCACTGTTCGCCTCGGCCCAGATCACATATACTCTCCAGCGTCGATCGCCGTCGCGATTGCTAGCAAAAGCAATGCGATTGCCTTGCGCGCTCCAACTGGGCAAGATATCTTCGGCAAATTCCGTAAAGCGCAGGACCAAGCCAGTGGCCGGATCGACCGTGCTTAGCCCCGACATATCTGTCCGTGTATTGCGAAAGACAAGGCGTTGGCCATCGGCGCGCATGGCTGGCTGTGCGGCGTCCTCGCGCAGGACCGTGGCTGCGCCGCCGGCGACGGCTTGCACCATGATCCGGCTGTGACCTGCGGTATCTTGGGCTGAATATAGAATCCGTCCCACGGTGGGTTTCTCGCCTGGATCGGCGATTACATCCGTCTCTGTCGGGGTCACTTCTACACTGGCATCGGTTGCGGTTACTGTGCTAGAAGCGGTCGTAACGCTGGTCGTTGAAGCGTGGGTAGCCGTGATGGCGTCGGTTGTCTGGCCACTGTCACATAACGTTTGCATCTGATCGCGCTTGGCGATCAGTCCAGGCGTCACAGCCATGTCAAGGGCGGCTGTATATTGCTCCGCGGCTAGACAATTATTATTTTTGTCCGCCAGGTCATCGCCATAGCCAATCAGCGCCGCATGCAGACGATCCGTTACATCCCGATAATCGGGTTCCTCGGCGACCAACGTTTTTAATAATTCTACCGCGTGTGGCCAATCAGCCCCTTCCGAGTCTTGCGCATCCAAATATTTTCCGATCAGATCACTTTCGCGTTTTGCCTCGGGGTCGTCGGCGCGCAAGGTGAGCGCTTTGTTGTAAAGCGCCAAAGCCTCTTCTAGCTGGTCCTCATTATCTTTTTCATTGGCCAGGTTTACGTAGGCTTTGAAGATCAGGGTATCCAGTTTGTCTGCCATATAGCTCGCGTCGATCTGGCGAATCGACAATAATTGGTTCAGCGCTTCCTGCCAGCGCCCCGCATCAAAATCGGTTTGGGCGGCCCGGAGCAGGCCGGCGAGTTCAGGCTTTGTGGGGGCTGCGGCTGCGCTGTTGCCTGGCTGTGTTGCCGTCAGTGTAACGGAAGCACTGGGCGCGGTGGTTGTATCAGAAGTTTGTTGGGTGGCGCCCTGGGCTACGGGATTGGGCGTCGCCGGGTTGGGCGTTCTAGCGGCGGCCATCTGTAACAGATTGCTAATGCCTTCGACAGCTGTCTTGTTGCCTGGATCTAAGGCCAGCACGCGCTGGTAGGCATCTAAGGCGGCTTCCAAATTGCCTTCGGCCCGAAAATCGATGGCCTGTTGGCTGGCAATGCCGACTTGCTGACGACGTTGCATATCCAGTTGTTGCTGCCCGGCACGCACGCCTAGCACGACTGCCATGATGAGCAGTGACACGGCTAAAAAGCTGACGGCGCCGATGATCCAAAAGGCCCACGTTGGAACACGTTGATGATTATTTCGACTCACGCGTAAAACCCATCTGATTATCTAGAATATAAAATAACAATAATACAACCAGTAGTAACGAAAGCTGGACCAGGGCAGTTCCCATAGCTGACTCCTGTCAAGCGAGCGGAACGCAGTAACCGGTTTGGGCTATAATGGCGCTTGGTGGCTGCTGCACGATTAGGCCCTCTGCGGTCGGGACAACAATTTTATTCACTATTTTAATCCATAACTGAGCAATGGGCGTTTTGCCGCATCTTGAAATTCAAGCGAAATCTTGCCCATAGGCAGCATCCCTTTGATGAATAAACTGTTGTATGGCGCATCCGGGCTGGCTTGCACTGTTTTGCGCAGCTGCTCCTTACCATCCAACAGAAAGACCAAGTCACCGGTGATTGGGCGATTGGGATAGAAGCCAACCCGCACGCCAGCCGCCGAGCGGTGGGCCGTCAACGCGGCTAGTTCGTTGGCAAAGGTTAGATCACCAATCCCGTGCACAGGATACCAGATTTCGCGCCAGTTAACGGAATGGTTGGCTGGTAAGCGATAGGTGTCGTTAAAGGTGGCCGTCAAACCACCATGTAATTCCATATAAGACGAATTATCGTCGGTAAAATTATCACTGGTCAAGCGATCCGCCCACCCCAACCCAAAGACCTTGCTGCCTTGCATCACATCGGCGGGATAGATGCGGACGACGCCGGCATCCGTGATCGGATCATAGACGCCGACGAAAGGACCATGGGCGGCGGGTGCCTCAAAAAAGCCAATATATTGTTGCCAATTGCCCAGGCGACTCAGGTCACGCCCCTGATAAATCGGCCAAGTGAAAGGTTGTCCTGGCTGAGGCAGGGTTTGATCAAAGGTGCTGTGAATCGTCATCTTGTCGGTGGGTAAGACCAGATGCAACTGTGCCGTAAGCGTTTTGCCCGAACCAGGGGCTAGCACGGCATCTTGCCAATAACTGAAATTTAATGCATGGTCAGTCACATTAGTGATCGTTGGCTCAAAAGCAAAGCTCGCAGCTCCCGCTTGTAAAGAAACAGTGATACTGGCTTGGAGATAGCGGCCATCCTGCGGCGTAGAAAGCGTGACCATTGCGAGCTGATCATTGGGTTGTGAGGACGTATAATGCCACGCCGTGCCCCAGTCATAGCCATGCTCGCTCACGGGCAGATCCCATTCCAGCCCGCCCAAGGCCAGCCAACCCAGTTGATTGGGACTGCCCCAATGGGTCGGTTTAACGACCGCATTCTGGTAAAACATCGGCTTGCCACTTGGTTTATGGATCACCTGCCAGATGCGTCCGCCTAGTTCTGGCAAGATCATCACCTTGAGGTAGCGATTCTCTAGAATGAGCAATTTATAGGCGCGCTCAGTTGGTTTGGGCGCTTCGTTGCGGAAGCGCTCAACGTCAAACTTTTTATAGGGCCAGTTATAGGAAGGATCAATGGCGTCGGTCTGATATTGCTCATATGGATAAGTGGGGAGTGTGACGCTCGTTTCCGAATAGACAACTTTATCCACTGGTGCAGCATTGGGCGCTAGCGGATTTGAGCGCAAAGTGGCTGGATTCGCCATCGTATTGAGTAGCGGCGAGAGCATTTGATAGATATCGGCCAGGGGGGCGGCGATTTGTGAAACGTCGCCAGAGGTCTGGTTTGGTTGGCTATTGCAAGCGACCATCGCAAGAGCGAACAGACTGATGTAAAGGACCCATCTAAAGGGTAAGCGCTCTGCTAAGAAAGTTTGCTTGTTCAAATAACGAAAGCTGCGCCAACCGTGGGGGCAAAATCGCTGAACTGGTGTCGGTAAATTCATGACTGCCATTATACAACTGAGCGTAGGATTGGCATAAAAGGAAGGGCACAATGGTGAACAGGCAAGAAAAAGAGACGGAAGCATGATTATCAATGTGCCTGGAATTCTGCCTGGTTAATCCTCTAGCAAACTCTTCTATTTCACATTTTACCCACTTTCAAATCAGTGGGGAAGTTATTTCTACCAACCACTGTGAATAGAGCCAGCCCGCAAAAATGCCGGAACAAAAAAATCTTTTACCCAGTTCTTTAGAGCTGTTCCACAAAAGTAAGGTTATCGCCCGCCATTCGGGAAAGGGCCACACGAACTCGATACAACTGGCATGCTCCTAGCTCTTTCCCGAATGGCTCAACCATCCTTCCTGGCCTCGTTATTTTGGGCTGGATGCAGACGCTCGATCAATTCAACCAAATCTATAGTGCAACCGGCAATAACCAACATTTTGCCTGGACCACCGCTGATGGAGATTTATACGTTGCGCCTGCCAATCTAAAGCCTGTGCCAGACTCTACACCTATGAATGCACCTATTTCGCCTGTGCTTGGGTGGACACAGGAGGAGCTAGAAACAGTGAGGTGAGTTTATTGGCTGTTCGTGCAATGAGAGATCGATAGGATTTAGATGATGAATAATGGCAATAAAAGAAAGAATGACGCGGACGAGATTTTTTCATCAGCGGGAAGATTGAGTTGGTTCCTGCTTTTTGGCTTTATTGCTCTGTTTTTTCTCATGTGGATTTTAACGCCAGCACCTTTAGCGAAGCCAAGACCGCCAGCCACCCTAGTCTATTCGCGCGAAGAAGTGGCTGCTGGTCCTCCTACCCCTGGTCTCAGGCTCGACGAGTATGGTGGCTATCCAAGCCAGCCGTTGCTCAACCGCCACTGGATGGTTTGGAGTGGTTCGCGCTTATCCCAAATAACCAATGCCAAAGGTGAACATCTAAGACAAGATGGCATTTTTGCCTATGATTTTATGACCCAACAACGAAGCTTTCTGGGAGAAGCCGATTCACTACCAAAGCTAAATAACGATACCCTCTATTTTGGGCGCAACGATTTATCCTACGCCTATAACCTCCAAACCGGCGTGCAGAAGCACTTAGTGACCAATAACGTTGAGCCTGGTATTTCCAACAGCACCCATCGCTTTTGGATCGAAGGTTATCCAGCTATTTGTAAACAAGCGCTCACCTGTCAAGAGGAATATCAGTACGCGTGTCAAGCCGAGCTTTTCTCCAGTGATCTCAAAACTAAAACGCGCCAAAGCTTGGGGATTTTATCGCGTGACACATTGATCAGTCAGGCAACCGAGACCCAACTGCTGCTGCGTCACTATAGTGGGATTTCAAGTTGTAATATTAAGGCGTCGCCCCTCTCGTATAGTGTGCTTGACCTTACTTCTGGTCAAGTTTGGGCGATCAATGACACGACTTGGAATAGTGAGATGCGATTTATCAATTTAAATGACAATATAATGATCTATAGCTTTATCGATGGGCCAAGTACACATACGCGCGTTGTTCACATTGCCCCTGGTCAACCACCTACAACGCTTTTTTATTCGGAAAGAATGCTTGTCCAAGGAACGGCTGGTTTGAACATTCTGCTTTATACACCTATTCCAGAAAATCGATATTGGCCGCAAGCCGGATTAATCGCGCTCAATCTAAAAACTGGCTGGATGCAGACGCTCGATCAAGTCAACGCTATCTATAATGCAACCGGCGACGACCAACATTTTGCCTGGACTACCTATGGTGGAGAGTTATACGTTGTCCCGGCCAATCTGAAACCCGCGCCAGATTCGCCACCGATCAGCGCGCCAGCCTCACCCTTAATCGAGTGGACGCCGTGGCGGCTAAAACCAGCGCAGTGAAGTTATTTGTGATTCGTACAATGGTAAAGGTTCATGAGAATTAGATGATGAATTATGAAGATGAAAAAATGACGCCGTTACGATTTTTGCGCGAGTTTGGCTTAGGTGGATTTCTGCTTGGTAGCTTTCTGTTTTTTTGCTGGGGTACACTGTTTTTGATGACCCGGGATCCAAACGCACACGTTATCGCGCAACCGACCCCAGGCGCTACCCTGGTCTATTCGGGGACCGATGGTAGACAACCAAGCCAGCCGTTGCTCAACCGTCGGTGGATGGTTTGGAGCGGCTATGGCTCGTTACCAAGTGATCCTCAGGTGAAACCGGGTATCTTTGCCTACGACTTCATCACTAAGCAACGAAAATTTCTGGATCGAGCACTTTCGGTAGAAGGGTTCGCTAATGTCGATACGATCTATTATCAGCGTTTTGATGAACTCTATGCATATAATCTCAAAACAAACGCTGAACGGCTGCTCATAAATTTTAGCACCATTCACATTCCACGGCATCCGAGTTTCAATGGGACACAGGTTTTCTGGACTGAGGGTTATCCAGCGAGCTGCCTGCCAGAGCCTACGTGTCAACAGCAATATGATAATGTTTGTAGACGCGCGCTCTTTTCGTATGATCTCCAGACTAAGAAACGCCAAAACTTAGGTCTCTTACCTCAGGGAACAACGGTTAGTCAGTCAACTGCTACGAAGTTGATTTTATATACACCGGGCGGGGGGCAGATTGTTATCCTAAGACATCTCCAGGCACATCGGGTGTGCTTGACATTACATCTGGCAAAATTTTATGGCTTGGTGGTAGCCCTTATTTTGGGTATGCATACATCTTTATCAATGTAACCGGCAATATACTTACCTATGGGTATGGCGGAACGGATGCAAAATATACTCGGATTATAAACTTTGATGGCGTACACGAACCTGTGTCCCTATTATATTTAGATAAAATCGATACCATCGGGACCGCCGGTTTAAATGTTCTATTATTCACACCAGGAGCAGAACACGTCTATGGGCCTAGAGGTGCATTGCGCGCGCTGGACATCAAAACTGGCTGGACGCAAATGCTCGATGAAGAGGATAATATCCGAAGCGCAACCGGCGACGGCCAACATTTTGCCTGGACCACCTATGACGGAGATTTATACGTTGCACCTGTAAATCTAAAACCTGCGCCCAAAGCAACACCCGTCAAGGCGTCGGTTGCGCCCGCATTCAATTGGTCGCAGACGCAGATAGAACCGGTGAAATGAACCTACAATAAAAACAGGCGGCGTGATAGCTAATCACGCCGCCTGTTTTATTGTAGTGCGTTATATCAACCCGTAGCCGTTTAGACGCCAGCCGCATCGCGCAAGGCAGCGGCGCGGCTCGTATCTTCCCAAGGCAATTGAATATCATCGCGGCCAAAGTGACCATAGGCGGCGGTCTGGCGGTAGATCGGGCGGCGCAAGTCTAGATCGCGAATGATCGCGCCGGGACGCAGGTCAAAATGCTGGTCAACCAATTTGGCAATCTGTTCGTCGCCAATCTTACCGGTGCCGAAGGTCTCGACATTGATGCTCAGTGGGCGGGCAACGCCAATGGCGTAGGCCACTTGAATTTCGCAACGGGAGGCCAGGCCAGCCGCTACGACATTCTTGGCTACCCAACGGGCCGCATACGCGGCGCTACGATCAACCTTGGTGCAATCTTTGCCGCTAAACGCGCCGCCACCATGCCGACCCATGCCACCGTAGGTATCGACGATGATTTTGCGCCCAGTCAACCCAGCGTCGCCCAGTGGCCCGCCGACGACAAAGCGCCCGGTGGGATTGGTGAAGACTTTCATTTGGTTGTCGACCATCTCTTGGGGCAAAGACGGCATAATAATATCTTCCATCAGCGCTTCGCGGATCTCGTTTTGGTCGATGTCTGGGGAATGCTGGGTGCTGATCAAGACGGTATGAATGCGCTTGGGTTTGCCCTTGGCATATTCAACCGTCACCTGTGTTTTACCATCCGGACGCAGCCAGGGCAATTGCCCGTTCTTGCGCAATTCGGCCAGGCGGCGGGCCAATTTGTGCGACATATAAATCGGCATAGGCATCAACGTTGGCGTCTCATCGCAGGCAAAACCAAACATCATCCCTTGATCGCCCGCCCCCACTGCTTCGATTTGTGCCTCGGCCGACATGGTGCCCTGTTTGGATTCCAATGCCTGATCCACACCCATTGCAATATCGGGGCTCTGTTGGGCCACCGCAACCTGCACGCCGCAGGTATGGCCATCAAAGCCTTTTTCGCCATCATCGAAGCCAATGTCATTGACGACCTGGCGCACGAGCGTATCGTAATTGACAATCGCCTTGCTGGTGATTTCGCCCAGTAACATCACAAAACCGGTCTTGATCGCCGTTTCGCAGGCCACGCGGGCCATCGGGTCTTGGGCAAAGTGTGCATCCAATACGGCATCGCTGATCTGATCGCACATTTTATCAGGATGGCCTTCGGTCACCGACTCGCTGGTAAAGAGCAGGCTGGGCGAAGTCATAAAGGTTGTCATAGTAAACGGATCTCCTTAGTTTTTCGTTTGCGATTTACGATTTGCGATTTACGATTTACGAAGTGGTAGGGACGCCATAGTTACTTCTGCTTTCTGCGAAGAATTAGCGAAAGCAGAAGTAACTGCATTAACGAAGCTATCTCGTAAATCGTAAATCGTAAATCAAAAATTCCTAGTGCCCTGTGCCCAGGCTCCACTCGTTCAGATAAGATTCTTGCTCAGCCGTCAATGTGTCGATCTCTACATCCATCGCCTTGAGCTTGAGGCGGGCGATCTCTTTGTCGATGATGTCGGGCACATTGTAGACTTCGCCAGTCAAATTTTTGCCCTGCTTGATCATATATTCGGCGGCCAACGCTTGGTTGGCAAAGCTCATATCCATCACCGCACTGGGGTGACCTTCGGCCGCGGCCAAATTGACCAGGCGACCTTCACCTGCCACATAGATGCGGCGACCATCGGGCAAGGTATATTCGTCCAAGAATTCACGCACGCGCGTGATCTTCGTCGCCATTTCGGTCAGGGCCTTCATATCAATTTCGACATCGAAGTGACCGCTGTTCGAAAGAATGGCGCCATCGCGCAGCAGCCCGATATGCTCGCGGCTGACCACATGGATGTCGCCGGTGGCGCTACAGAAGATATGGCCAATTTTTGCTGCTTCGGCCATCGGCATGACGCGGAAACCGTCCATCACGGCTTCCAACGCCCGCAACGGATCAACTTCGGTGACGATCACGTTGGAGCCCATGCCATTGGCACGCATGGCAATACCTTTGCTGCACCAGCCGTAACCACCAACGACGAAGTTCTTGCCTGCCAGCAACACATTGGTTGCACGAATAATCCCATCAATCGAACTCTGGCCGGTGCCGTAGCGGTTGTCAAAGAAATGTTTGGTTTGGGCATCGTTAACGGCCATCACCGGAAACTTAAGCTTACCCTGGGCCGCCATGGCGCGCAGGCGAATCACACCAGTGGTGGTCTCTTCTGTGCCGCCGATCACGTTTTCCAACAGTTCACTGCGGCTGGTGTGCAACATCGCCACCAGGTCCATGCCGTCGTCCATGGTAATGTGGGGGCGAATGTTCAACACGCTGTCCATGTGCGAGTTGTATTGCTCGTTGCTTTCGCCTTTGATCGCGTAAACAGGCATTTCGTAATGGGCAACTAGCGCCGCGGCAATATCATCTTGCGTACTCAGTGGATTGCTGGCGCACAAGGCTACTTCGGCGCCGCCGGCAATCAAGATGCGCATCAGGTTAGCCGTTTCCGACGTCACATGCATGGCCGCAGCCAAGCGAATACCCTTGAAGGTCTGTTCTTTCTTAAAGCGTTCTTCCAGCAGATCGAGCACGGGCATCTCTTTGGCTGCCCATTGCATGCGGAAGCGCCCTTTATCAGCCAGCTTGATGTCGGCGATGTCGTAGGTTAATTCTTTGCTTGTAGTCATTAATTTTTCTCCAGAATAAAATAAAAAGATTGACGATTTTTGTTAACACTTTAAGTTTGTTTCGTGCGTGGCCCCACCCTAACCGTTCGGCGGAGACGTTCGACGAGACTTCGGCGTGAGCTCAGTCGAGTCGCTCACGTCGACGCCCTCCCCAAAAGGGAGGGGACTGATTGGTGGAAGAAGTCACTTATTCTATCTGACCAACGGCCCCTCAAAGGAAGGGCTGGGGTGGAGTTCCTTGTTTAGGCTTTACGTCTAACGCCTTCGCCTTCCAGGAAGGGGCAGTAAACCGTAAAGCCATAACGCTCATAAATTTTGCGGGCCGCTCCATTACGCTGATTGACATTCAGAAAAATGTTGGTAAACTTTTCCGTCCTCAAGGTGGTCACAATTGCTTGAAAAACGGCGCTGGCATGCCCTTGACCGCGCTGGTCGGGGCGCGTATAGATATTGCCAATCGCCGCCACGCCTGATTCTCGTTCAAGAATGTGGGTGCCGCCGGAAGCCACCAACGCTCCATCTTCGCCTATAATGCCAAAATAGACACCATCTTGTAATTGATAAGGGTCAAAAAAGTCCGGGGCAAATTCGCCACCATAGCTGTAAAGTTTTTTCAGCCGTTCACCATCCTCCACTTTCAAACGCACAAGATCGCCGCGGCTCGGAAATTGCACCTTGCTTGGGTCGGTGGGAATCATGCGCCACATTGGGTGGATCCGGTCTGCAAAGTCGTAAAACTCCGCTATCGGTGCATAGTGCTCTTCACGCGCACTGATAAAAACCTCCGCTGGCAGATCCGTTTGCGCCAATGCGGCGCGAATCGCCTCGGCTGGTCCCACCGTCACCAAGATCGGTGGCGTCAAGACTGTGAAAAGTAAGGTTAAGCCCTCCCCTTGCACACTCTGTCCAATTGACCATTGTGTGTAGGGCGCAAAGGCCGGTTGTAAATCGGCCAGGGCATAGGCCGACCAGGTTAGATCGGTCATTAAAATTCGGCGAATCGTTACAAAATCAGGTGCAATCATAGAGAATAGATGGTGGCTACTTTGATCCTGTTAAATTAGACCCTGTTAGACTAGCTTGGCACAACCCGTGCAATACACTCAACTTCACCCTTTACTGAAGCGCATCCAGGGTCGGTTCTGGGCCAAACGTTTCGGCATAGCGGGCGCTGAATTCTGCCAATGTGAAGTGATGCACGGTGGGTCCCACCTGTTCCAACGCATAGGCTGCACTAAGCGAGCCAACCCGCCCACAGACATCCAATGGCAAGCCTTTTAAGCGGGCCGCAAAAAATCCACCCCGATAGGCATCGCCGCTACCCGTAGGATTAACAAACTTAATGATGTCGGCTGGCGGGATATGAATTTCGTCGCCTACGCCAAAATCCGTGTAGATCACGCTGCCTTTTTCCGCCAGGGTTAGGATCAGGATCTCCACCTGTTCCTGCACTTGCGTCCGATTCCAACCGGTTTTGTCCTGGATGATCGCCAACTCATATTCGTTACAGCAGAGATAGGCCGCGCCGGGAATGCTCTGGATAAGCTCCTCGCCGCTGAGTCGCGCGACCTGTTGGCTGGGATCATACGCAAACCGGATGCCCAATTGTTTGCACTCGATGGCGTAATTCAGCATCGCCGTCGGGTCATTTGGGCTGATGATCACCAGATCGGCATCATCCAAATGGCGCGAGGCCAGACTATACTCGCCAGCCCGTTGCATGGCACCCGTATAGAAGCTGGCAATTTGGCGGCCATCTAAATCTGTATTACAGAAAAAAGAGGCCGTAAATTCATTAGGAATTTCAATGATCTGATCGGTGTTTAAATCATTTTCCTCTAGCCAGCGTCGATAGTCGCCAAAATCTTGCCCGACAGTGGCAAGAATGGTCGGGTCGCCCCCCAAAAGTTTATTGGTATAGGCAATGTTTGCGGCAATGCCACCGCGCTCCTTGAGCATTGAATCCGCTAGAAAACTTAGACTGAGATTTTCTAATTGATCCGGCAGAATATGGTCACGGAAACGCCCTGGAAAGCGCATCAGATAGTCATAGGCGACCGAACCGGTAATGACAAACGACATGTGCGAGCTTCCTTTTTAAGTGTACGTGTTGGGTAAAACTACCTTGTGTCAAGCCGCGCTGACTACGCTTCATCCAAATCTAACCATTGCACCAGACCGGCTGGTGGGTCGTAGGCCATCATCTTTTCAATCAGCGCGGCGGGTTCGTCGGCGGTGACAATTAAGCTGCGATGGTGCGGGCGAACAAAACCTTCGGCCAGGGCCAGATCCACCCATTGGAGCAAGGGGCTAAAATAGTTATTCACGTTGAGTAAACCGACCGGCTTGCTGTGAATGCCAAGCTGGCCCCACGTAATCGACTCAAACAACTCATCCAACGTGCCAAAGCCCCCTGGCATGGCAATAAAACCGTCTGACAAGCGCGCCATCTTGGCTTTGCGTTCGTGCATGGTTTTGACGGTGATCAATTCGCCGTACACTTCGCCCACGACTTCTTTTGTCTTTAACTAGCGCGGAATCACACCAATCACTTGGCCACCGTTCATCGCGACCGTGCTTGCCACAGCACCCATCAAACCAACGCTGCCGCCGCCATAAACCAACCCGATGCCGCGCTGCACCAGTTCCATACCCAACGCCTGGGCTGTCTGTTGATAAATTGCCTGCGTGCCGATACTGGCCCCACAAAAGACACAGATTTTTGTCAGTTCGTTCATGGCAATGGTGCTCCTATTGCGACCCGCGCGCCTGGCGTTGTCGCTGAATCCGTGCTTCGGCGGCGGTTTTGGCCTGGCGTAAACTTTGTGTAAACGGCGGATAACAGATGCCTTCTTCGGTAACAATGCCGGTGAGATAGCGATGCGGTGTGATATCAAAGGCTGGGTTATAGACCGGCACGCCTTCTGGTGCAATGCGCGTATCGCCTACCTGATAGACTTCTTCCGCACCGCGTTCCTCAATCGGAATCTGATCGCCGTCGGCCAAGTTCAGATCAACGGTGCTGGTGGGGGCTACACAATAGACAGGGATGCCATTTTCTTTGGCCACTACACCGAGTTTGTAGGTGCCAATCTTGTTGGCCACATCCCCATTGGCCGCGACACGATCCGCGCCAAAGATCACCACATCTACTTTTCCTGTGCGCATCAGGTGTCCTGCGGCATTGTCCGCAATCAGGTGCATCGGCACTTCCGCGCGCATTAGCTCCCAAGCTGTCAAGCGCGCCCCTTGCAGGCGCGGGCGGGTTTCATCGACCCAAACATGGATTGGCTTGCCTTGTTCCTGACAGGCAAAAATTACGCCTAGCGCTGTGCCAAAATCCACGGTGGCCAGCGCGCCGGTGTTGCAATGGTGTAAGATATTGGCATCTGTCGGAATCACCGCCGCGCCATTGAACCCCATGCGGCGGTTGATCTCTACATCTTCGTCGGCCAACGCCTCTGCTTCATGGAGCAAAGTACTGCGCAAGTCATCGACATTCGGCAACACCGTCTGTTCGGCCAAATCTAGCATGCGTGTTGTCGCCCAACTCAGATTGACCGCCGTTGGCCGAGCGTTGTCTAAAATTGTTTTGGCGGTGCGCAAATCATCGAGCAAATTGTCTCGATCGTTGGCGGCACTGTTCTGGGCGGCCAGTGCCATGCCATAGGCGCCTGTCGCGCCAATCGCGGGGGCGCCTCGTACATACATCTCCTGAATGCTACGCGCCACTTCTGCGACTGTGGCAAATTCGGCAATGACAAATTCACCGGGTAGCAAACGCTGATCGATCATTTTTACTCGGTTATTTTCCCAAAAGACAGTCCGCATACTTTGTCCTTGCGCCTTGCGCTTCAATCTATCTGTAGCCAACTCTATGCCATTAAGCGGCCAAAAGAAAATGCCCACCAAGAAAGTTCCAGGTGGGCATGATTGAGCATTTTTCTCGCATAAGCCAGCATTGTCATTGCGATGATCGTTATCAATAACTATCATCCAACACATCGGCTGGAATTTGCACGCCACAGGGAATTCCTTGTTCAATTGTTAGCCATGTGAAGATAGCCGAAAGCCGCTAAATTGCGGCTTGCCTATCTTCTACCATGTAACAACCGAAAACCGGGACTCCAGTGGGTTGCTGGGGATCATCGGGCTTTGCCCTCCCCCCTCTCTTTATTAAAAAAGCTTGTTGATAAAAGCTTGTTTATAAGAGATTTAAATGATTCGTAGCCGTGACTACAAACCAGTCTAGATTAGCACATTGCACATCGGCCTGTCAAAAATGTAACGTTCCGTAATAGCACATAGTATGAATTGTAGTAAGTAACGGGGCCATCCGCCCCGTTACTTACGTTTAGTCGTTGGCAACCAGCGGCAAGAAAAGCTGGCGTGCTGGTTCGCGCGTCGGTTCCTGCGTCGGATTCTCCGCCGTGACTACTTGGATGCCGGCGTCGATCGATGGATCAAATTGGCCGGAGACTAACGTGAAGATGGCTGTATCACCTGTATCCATGGTCGCATCGGCATCGGCCTCGCGGTTGCCGCCCTGACCAGGCGTGACGAAAACGTATTTGGCTTGATCCGTCGGCAGGGTGAAATGGATGTAATACCGGCCTGGCATTAACCCTTCAAACTGGTAAATACCATTAATGGCGGTAACCGATGCCTTCGCCAACTGGGCAGTAGCGCCCTGACCAATCACGCCGTCGCCTGTGACTTTATAGAGTTCGATGGCGATGTTGCTGAGCCCTTTATCAATTTTTTCACTTGGCTGTTGGATCCCATCGCCATCATCAAGCCAAACAAAATCACCGACACTCGCGTTTTGGTAGACCCCAGCATCCCAAGAGAAATCTGATCCGGTGTCAGCGGCGAAGGTAAAGAGAGGTGTGCGGCCACCGGCATCATCAACCGTGATCACATCACTATCTTTTTCTTTGTCGCTACCCTGGTGTGCCAGTGTGAAGCCATTAAAGCCTGTTGGTAGGCTAAATTGGATGTAATACTGACCCAGCGGCACCGACGCAAAGCGGTAATAGCCCGCCGCATTTGTTGTCGTCGTTGCGACTAATTGCCCGGCGTTGGTGAAAAGTTTCACCTGGGCGTCAGGCACGCCTTGATCGGCGGCTTCATCCTGTAAGCCGTTGCCATTGCGGTCGTGCCACACATAATCACCCAGCGCACCAATCGATTCGACGATGCCAGCATCCCAGCGCAGATCGACATCACCCGCCTTGACGGTGAAGACTACGGTACGCGCGGCCGTGCCTGCGGCAAAGTTGCCAACGGAGACCGTGAGCGAAGGATCTGCATCGCTATCAAGGGCGTCATCTTGCCCTTGGTTGGCAAGCGACCACACACCGTGCGATAAAGGATTGACGAAGACCAGGTAATAGGCGCCAGGTAGTACATTATTAAAACGATATAAGCCGTTGTTCGCGGTCGTCGTTTCGGCAACAAAACTGTTGCCTGTGGTGTAAAGTTGAACTTTTATCCCATCCACACCGCTTTCACCTGGGTCTTGTAAACCATTCCCCTGGCTAATTTGCTCAGGATTGGCGCCTGCCGGATTAATATCTCTAAAGACGCGATCACCTATCGTGGCCAATGGGTTACAATAATGGCTGAGGTCAGTGGCGCTACTGGTCTCCGCTGTCACCGTGCCGATGTTTTCATAGGTTGGGCGTGTCTGGCCGGTTTGATTCGGATCACAGCCGGCGACAACAGGTACCGTGCTCGGTGTCCTTAATAAGTTGGCTGCGACACCTAGCTTCTGATAGATCCAGGTTTCGCCGGGCGCCAAGATGGTGTCACCATCGCCTTTATTGACAATTTGTGTGATGGCGCCGAGGACATCGTCCTTTACTTTTACCGTAGCTTCGCTAAAAGGCACGTTGCCAATATTCTTGACCTGATACGTCCAAGTAACCGTGGCCCCTGGCACAATTAGTGGCACGTCAGGATCATTCGGCCCATCGGCTGCTCTGCCATTGGTCAATTTTTCGAGCGTGAGCCCAGGGGTCGGCGGATTGCAGTAGTGGCTCTTATCTGTATCCGAAACATCGGGTGCAGTGACCGTGCCCACATTTTCATAGGCGGGTCGTGTCAGCCCGGTCTGAGCAGGATCGCAACCCAATACCGTTACGCTGCCTGGGTTGTTGAGCAGATCGGCGGCTGTCCCAATTTTTTCATACAGCCACACTTCGCCGGGTGCCAGCACGTTGTCGTCGTTGCCTTTATTACTAATCTGCGTGATTGGGCCAAGCACATTATCGACAACTTTCACATCTGTTTCGTTGAAAGGTACATTACCCGTGTTCAGCACCTGATAGGTCCACGTCACAACGCCGTTAGGACTAATCTGTGGTACATCGACATCGTTGGCGCCATCAGCCTGGCTGCCGTTTGTAAACTTTTCAATATCAATCGCCGGGGTTGGTGGATTACAGTAGTGACTCGCATCGGCATCGGCCGATGTGCCAGCCGTTACCATACCAATATTCTCATAGGCCAGGCGCATTACCCCGGTCTGATTGGGGTCGCAGCCCGGCACCTTGGTGATCCCGGTAGAATTGTCTAACAAATTGACGGCTGTGCCCGTTTTTTGATAGATCCATGTTTCGTGCGGGGCCAACGTGGTGTCATTGTTCCCTTTATTGACAATCTGCGTAATGGGGCCAAGCAGACTATCCGTAACCTTGATTTGGCTTTCGGCAAATGGCGTGTTGCCCGTATTGGTCACGCGATACTGCCAGGTCACCGTTGCACCCGGCGTAATCAACGGGACATCGGCATCATTGGCACCATCCGCCTGTTGGCCATTGGTGAATTTTTCAATATCAATACCAGGGCTTGTCCCAAAATAATGGCTGGGATTGGTGGCCGTAACGGTTCTTTGCGGCACAATTAATGGAATCGGTGTAGAGCCAGTAATGATGGCCGTATTCGTATATTGACCCGCGCTGGCAACACCAGTAGCCGTACAGAGTATGCTGTCACCAGGGCCCAAAAGGGTTGTGGCCGGTGGACAATTGCTTACCTCGTTTGGACCAATTATCCCGAGTTTGTCGTCGGATAGCGTCAGATTGGTCAAGGTTAGCATGCCCGTATTGGTAATCATATAACTCCAGGTGACAACTGAGCCAACTGGAATCAGCGGACCGGTGAGGGTGTCGGCATCCTGCGGCGTCTGGCCTGGTCCGTTTGTAAACTTTTTAATCTTAATATAGGTATCGGCCGTCAAACAGGCGATAGATTCGAAATCTTGGAGACCCGTTGGAAACGTACCCAGAAAAGTGGTGACGCCCGTCGCTTTGTCGATCTGAAACAGCCGATTGCTGTCAATCGGATCGGGCCCATTGTTGCCTGTGCTGCCATAGAGTTGCCCGTCATTAAAGAATGACAGCCCTTCCATATCATCGACAAGTTGGCCAGCTAGGAGGGGGGAAGCTGGATAGGGATTGGGATAGCGGAAAGGCGCTACTTGTGTGGCAGCCCCCGTTGTTTTATCAATCGTGTATAACGCGCCGACCTCGGATGTCGCATACATCACATCCGTCACTGGGTCGATGGCAATATCATCAATATCAGATACCCCAACGGTCTCTACATAATCGACGCCTGGCCCAAAGGCATTTGGCACATAAGCACCCGTTGCTGGGTTGAAGATGAAGAGCAATGCCCGTCGGCGCGCATAATGCGCGACGCCATAAAACTGCTCGTTATGCATATCATAGAAGATGCCATCTACATCACCCAAGAGTTGCGGGCCTAGGCTACCGTTGGCCGTGCCAAAAGGCAAAGGCAGCGCGGTAAATACCCCTGTATTCACATCTAAGATCCCCGGTTGCCCAGCATCGACACCGTATAGAATATTATTGGGGCCAAAGGCGATCGCTTCGACATTGAGGGTGCCGGTTAAACCAATGGCAAATGTGTCGCCATTGGTGCGGTCAAGCCGGACGAGCGTATCCTGGCTGTCTTTCCCTGTATTTGTAACGCGTTCATCAGCTACTGCAAAACATTGACGGGTTACGTCATAGACCGGAGGCGAAGATTGGGCGAAGGTGGGTGCCGGCAACAGTGAGAGGGCGACGATTAGCAGTAGCAGTAGGGACAAAAAGACGTTCTTGGTCTTTTGTCGAAAACTGCTGAGTATCATAC
This sequence comes from Chloroflexota bacterium, assembly GCA_026389895.1. Classification (GTDB taxonomy): domain Bacteria; phylum Chloroflexota; class Anaerolineae; order Caldilineales; family Caldilineaceae; genus JAPLGZ01. The sequence continues at coordinate 2,079 of JAPLGZ010000871.1, read as the reverse complement.
GTTGAAACTCCTATCGAATTATTAAATTATCGAGATTAAGCGGTAGCTTTTATTGATTGAGCAACATGGTTTGGTTAATTATTTTTAAATTTTATGGTAGGGTCAGAAAACCATGCTTAAGTTGTCAGCCCAATGATAACGTTGCCTCCTGCATACTATAGTGAATTTTTCTCTGGTTTCATTATAACCAGAATTGCCTGTATTTTTTATTGACAATCTCCTTACACTATTATTGTTTGGTTACATCCTCGGTAATTGCCACCAGCAACTCATCTGTTGCAACATAAAATAATCTGGTTGGTTTGGTGATTCCTATTGTTGCCCCATCCAACCAGCCTGCGCTAGCTAGCTGGACAAACTGTTCATCAGAGCCATTGTCTTTGCAAACAGTCGCAAACAAAATTGCAACCTCGTGCTTACAAAACAAAAAGCCACTAGCGGAGGGCTAGTGGCTTTTTGGGCAATCTCTTGCGGTATATAATTTTAAAGCTGACCTTCATTGGTCCGCTTATCTATGGCGATGAGCCGAGTTGACCCAATCGACGCACTGATCGTTACTTTGTAACGGTGCCAGTCGCCGTCACGGTCTCGGTGCCGGTCATTTCTCCGGTGCCAGTCATCGACTCGGTGCCGGTCATTTCTTCAGTGCCAGTCATCGACTCGGTACCGGTCATTTCTTCGGTGCCGGTCATTTCTTCAGTGCCGGTCATCGACTCGGTGCCGGTCATTTCTTCGGTGCCAGTCATTTCTTCAGTGCCGGTCATGGGCTCAGTGGCCGTCATCGTCTCGGTGCTGGTCGTGGTTTCGGTGGTGGTCATTGCTTCGGTGCTAGCGGTTGTGGCAGTCGGCTCGACAGCCGCTACGGTGTCTGTTGGGGCTGGGGCTGGCGCAGCTGTTGGTTCCGCTGAGCCACCGCAACCACCTAATACTAAGGCGGTAACGACGACAAGCGCACACACGAGCTTGCTCAATAGTTGCTTTTGCATCTTTTGCTCCTTGAATGGGTCTGGATTGGTTAATATAAAGATAATACCAATAAGAATCATTGCCAACGCCCTATAAAATAATGACATAGGTGTGTTGTTAAAGATTTTTATTTGACAACGTGAGTGTTAGATCTGTTTTAGCCGAGAGTTTGCTTCAGCCACCTGATGGAGAGTTACTGGATTGTTCCCATAGCCGGTTTCAAAAGTTCGAGGGAAATTCAATGCTAATTAGTATCCTTTTCGGCCTATAGAACATTGGTTGGTAATTCAAGTTTTCTTAATTCTAAATTTATTATATCACTCATCATGCCAATTCTTGCAAATCCTACTTTTCACAAGAAGCAATCGTTGTGCGTTATGCACGACGCGCTGGATCGACCCACGTACCAGCCTACTAAAATGAGCCCATGACCAATCATCCAACCTGGGCCAGCTTAGCACACGCTCGTTTGTCAGTTGTGCTAAGCTGACATGATTCTGTTGGGGGTCTGTTCGGGTGTATCCTGTTTGATGCTCCTTGGTTGCAGATATTTACCCTTATTTTGTTCGCCATGCGTCTATTCATCTACGCCAAATGACTTATTTTTTTCCTGAATAGGCATTGAGCGCGAAGGATTCGGGTTTAGATAGCGACTAATTAAGTGAGGCAACGACGTCTACGCCAGCACCCGCGGAATTTTCTTTCTGTGGGTGTTTTTGTTTTCATTCTCTGTTTTATCCCTATTCGTAACGCACGCAGAGAAACCACAGAGAACCTGGAGAAAACGTTCGTAAATCGTTCGATGACCAAACTGGCAAGCTACCTAAAAGCCTCGAAAAGATCAGCCATTTAACGGATAGAAATGCTGCGAAATCCTGGCTATAATAGGAGTGACGCCGATAATAATGGGAGCCGGTGTCACTTTCCTCCTCATTTTTCCTCATTTTTCCCTCTGGGCTCGGCCTTCTAAATTAGAAAGCCGAGCCTTCCCTTTTGTCTATAGACGCCTACCCACGATGTATGAAACGGAAATGAGTCACAGACAACAAACAGCGCCCATGATCTTGATCAACTGGGCGCTGTTTGCTTCAAGGGAACCTATTGAGCAAAGGT